>CAYREA010000352.1:0-4182 GCA_964423075.1 uncultured Rubrivivax sp. | reverse complement strand
GCGCCGACACCTGCAACCACGGCCGCCCCACCTGGCGCCAGGTGACGATGAAGGAACTGGACGGCCTTTTCCTGCGCGGGCGCTGAGCCGCCGTCGAGCACGCCTTCAGGCCGCAGCCACGCGGTTGCGCCCCGCTTCCTTGGCGGCCACCAGGGCCGCACCGGCGCGCGTGACGCCATCGAGCAGTGTTTCATGCGGCACCAGTTCGGCCACGCCCACCGAGCAGGTCAGGCCGATGGACGCGCAGGCGTCCATCACGGCCCGGCGCAGCTTCTCGGCCACGCGCAGGGCGTCGGCGCGTGGCGCACCCGGCAGCAGCACCAGGAAGTCACCACCGCCCCAGCGCAGGGCTTCCTCGCCGCGGCGCAGCGAACGGCGCAGGGTCTTGGCAACGGCGCGCAGCGCCTGGTCGCCGGCGTCGGGGCCGCGCTGATGGTTGATGTGCTGGAAGTGGTCCAGGTCCAGCAGCAGCACGCTGGTCTTGGCGCTGAGTTCGGCGTCGCGGCGCAGGCGGCGTTCCACCAGCGGCTGCGCCTGGCGGTTCAGCAGGCCCGTCAACTCGTCGTGGTAGGTGGCCTGCTCCAGTTCCTTGCGCTCGGCTGCCAGCGTCAGCACCGAGCCCAGCACCTCGGCCAGGGCCTCGAAGAGCGTGACGCCCACCGCGCCGAAGTAGTCGGGCCGGTCGGCATAGATCACGAAGAGGCCGCCATTGCCGGCCAGGCCCGAAGGCAGCGGCAAGGCCAGCGCGTGGCGGATGCCATGCCGTTCGGCCGCCTGCCGCCAGGGCCCGTACAGCGCGGCGGGCGGCACCTGGAACGGGTCGGGCGCCAGCTCGGGCAGCGAGATCGGGCAGGGGTCGCGCGGTTTGTGCAGCGTGCGGCGAATGACCAGCGTGCGCGCGTAGTCGGCGGCGCGGCCGGCGCAGATGTCCGGCACGATGTATTCGGTGTCCACCGGCCCGAACCAGGTCCAGGCCACCGGGATGTGCGGGGTGGCCTGCGTCAGCGTGCGGCAGACGGCGGCGACGATGCTGCGTTCGTCGCGCCCCATGATCAGGCGGCCGGCGCTGCGCAACAGGGTCGTGGCGATGCCGGCGCGTTCTGCGGCCGGATCGAACACGACATCAGGGGGCAGGGCGGCGGACATGGCTTTCGGTACGACACCCTGCTTTCGACCGGCCGGCTGCAGACTTGAGCCCCCGCCGCCCGGCGGGGTGCGGGCGGCGTGGCCTAGCATGGCCGGATGCACAAATCGACCATCCCCGCCGCCGGCGCCGTCTTCGGCCGCCCCGACGCCGGCTGGCGCCTGCGCCTGTACACCATCATCTTCGAGGCCGACACGCGCGCCGGGCGCCTGTTCGACCTGGTGCTGATCGGCCTCATCCTGTCCAGCGTGGCAGTGGTGGTGGTCGACAGCGTGGCGCCACTGCAGGCGCGCTACGGCCCCGTGCTGGCGGTGCTGGAGTGGGTGTTCACGGCGCTCTTCACCGCCGAATACCTGGCGCGGCTGGCCTGTGTGCGCCACCCCTGGCGCTACGTGCGCAGCTTCTACGGCGTGATCGACCTGCTGGCGGTGCTGCCCACCTACCTGGCGATCCTGGTGCCCGGGCTGCACGCGCTGGTGGACGTGCGCGTGCTGCGCTTGCTGCGCCTCTTCCGCATCCTCAAGCTGGCGGCCTACGTGGCCGAGTTCGGCGCGCTCACCGGCGCCATCGTGGCGGCGCGGCGCAAGATCCTCGTCTTCCTGACCTTCGTGCTGATGGTGGTGCTGGTGATGGGCACGCTGATGTACGTGGTGGAAGGCCCGGCCAACGGTTTCACCAGCATCCCGGTGGGTGTGTACTGGGCCATCACGACCATGACCACCGTGGGCTTCGGCGACATCACGCCCAAGACCGACCTGGGGCGCCTGATCGCCTCGCTGATGATGCTGCTGGGCTGGGGCACGCTGGCCGTGCCCACCGGCATCGTCAGCGCCGAGTTCACCGCGCAGCGCATGATGCGCGAGCCCACCACGCGCACCTGCCACGAATGCCTGAGCGAGGGGCATGCCCCGCATGCGCGCTACTGCCGCGACTGCGGCGCCGAGCTGCCGCCCTGGCAGCACGACGACGCGGCGAAGGCCTGATTCAGGCCAGCAGCTGGCGCAGCACGAAGGGCAGGATGCCGCCGTGGCGGTAGTAGTCCACCTCGATGGCGGTGTCGATGCGCAGCACCACCGGCAGCTCGCGCCGTGAGCCGCTGCTGCTGGTGATGACGAGCGTGGCGTCCGACAGCGGCTTCACTTCGGCGGCCAGCACCACGTCCACCGTCTCGTCGCCCTTCAGGCCCAGCGTCTCCCAGGACACACCCGGCTTGAACTGCAGCGGCAGCACGCCCATGCCGATGAGGTTGCTGCGGTGGATGCGCTCGAAGCTGCGCGCCACCACGGCCTTGATGCCCAAGAGCGCGGTGCCCTTGGCGGCCCAGTCGCGGCTGGAGCCGGTGCCGTACTCTTCACCCGCGAAAATCACGGTGGGCGTGCCGGCGGCGATGTACTTCATCGCCGCGTCGTAGATCGGCAGCTGTTCCCCGCCCGGCTGGTAGAGCGTGAAACCGCCTTCGACGCGGCTGCCGTCGGCCTGCGGCGGGATCATCAGGTTCTTCACGCGCACGTTGGCGAAGGTGCCGCGCATCATCACCTCGTGGTGGCCGCGGCGGGCGCCGTAGCTGTTGAAGTCGGCCTTCAGCACGCCGCGCGAGAGCAGGTACTGGCCGGCGGGTGTGCCCTCCTTGAAGCTGCCGGCAGGGCTGATGTGGTCGGTGGTGATGCTGTCGCCGAAGAGCGCCATCACGCGCGCGCCCTTGACGCCGGTTTCCGTCACCGCCGGTTCCATCGTGAAGCCGGCGAAGAAGGGCGGCTCGGCGATGTAGGTGCTCTCGGGCCAGGTGTAGACCTGCCCCTTGCTGCTGCCGATCTTCTTCCACAGCTTGCCGGGCTCGGTCTTGACCTTGTCGTAGTTCTTGCGGAAGGCCTTGCCGTTCATTGCGTATTTCATCAGCGCATAGATCTCGTCGCTGCTGGGCCAGATGTCGCCGAGGTAGATGTCCTTGCCCCCTTTGCCCTGGCCGACGGGCTCGGTCATCAGGTCGCGCTGCACCGTGCCGGCAATCGCATAGGCCACCACCAGCGGCGGGCTGGCCAGGAAGTTGGCCTTCAGATTCGGGTGGATGCGCGCCTCGAAATTGCGGTTGCCCGACAGCACCGCCGCGGCCACCAGGCCGTTGGCCGTGATGGTCTCGTTGATCTCGGGCGTGAGGTCACCCGCGTTGCCGATGCAGGTGGTGCAGCCGTAGGCGGCGACGTTGAAGCCGAGCTTTTCCAGGTAGGGCAGCAGGCCGGCCTTTTCCAGGTATTCGGTGACGATGCGCGAGCCGGGGGCCAGCGAGGTCTTGATGTGCTTGTCGACCTTCAGGCCCGCTTCCACCGCCTTCTTGGCCAAGAGGCCGGCGGCCAGCAGCACGCCAGGGTTGCTGGTGTTGGTGCAGCTGGTGATGGCGGCGATCAGCACGTCGCCGTTGTGCAGCGTGGTGCCGGTGCTGGCCTTGAACGACTGGTTCAGCTTCTCGGCCGGCTGGTTGAAGCCGTTGTCGGCGGGGCTGGCCGAAAACAGCTGGCCGAACTTCGTCTTCACCTGGCCGAGTTCGATGCGGTCCTGCGGGCGCTTGGGGCCGCTGAGGCTGGGTGCGACGGTGGACAGGTCCAGCTTCACGAGCTGGCTGAACTCGATGTCGGTGGCGTTGGGCACGCCGAACATCTTCTGTGCCCTGAAGTAGGCCTCGAAGGCCTCGATCTCGCCCTTCTTGCGTCCGGTGCCGGAAAAGTACGCGATGGTCTTCTCGTCCACCGGGAAGAAGCCCATCGTGGCGCCGTATTCGGGCGCCATGTTGGCGATGGTGGCGCGGTCGGGCAGGCTCAGGGTGCGCGTGCCCGGGCCGCAGAACTCGACGAACTTGCCCACCACCTTTTCCTTGCGCAGCATCTCGGTGACGGTGAGCACCAGGTCGGTGGCGGTCACGCCTTCGCGCAGTTGGCCCGTGAGCTCGAAGCCCACCACGTCAGGCGTCAGGAAGTAGACGGGCTGGCCCAGCATGCCGGCCTCGGCCTCGATGCCGCCCACGCCCCAGCCGACCACGCCGATGC
>CAYREA010000351.1:0-4242 GCA_964423075.1 uncultured Rubrivivax sp. | reverse complement strand
GCACCAGGTCTCGTCGATGACGGCCAGCGCGCGCGGGCCTTCGTGGCCGCGTGTCGCATCCAAGGGGAGCACGGGCTGGCGCGTGATGTGTGCCAGCCGCACGATGCCTTCGGCGCCGCCGGGTGGGCAACGGTTGATGTCCGCCTCGCCGCCGGCGATGGCCTCGGCGTAGCGGCGGCAATCGGGAAAGCCGCAGCGGGTGCACTGCGTCTGGGGCAGTGCGGCGTCGATGCGGTCGGCGAGGGTCACCGCCCGATTATCGGGCGCGGGCCTTTTTCGCTGCCGGCTTGGAGGCTTTGGCTTGGGCCTCCTTGTCGTAGCGCGCGATGAAGTCGCGCACCTGCGGGTAGACCTTCTCGCGCCAACGGCGGCCCGAGAAGATGCCGTAGTGGCCGGCGCCTTCCACGTCGTAGTGGAACTGGCGCGCCTTGGGGATGCCCGAGCACAGCTCGTGTGCGGCCTTGGTCTGGCCGGCGCCGGAGATGTCGTCGAGCTCGCCTTCGATGGTGAGCAGCGCGGCGCCGGTGATGTCCTGCGGCCGCACCAGCTCACCCTTCACGTGCCAGGTGCCGTTGACGAGCGCGAAGTCCTGGAACACGGTCTTGATGGTGTCCAGGTAATACTCGGCCGGCATGTCCAGCACGGCGTTGTACTCGTCGTAGAACTCGCGGTGCGAATCGACGCTGTCGTCGTCGCCCTTGATCAGGTCCTGGAAGTAGTCGTAGTGGCTGCTGAGGTGGCGGTCGGGGTTCATCGCCACGAAGCCGGTGTGCTGCAGGAAGCCCGGGTAGACGGCACGCCCGGCGCCGGGGAAGTTCTGCGGCACGCGGAAGATCACGTTGTTCTCGAACCAGCTGTAGCTCTTGTTCATCGCCAGGTTGTTGACGGCGGTGGGGCTCCTGCGGGCGTCGATGGGGCCGCCCATCATCGTCATCGTGCGAGGCACGGTCTCGCCGCGGCTGGCCAGCAGCGAGACCGCGGCCAGCACCGGCACCGTGGGCTGACACACACTGATCACGTGCACGCCTTCGCCGATGTGGCGGATGAAGTCCTCGATGTACTCGACGTAGTCGTCCAGGTGGAAGGGGCCCACCGATTCCGGCACCATGCGCGCGTCGGTCCAGTCGGTGATGTAGACCTTGTGGTCGTGCAGCAGGCTTTTCACCGTGTCGCGCAGCAGCGTCGAGTGGTGGCCCGACAGCGGCGCCACCACCAGCACCGTGGGCTGGGCCTTCATGGTGTCCAGCGCCTGGGGGTTGTCGGTGAAGCGCTTGAAGCGCAGCAGGCGGCAGAAGGGCTTGCTCACCGCCACCTGCTCTTGCACCGCCACATCGATCCCGCCGACCGTGGCCGCGGTGATCTTGAACGGCGGCTTCTCGTATTCCTTGGCCAGCCGGTGCAGCAGGTCGAAGCCGGCCGAGACGCGCTGCGCCAGCGGCGTGTGCGTGAACGGCGACAACGGATGGTTGTACAGCTTGGCCGATGCGCTGGCGAACTCCGAGAACGGGGCCATCAGCGCGCGCTGGGTTTCGTACAGGTGGTACAGCATCGGGTCTGTCTCCAAGGCAGGTGACGCGCTGGTCCGGTGCGGGTGTCGCAGCCGGCGCGGCGTTCGTGACGCACTGTATCCCGAATCATGCTGCAGTGCAGCAAAATCGGCGGGCGCACCCCCATCGTGCCTTGTCGAAGCGCAAGTCGATAGCGCAATAACACCGGTTCGAACCGGCGATATCGCCCGCGCTGTCGCGCAGGCGACAAGTCTGACATCAGGCTTGCATCACCTGGGCCAGCGCGGCCACCACGGCGTCGATGTTGCGGCTGTTGATGGCGGCCACGCAGATGCGGCCCGAGTCCACGCCGTACACGCCGAACTCGCTGCGCAGGCGCTGCATCTGTTCCTTGGCCAGCCCCGAATAGCTGAACATGCCCATCTGCTGCGTGATGTAGCCCAGCTCGCCCTTCACGCCCGCCGCCTTGAGCTTGGCCACCAGCTCGTGGCGCATGCCCTGGATGCGCTCGCGCATGCCGGCCAGCTCTTCTTCCCACATCACCCGCAGCGCCGGTGTGGTGAGCACCGTGGCCACCACCTGGGCGCCAAAGGTCGGCGGGTTGCTGTAGTTGGTGCGGATGACGATCTTCAGCTGCGACAGCACACGCGCCGCTTCGTCGGTGCTGCCGCACACCACGCTGAGTGCGCCCACGCGCTCGCCGTAGAGCGAGAAGCTCTTGCTGAACGAGGTGGAGACGAAGAACTGCTGGCCCATCAGCAAGAAACACTGCACGGCCGCACCGTCTTCGGCGATGCCGTGGCCGAAGCCCTGGTAGGCCATGTCGAGGAAGGGCACCAGTTCGGCTGCGGCGCAGACGGCCGCCACCTGCTCCCACTGCCGGGCCGTCAGGTCGCAGCCCGTCGGGTTGTGGCAGCAGGCATGCAGCACCACCACCGTGCCCGGCGCCGCGCTGCGCAGCGTGTCGAGCAGGGCCTCGAAGCGGATGCCGCGGGTGGCCGCGTCGTAGTACGGGTAGGCCGCCACCTCGAAGCCGGCGTTGGCGAACAGCGCGCGGTGGTTCTCCCAGCTCGGGTCGCTGATCAGCACCTTCGCGCCGGGGCGCAGGCGCTTGAGGAAGTCGGCGCCCAGCTTCAGGCCGCCGGTGCCGCCGAGGGCCTGCACGGTGGCGATGCGGCCGGCCGTCACGGCTTCGCTGTCGGCACCGAAGACCAGGCCCTGCACGGCCTTGTCGTAGGCCGCGATGCCGTCGATGGGCAGGTAGTTCTTGGCCTTGGGCGATTCCAGCAGCTGCCGTTCGGCCTCGGCCACGCAGCGCAGCACGGGCAGCTTGCCTTCGTCGTTGAAGTACACGCCGACGCCCAGGTTCACCTTGGCCGGGTTCGGGTCCGCGTTGAACTGTTCGTTGAGGCCGAGGATCGGATCGCGCGGCGCCATCTCGACGGCGGCAAACAGGGAGGCAGACATGGGGTGGTTCCTGAAGGCGTGGTGTCAGCAGCCGCGGCCCGTGGCGTCGCCCGGGCTTGCGCACTGCGCTACTCTCGGTGGTTGTCCGGCCGCGGTTGAAAGACCCCCGGCCGAACCCCAATTCTAGAGGCCCACCCCCGGGGAATCCCCATGACCGCCTTGGCCGAAGCCGTAGCCGACGACGAAGCCCCCGCCCGCAGCGGCGAGTTCGTCACCTTCCCCGACTCACCCTTCCAGCTGTTCCAGCAGTTCGCGCCGGCGGGTGACCAGCCCACGGCCATCTCGCTGCTCACCGAGGGCATCAACGACGGCCTGGCCTACCAGACGCTCTTGGGCGTCACCGGCTCGGGCAAGACCTTCACGATGGCCAACGTCATCGCGCGCCTGGGCCGGCCGGCCATCGTCTTCGCGCCCAACAAGACGCTGGCGGCGCAGCTGTACAGCGAGTTCCGGGACTTCTTTCCGAAGAATGCCGTCGAGTACTTCGTCAGCTACTACGACTATTACCAGCCCGAAGCCTACGTGCCGCAGCGCGACCTGTTCATCGAGAAGGACAGCGCGATCAACGAGCACATCGAGCAGATGCGCCTGAGCGCCACCAAGAGCCTGCTGGAACGGCGCGACGTGATCATCGTGGCCAGCGTCAGCGCGATCTACGGCATCGGCAACCCGGCTGACTACCACCAGATGGTGATGACGCTGCGCGTGCACGACAAGATGAGCCAGCGCGACGTGATCGCGCAGCTCATCCGCATGCAGTACAAGCGCAACGAGATCGACTTCTCGCGCGGCAGCTTCCGCGTGCGCGGCGACACCATCGATGTGTTCCCGGCCGAACACAGCGAGCTGGCCCTGCGCATCGAGCTCTTCGACGACGAGGTCGAGACCCTGCAGCTGCTCGATCCGTTGACGGGCCGGGTGCGGCAGAAGATCCCGCGTTTCACCGTCTACCCCAGCAGCCACTACGTCACGCCGCGTGAACGCGTGGTGGATGCCATCGCCACCATCAAGGAAGAGCTGCGCACTCGGCTGGACGAGCTGGTCAAGAGCGGCAAGCTGGTGGAAGCCCAGCGCCTGGAGCAGCGCACGCGCTTCGACCTGGAGATGCTGCAGGAGGTGGGCCACTGCAAGGGCATCGAGAACTACACGCGCCATCTCTCCGGCGCGCAGCCGGGTGAACCGCCGCCGACGCTGGTGGACTACCTGGCGCGCGACGCGCTGATGTTCATGGACGAGAGCCACGTGCTCATCGGCCAGTTCGGCGGCA
>CAYREA010000350.1:0-4285 GCA_964423075.1 uncultured Rubrivivax sp. | reverse complement strand
ACAGGCGCACGTCGGTGGCCACCTGGTCGTTGCGGCTGCGGCCGGTGTGCAGGCGTTTGCCGGCGTCACCCACCAGGGCCGTGAGCCTGGCCTCGATGTTGAGGTGCACGTCTTCCAGCGCCAGCTTCCATTCGAAGCGGCCGGCTTCGATGTCGGCGCTGATCTGCGCCAGGCCACGCTGGATGTCGGCCAGGTCCTGCGCGCCGATGATCTTCTGCGCCGCCAGCATCTCGGCGTGCGCCAGGCTGCCCTGTATGTCGGCGCGCCACAGGCGCTGGTCGAAGCCGACGCTGGCGGTGTAGCGCTGCACCAGTTCGCTCATCGGTTCGCTGAACAGGGCCGACCAGGCCTGGTGCTTGTTGGCCAGGGGGTCGCTGGAACGGTCTTGTGACATGCAGATGCGCCGCGAGCGGCCGCCGGGGAAGGGGGAGTCCGTATTATCCGGGCCGCCTGCCCACCTGCATGCCGAACACCACCTCCACCGAGCCCGACACCGCGGCCCCCGGCCACGCGGCGGCCAGCCTGTGGCCGCACACGGCGCCGCTGCGCGCGGCGCCCTCGGCCGATTTGCTGACGCGCTTCGACCCGCTGGCCGAAGAGCGTGCGCGGCTGCAGGCCCGGGCCACGGCTGCTTTCGACGTGTGCCATCCGGCGCTGGCGCTGCGCGCCGTGGTGCTGGTGCAGGCGGTGCTGGCGGTGGTGGCGCTGGCCGGTGCGGGGTCCACGGCCGACTGGGCGGCGCGCCAGGGCGCTTTGGCTTTTGGCGGCCTGGCGGCCACGCTGCTGTGGCTGGTGGTGGTGTGTGCGCTCAAGCGCCCCTTGCGCGCCGTGCCCACTGCCGGCCGGGCGCTGATCGTGCTGGGCCTGGGGGCCGGGGCCGCGCTGCTGGCCTGGTGGCCGCTGGCCTGGGCCGGGCTGGCCGGTGCCGACACCGCAAGCGGCCTGCGCCTGGCCGGCCTGGCACTGGCCGGCGCGGGTTTCGCCGGCTGGTTGTGGGCCTGGCTGGACCTGCGCGCGCGCATCTGGCAGCCGGCCAACGCGGCGGCGCGGCTGGCGGAACTGCAGTCGCGCATCCGCCCGCACTTTCTTTTCAACGCGCTCAACACCGCGCTGGCCCTGGTGCGGGCCGACCCCGAGAAGGCCGAGCGCGTGCTGGAAGACCTGTCCGAACTGTTCCGCGTGGCGCTGGCCGAAGCCGGCGCCTCGGTGTCGCTGGAAGAAGAGGTGGAACTGGCGCGGCGTTACCTCGACATCGAGACCATCCGCTTCGGCGCGCGCCTGGCCGTGCACTGGGATGTCGACCCGCGTGCCAATGCCGCGCGCATCCCGCCACTGGTGCTGCAGCCGCTGGTGGAAAACGCGGTGCGCCACGGCATCGAGCCGGCGGCGGCGGGGGGTGTCGTCACCGTCTGCACCGCCGTGCTGCGCGGCCAGGTGGTGGTGACGGTGAGCAACACCGTCGGCGACGAACCCGGCAGCCCCGGCCACGGCATGGCCCTGCACAACCTGCGCGAGCGCCTGCGCCTGCTGCACGACGTGGCCGCGCAATGCGACGTGTGGCGCGAGGGGGGCCGCTTCCACGCCCGCATCGTGCTGCCCCTTTGATCGACTGACGCCATGACGCTGCGCATCCTGCTCGTCGACGACGAACCGCTGGCCCGGCTGCGCCTGCGCAGCCTGATCGAGAACAACGCCGGCATGGACGCCGAAGTGATGGGCGAGGCAGGCAACCCCGACGAGGCCTGGGCCCTGCTGCAGCGCACCGATGCCGACGTGGTGCTGCTGGACATCCGCATGCCCGGCGCCACGGCCGCGCAGTCGGCGCAGGCCGGGCTGCGGCTGGCGGCGCAGCTGCCGGCGCTGCCGCAGCCGCCGGCGGTGATCTTCGTCACCGCGCATGCCGAACACGCGTTGCACGCCTTCGAGCTGGAGGCCGTGGACTACCTCACCAAGCCCGTGCGCGCCGACCGCCTGGCAGCCGCGCTGCAGCGTGTGCGCCAGCGCCTGCGGCCCGTCACCGAGCCGATGCCGCTGGAAGGCCCGGTGCTGGTGGTCAGCGACCGCGGCCGCCTGCTGCGCCTGCCGGTGAGCGAGGTGCTGGTGCTGAAGGCCGAGCTGAAGTACGTGACGCTGCGCACCGCCACGCGCAGCGTGCTGCTGGACGATTCGCTCACCGAACTGGAGCAGCGTGTGGGCGCCCTGGGCGGCGACTTCCTGCGTGTGCACCGCAACGCGCTGGTGGCGCGACGTGCCATCCGCGAGTTGGCCTTGCGCGGCACCGATGACGAAACCGGCGCGGACGCCAGTGAGGGCTGGGCCGTGCGCGTGGCGCCGCTGGACGAATGGCTGGCGGTGTCGCGGCGCCAGGTGGGGGCGGTGCGGGCGGCGCTGGAGCAGGGCCGCCCCTGAGAGCGTCAGCGTGCCCGGCGCCGCCGCGCCACGGCACCCATCACCAGCAGGCCCGCTGCCATCAGGCCGTAAGTGCCCGGCTCGGGCACGGCGCTGGCCGACAGCGTCAGCCCTGACAGCGTGCCGTTGAAGCTGCCCAGCAGCGTGGCGGCTCCGCTGCCGAGGTCGATGCCGTAGATGCCGGTGGCGAGCGAGCTGCTGGCGTCGACGTTCAGCGCCGCGTAGGCCAGGCCGTTGCCGAGGATCTCGAAGCCGTTGGCACGCAGCACGTCGATGCCCAGAGCGCCCACGGTGCCGATGCTCGGCGTGTTGAAGGCAGAGGTGGCCACCGACAGCGTGTCGTTCGTGCTGTCGATGTAGTACAGGGCCGTCGCAGGCGGGGCGCCGGCGGGCAGCGGGTTCGAGTTCGAGTACGACACGGCCGAGTAGCCGCCGGCGATCATGTTGGCTGCATTGCCCACCACGCCGGTGTTGGCGTTGATGGCGTAGTTGTGGCCGGCCGAGCTGACGAAGCGCAGCGAGGTGGCGCCGCTGAAGTCGGCCACCGGGTTGAAGTCGATGCCGTAACCCAGGCTGCCGTTGACGATGGGTGCCGACAGAGCGGCCACGAAGGTGGCGGCGCCCGTCATTTCGTCCAGCGTGTAGAGCTGGTTGCTGAGCGTGATGCCGTAGAGGCGGTTGTCAGCCGGCCGCAGGTCGATGCCGACGAAGCGGTCGCCGGCCGCCAGGCCCGTGATGGCGGTGCGCGTGGCGGCGCCGATGTTCGCGGGGTCTATGCGGGCGATCTCGTTGCTGCTGGTCAGCCCGACGAGGGTGGTGGCCTGCGCTGCCGCGCAGGCCAGGGTGAGCGCGGCCAGCGCGGCGCGCGCCAGAGTGGCGGTCTGCATGTTTCTCTCTCCTGAGGGTTGAGCCCGGCCCGCCCGAGTGCGTGCCAGGTTGGCGCCTTGATACGCCGCGCCTCAGGAACTGGATGCGGGGGATCAGCCGGTGTTGCGCAGGCCCGCGGCGATGCCGTTGATCGACAGGTGGATGCCGCGTTGCACGCGCTCCATGCCTTCCTGCCCTTCACGCCGGTTGCGGTAGCGCCGCATCAGTTCCACCTGCAGGTGGTTGAGCGGGTCGAGATACGGAAAGCGGTGCGCGATGCTGCGCGCCAGCGTGGCGTTGGACATCAGCCGCTGGTCCTGGCCGGTGATCAGCGACAGCGCATCGTTGGCGCGCTGCCATTCGGCCTTCAGCAGGCCGAAGATGCGCTTGGCCACGGCCTTGTCTTCCACCAGTTCGACATAGCGCGCGGCGATGCGCAGGTCGCTCTTGGCCAGCACCATGTCCAGGTTGGACAGCAGGGTGCGGAAGAAGGGCCACTGCTTGTGCATGCGCTGCAGCAGTTCCACCCTTTCCTCGCGCGGGCCGGCTTTGAGGAAGGCCTCGATGGCGCTGCCGAAGCCGCACCAGCCCGGCAGCGCCATGCGGCACTGGCCCCAGCTGAAGGACCAGGGGATGGCGCGCAGGTCTTCGATGGCGCGCGTGGCCTTGCGCGAGGCGGGGCGCGAGCCGATGTTGAGCTCGGCGATCTCGCGGATGGGCGTGGCGGCGAAGAAGTAGTCGGTGAAGCCGGGCGTGCCGTAGACCAGCTTGCGGTAGGCCTGGAAGCTGGCCTCGCTGATCTCGGCGGCGGCTTCCAGGAAAGCCTTGGGCGCGCTCTTGGTCGGGTGCAGCAGCGTGGCTTCCAGCGTGGCGGCCACCAGCGTTTCGAGGTTGCGGCGGCCGATCTCGGGGTTGGCGTATTTCGACGCGATCACCTCGCCCTGCTCGGTGAGGCGGATCTGCCCGTTCACCGTGCCCGGCGGCTGCGCCAGGATGGCCTGGTAGCTGG
>CAYREA010000349.1:0-4290 GCA_964423075.1 uncultured Rubrivivax sp. | reverse complement strand
AGGCCGTGGCGCACCCGAACTGGGTGATGGGCCGCAAGATCTCGGTCGACTCGGCCACGATGATGAACAAGGCGCTCGAGGTCATCGAGGCGCGCTGGCTGTTCGACCTGGCGCCGGAGAACATCCGCGTCGTGCTTCATCCACAGAGCATCATCCATTCGATGGTGGTGTGCCGCGACGGCAGCGTGCTGGCCCAGCTGGGCACGCCCGACATGAAGGTGCCCATCGCCTACGGGCTGTCCTTCCCCGAGCGCATCGAATCCGGCGCCTCGCGGCTCGACTTCACGCAGCAGCCGGCCCTGTCTTTCGAGCCCGCCGATCCACGGCGCTTCCCCGGCCTGCAGCTGGCCTGGGAAACCCTGCGTGGGCCGGCCGGCAGCACCGCGGTGCTCAATGCGGCCAACGAAGTGGCGGTGGCCGCCTTCCTGGCCGGAACCATCGCCTTCACCGCGATTCACAAGGTCAACGCCCACACCCTGGAGCGCCTGGAGCCCCGACTGAACCCTGACCACGGCCTGGACGACCTGCTCGCGCTGGACACGCGCGCGCGAGCCGTTGCCGGCGAAGTCATGCGGGGACTCGCCCGATGAGCTGGACGCTGGAAGCGCTGTGGGCCTTCCCCTTGGCGCTGGGCATCCTCGTCATCGTGCACGAGTACGGCCACTACCGCGTGGCGGTGGCCTGCGGCGTGAAGGTGCTGCGCTTCTCGGTGGGCTTCGGGCGCGTGTTGTGGCGCCGCCAGGCCACGCCCGATTCCACAGAGTTCGTGGTCTGTGCGCTGCCGCTGGGCGGCTATGTGCGCATGCTGGACGAGCGCGAAGACGGCGTCAGCCCCGCCGACCTGCACCGCGCCTTCAACCGCAAGTCGCTGTGGCAGCGCAGCGCCATCATCCTGGCCGGCCCGCTGGCCAACCTGCTGCTGGCGGTGCTGCTGTACGCCGCGTCGCACTGGATCGGCCTGGATGAGCCCAAGGCCCTGCTCGGGCCGCCGGTGGCCGCCACCCCGGCCGAGCGCGCCGGGCTGAAGGCCGGCGACTGGGTGCGTGCCTATGCCACCGAGGGGCAGGAGTGGCAGGACGTGCACTCGCTCGTCGACCTGCGCTGGCAGCTGATGCAGGCCGCGCTGGCGCGCGAGACGCTGCAACTGCAGGTGACGTCGGCCGACGGCCGCGGCCCGCGCACGCTGACCATCGACCTGCGCGAGATCGAGGCTCGCGACATTGACGCCAATCTCGCCGCCAAGATCGGCGTCGGCTCGGCCATGAGCGAGCCGGTGCTGCGCGACGTGCAGGCCGGCGGCCCCGGCGACAAGGCCGGCTTGCGCCGCGGCGACCGCGTGCTCAGCATCGACGGCCGCCCGGTGCTGGACGCGCAGCACGTCTACGAGCGCGTGCGGGCCGCGGTGCGCGACGGCCAGCCGGTGGCGCAGGACTGGGTGGTCGAACGTGCCGGGCAAACCCTGCCCCTGGTGGTGACGCCGCGCGTCTTCCAGGACAAGGGGCGCGCCGTGGGCCGCATCGACGTGGCGCCCGGGCAGCCGGTGGCCATGGTGAAGGTGCGCTACGGCTTTCTCGACGGCCTGCGCCTGGGCTTCGTGCGCACCGGCGAGATTTCGGCGCTGACGCTGAACATGCTGGGCCGCATGCTCATCGGAGAGGCCTCCTTGAAGAACCTGAGCGGGCCGCTGACCATCGCCGAAGGCGCTGGCCAGTCGGCGCGCCAGGGCAGCAGCGTGTTCATCAACTTCCTGGCGCTGGTCAGCGTGAGCCTGGGTGTGCTGAATCTACTGCCGCTTCCCCTGCTCGATGGCGGGCACCTGATGGTTTACATTTTCGAGGGCGTTACCGGCCGTGCGGTCTCTGACCAATGGCTGGCCCGGCTGCAGCGCGGTGGCATCGTCGTGCTGCTGATGATGATGTCGGTCGCCATCTTCAACGACGTCGCCCGCCAGCTGGGCTTTTACTGAGCTTCATGTTCCCTGTCTCCTCGTTTGGGTCGCTGCGTCCGGCTGCGGCCGCCGTCGTTGTGCTGATCGCTGCTGCCGCGTCGCCGCAAGCCCGGGCCGTGACGCCCTTCGTGCTGAAGGACATCCGTGTCGAAGGCCTGCAGCGCACCGACCCCGGTGCGGTGTTCGCGGCGCTGCCCTTCCGCATCGGCGACACCTACACCGACGACAAGGGCTCTGCCGCGCTGCGCGCGCTGTTCGCCACCGGCCTGTTCAAGGACGTGCGCATCGAGATCGAGGGCGAGGTCGCGATCATCATCGTCGATGAGCGCTCGATCATTGCCACCGTCACCTTCGTCGGCCTGAAGGAGTTCGACAAGGACCCGCTGACCAAGAGCCTGAAGGACGCCGGCATCGGCGAAGGCCTGCCCTTCGACCGCGCGCTGATCGACCGCGCCGAGCAGGAAATCAAGCGCCAGTACTTGAGCCGCAGCCTCTATGGCGCCGAGGTGGTGACGACAGTCACCCCGATGGAGCGCAACCGCGTCAGCGTCACCTTCACGATGACCGAAGGCGACGCCGCCAAGATCAAGGACATCCGCATCGTCGGCGCCACGGTCTTCAGCGAATCGACGTTGCTCGACCTGTTCGAGCTAACGCCCACCGGCTGGTTCACCTGGTACAGCAAGAGCGACCGCTACGCCCGCAGCAAGCTCAACAGCGACCTGGAAAAGCTGCGCGCCTACTACGTGAACCGCGGTTACCTCGAATTCAACATCGAGTCGACCCAGGTCACGATCTCGCCCGACAAGCAGACCATCTCGGTGGCCATCTCGATCAAGGAAGGCCAGCCTTACACGGTGACCTCGATCCGGCTGGAAGGTGACTACCTGGGCAAGGAGAACGACTTCCGCGCCTTCGTGGCCATGCGTCCGGGCCAGCCCTATCGCGGCGACGCCGTCACCGAGACCACCAAACGCTTCAGCGACCTCTTCGGCCTGTACGGCTACGCCTTCGCGCGTGTCGAATCACGGCCCGAGGTCGACCGCGCCAACGGCCAGGTGGCGGTGGTGTTCACCGCCGAGCCAAGCCGCCGTGTCTATGTGCGCCGTATCGACGTCGCCGGCAACACGCGCACGCGCGACGAAGTGGTGCGGCGCGAGTTCCGCCAGCTCGAGGGCGCCTGGTACGACGGCGGCCTGATCAAGCTGTCCAAGGAGCGGGTCGACCGCCTGGGCTTCTTCAAGGATGTCGAGGTCGAGACCAACGAGGTGGCCGGTGCGCCCGACCAGGTCGACCTGGTGGTCAACGTCACCGAGAAGCCCACCGGCAACCTGCTGATCGGCGCCGGCTACTCCAGCGCCGAGCGCTTCACCTTCACCGCGTCGATCAAGCAGGAGAACGTGTTCGGCTCGGGCAATTACCTGGGCATCGAACTCAACACCAGCAAGTACAACCGCACCGTGGTGCTGAGCACGGTCGACCCCTACTTCACGGTGGACGGCATCTCGCGCGCCATCGACGTGTTCTACCGCACCAGCCGCCCCATCAACAGCCTGGGCGACACCTACGACCTGAAGACGCCGGGCGCATCCATCCGCTTCGGCGTGCCGTTCTCGGAGTACGACACGGTCTTCATGGGCATCGGCTACGAGCGCACCGAGATCGGTACCTCCAGCGGCATCCCGCTGTCCTACCTGAACTACCGCGTGCTCTATGGCGCGAAGACCGATTCCTTCCCGCTCACCATCGGCTGGGCGCGCGACGCCCGCGACAGCGTCATCACGCCCACGGCCGGCCGCTACCAGCGCATCAACATCGAATACACGCTGGCCGGCGACGTGCCCTACGTGCGCACCAACGCGCAGTACCAGGAGTACTGGAGCCTGCCGTTCCGCATGTCGGTGGGCATCAACGCCGAGGTCGGCATCGGCCGCGGCCTGCGCGGCAAGCCCTTCCCGGTGTTCAAGAACTTCTACGGCGGCGGCCTGGGCACGGTGCGCGCGTTCGAGCAGGGCTCGCTGGGCGTGCCCGACCCCACCGGTGCCTACATCGGCGGCTCCAAGCGCATCAACGTCAACACCGAGCTCTACTTCCCGGTGCCCGGCACGGGCAACGACAAGTCGCTGCGCATCTTCGCTTTTGCCGATGCCGGCAACGTCTGGGGCGAGGACGAGAAGATCACCCAGCAGACCGTTCGTTCCTCGGCCGGCCTGGGCCTTTCGTGGATATCGCCGGTGGGCCCCTTGAAGCTCAGCTGGGGCAAGCCGACGCGCGCCCTGCGCAACGATAGAATCCAGCGTTTCCAATTCCAGATCGGGACTGCCTTCTGATGAAGACGTTCG
>CAYREA010000348.1:0-4293 GCA_964423075.1 uncultured Rubrivivax sp. | reverse complement strand
CGACGAACTGCATCTCGGCGCCCTTGATCTCGTAGTCCACCACGTCCATCGCCATGCGGCCCTCTCCTGGAATTGCCTGCGAACAAATCGCCAACCCGCGATGGTACCGAACAGCTATGACGCGGCGGTAGCAACCCGTTGCAATGCACCCCCGTCGGGGCGAACCCGCATCGTGGCTTGCTGCCGACAATGAAGGCACGATGCCCAGCGCCACCGAGGTCCCTCTCTTCGCCGCTGCCGCGCTGGCTGCGGCGGCGGGCTCGGTGACGGCCTTCGGCCTGCACCGGCCGCGTTACGCAGGCTGGGCCTGGTGGGTGGCCGCGCTGTGGCTCACGACGCTGGGCACGGCGCTCAGCGCGCTGGCGCCCGGCCGCTGGGGCGCGGCGCTGGCGGCGCCGCTGCTGATGCAGTGGCCGCTGGTCACGCTGATCGGCCTGCGCCGCTTCAACGCCCGCCTGCCCTGGCCCGGCCGCGTGCAGACCGACCTGTGGCTGCTGGTCGCCGCCTCGGCCGCCTGCAGCGGCGGCACGCTGTGGCTGGGTGCCGAAGCCGCCTGGTTGCTGGCCGGCTGCGGCCTCGTGGTGCATCTCTATGCCGCCGCGGTGCTGTTCATGGCCCCGGCCGATGGTGACGCCACGCCGGTGCAGGGCCTGGGCGCCACCATGGCCCTGGCCGCCTTCGCCCCCGGCGTGGCGGCGCTGATGGCCGACAGCAGCACGCTGCCGGCGCTGCCCCCATCCGGCGACACACCCGCACTGGTGGCCGCCACGGCGCGCGCGCTGGCGGCGGCGCTGTCGGCCATCGTGCTGGCCTTCGTGGCGCTGACGCTGGTGTGCGACCGCACCGAGCGCCAGTTGCGCGAATCGCGCCGCCGCCTGCGCCACCTGGCCAATCTCGACGCGCTGACCCAGGTGCCCAACCGCCGCCACTTCAACGAACTGGCGCAGCAGGCGCTGCTGCACGACGAACCCGGCAGCGCCGTGGTGCTGCTGTTCGACGTCGACCACTTCAAGCAGATCAACGACCACCTGGGCCACGCCGCGGGCGACCGCGCCCTGTGCCTGGTGTCGGTGAGCGTGCAGGAGCACCTGCGCGCGGTGGACGTGGCCGGCCGCTACGGCGGCGACGAATTTGCGCTGCTGCTGCGCCGCGCCAGCACCAACGACGCGATGGGCGTGGCCGCGCGCATCGTGGCCGAGGTGCAGGGCCGGGCCGAACTGGCCCAGCTGCCGACCTTGAGCTTGAGCTTCGGCCTGGTGCAGGTGCGCGCCGGCGAAGCGCTCGACGCCGCGCTGCGCCGCGCCGACCAGGCGCTGTACGAGGCCAAGCGCCAGGGCCGTTCGCGCGCCGTGGCGGCCTTGGGCGACGAGTCGCAACCCGTGTTCAGCGAGAGCCGCCCGCTCGGGCTGCTGCCGGCCTAGCAGCGCGCAGCGGCTGGCCATAATCGGCCATGCTGTCTGCGGTCATCGCCATCTGCCTGGGTGCGTCGCTGGGCGCGCTCTCACGCTGGGGCCTGAGCGTGGGGCTGAACCACCTGTTCCCCGTGCTGCCGCCGGGAACGCTGGTGGCCAACCTGGTGGGCGGCTACTTCATCGGTGTGGCGGTGGCGCTGTTCGCGCAGCTGCCGGCCATCGCGCCCGAGTGGCGCCTCTTCGTCATCACCGGTTTCCTGGGCGGGCTCACCACCTTTTCCACCTTCTCGGCCGAAGTGGTCGCGGCCCTTCAACAGGGCCGCATCGGGTGGGCGGCGGCCACCGTGGCCGCCCATGTGCTGGGCTCGCTGGCCCTTACGCTGCTGGGGCTTGCGACACCGGCGCTGTGGCAGCGCGGCGCGTGACCAGGCCTGCCGCCGCCAGCGCCAGGCCCACCAGCGCCAGCGCACCCGGCTCGGGCACGGCCTGGGTGCCGTTGATGCGGAAGTCGTCGATGAAGTAGCGGTCGTTGCCGATGGTGCCGGGGAACACCGCGTTGACGCCGATGCCGCCGTAGAACGCGACATCGCTGACCAGGCCGATGAAGCCCGATGCCGAGCTGGTGTCGATGGTGCTCAGGTTCAGGCCCGTGTCCACCAGGTTGATGGCGTCGATCTCGCCGCTGATGTAGTGGAAGCCGAAGGCGAACACCTGGGGCAGGTTGAAGCGCCAGGCCAGGCTGGCCACGCCGTTGTTGGCGGCCGAGCCGCCCAGGTCGGTGATGGCATTGCTGTTGTGCAGGACCTGGCTGCCGCAGGAGCCGGGGTCGGCGGCGTTGCTGCAGCTGCCGAAGGTGACGGCGGGCGTGAAGCTGCCGCCGCTGACGGTGGCGCCGGGCGAGCCCGCGAAATCGGTGTAGGCGCGCGTGGCGCCCACGGCCGCCAGATAGGCCGCTTCGTTGGTGTACAGCACGACGCCGGCCTGCGCCTGCGCTGCTGCTGCGATCAAGGCCAGGGAGATCAGGGTCCGCTTCATGATGTCGCCTTCCGTGTTGGGTGAAACCATGGTGCGCCGCGCGTTGCGCCGCCGTATCCCCTCTACGGGCGAGAAAAGGCCCGGCCCCCTTGTTTGACGCGCTGCATTCCGGAACTGCATCACGACCGCTGTGCTGGAGCGGACACCCTAGAAGGCATGCCGGACCCCCCTCTTAGAATCGCGCGCGCTTTGCACAACCCTCAAGCAGACGGAGCCCGGCCATGACGCCCGCAGAGATTCTTGCCACCCATGGCCCGCGCGAAGCGATGGAGTACGACGTGGTGGTGGTCGGCGGCGGGCCCGCGGGGCTGGCCACCGCCATCCGCCTGAAGCAGCTGAACCCCGAGGTCTCGGTGGTGGTGCTGGAAAAGGGCTCCGAGCCCGGCGCGCACATCCTCTCGGGCGCGGTGATGGACCCGCGCGCCCTTACCGAACTCTTCCCCGACTGGAAGGAACGTGGCGCCCCGCTGCTGCAGCCCGTCACCGGCGACCAGGTGCTGTTCCTGTCCGAGCGCGACGCACGCGAGACGCCGCATGCGCTGCTGCCCGAGTGTTTCGACAACCACGGCAACTACGTCATCAGCCTGGGCGCGGTGAGCAAGTGGCTGGGCGAACAGGCCGAGGCGCTGGGCGTGGAGATCTTCCCGGGCTTCACCGCCGCCGAAGTGCTGTACGACGACAAGGGCGCCGTGCGCGGCGTGGCCACCGGCAACCTGGGTATCGGCAAGGACGGCCAGCCGCATGCCGGCTTCCAGCTCGGCATGGAACTGGTGGCGAAGTACACGGTGTTTGCCGAAGGCGCACGTGGCCACCTGGGCCGGCAACTCATCGCACGTTTCGGCCTCGACGAAGGGCGCGACCCGCAGACCTTCGCCCTGGGCGTGAAGGAGCTGTGGGAGATTCCGGCCGACAAGGCCAAGCCCGGCCTGGTGGTGCACACCGCCGGCTGGCCGATGGACGCGCACACCTACGGCGGCGGCTTCCTCTACCACCTGCAGGGCAACCAGGTCACCCTGGGTTTCGTCACCGGCCTGGACTACCAGAACCCCTGGATCAGCCCGTTTGAAGAGATGCAGCGCTGGAAGACGCACCCGACCATCCGCGCCCACATCGAAGGCGGAAAGCGCATCGGCTACGGCGCGCGCGCCATCTCGGCGGGTGGCCTGAACGCGCTGCTGAAACTGGTGTTCCCGGGCGGCGCGCTGGTGGGCTGCGAGGCCGGCACGCTCAACGCCTCACGCATCAAGGGCAGCCATGCCGCCATCAAGACCGGCATGCTGGTGGCCGAAGCCATCGTGCCGGCGCTGGCCGCGGGCCGCGCCGGCGACGAGCTGGAAGCCTACCCGCAGGCTTTCGAGAAGAGCTGGCTGCACGCCGAGCTGCACAAGAGCCGCAACTTCAAGCAGTGGTTCAAGAAGGGCAACACGGTGGGCACCGTGATGACGGGCATCGAACAGTGGCTGCTGCCCAAGCTGGGTTTCAAGAGCCCGCCCTGGACGCTGCGCAACACCACGCCCGACCACGCCCGCCTGCATGCCGCCGGCCAGGTGGAGCCGGTGCGCTACCCCAAGCCCGACGGCGTGCTGACCTTCGACCGCCTGGCTTCGGTCTTCGTCAGCAACACCAACCACGAAGAGAACCAGCCGGCGCACCTGACGCTGAAGGACACGTCGGTGCCCGTGGCCATCAACCTGGCGCGCTACGCCGGCCCCGAGAGCCGCTACTGCCCGGCCGGCGTCTACGAGTTCGTGCCCGACAGCAGCGGCGGCGAACGCCTGCAGATCAACGCGCAGAACTGCGTGCACTGCAAGACCTGCGACATCAAGGACCCGACGCAGAACATCGT
>CAYREA010000347.1:0-4315 GCA_964423075.1 uncultured Rubrivivax sp. | reverse complement strand
AGCCCATCATCCTGGCGCTGGCCAACCCCGAGCCCGAGATCCGGCCCGAACTGGCCAAGGCGGCGCGGCCCGACTGCATCATCGCCACCGGGCGCAGCGACTACCCGAACCAAGTCAACAACGTCCTGTGCTTCCCCTACATCTTCCGCGGCGCGCTCGACTGCGGCGCCACCAAGATCACCGAGGCGATGAAGCTGGCCTGCGTGCGCGAGATCGCGGCCCTTGCCAAGGCCGAAACCAGCGACGAGGTGGCTGCCGCCTACCAGGGCAAGGAGCTGAAGTTCGGGCCCGAGTACATCATCCCCACGCCCTTCGACGTGCGGCTGATCCTGCGCATCGCGCCGGCGGTGGCCAAGGCCGCGGCCGAGAGCGGCGTGGCGACGCGGCCTATCGCCGATCTCGACGCCTACCGGCAGGGCCTGTCGCGCTTCGTCTACCAGACCGGCATGTTCATGCGCCCGGTGTTCGCCGCCGCCAAGCAGCGCCCGGCCCGGGTGGTCTACGCCGAAGGTGAAGACGAGCGTGTGCTGCGCGCCGTGCAGGTGGTGCTGGACGAGGGGCTGGCCAAGCCCATCCTCGTGGGCCGGCCCGAGGTGGTGAAGATGCGCATCGAACGCGCCGGCCTGCGCCTTTCCGCCGGGCGCGACTTCGAACTCTGCGACCCCGAGAACGACCCGCGCTTCCGCGAGTACTGGGAAACCTACCGCGGCCTGATGGCTCGCGAAGGTGTCACACCCGAAGCGGCCAAGGCGGCGGTGCGGCGTTCCAACACGCTCATTTCCAGCCTCATGCTCAAGCGCGGCGAGGCCGATGCCATGCTGTGCGGTCTGGTCGGCCGCTACGATGCCCACCTGGACCATGTGCGTCACGTCATCGGCCGCCGCGCCGGCGCGCGCACACTGGCGGCGATGAACGCGCTGATGCTCGAGCAGCACACGCTCTTCATCACCGACACCTTCGTCAACGAAGAGCCCAGCGCCGAGGAACTGGCCGACATCGCGCTGATGGCCGCGGCCGAGGTGCGCCGCTTCGGCGTGCCGCCCAAGCTGGCCTTCCTGTCGCACTCGGTGTTCGGCTCGTCGGCGCGCGCCTCGGCCTTGCGCATGCGGCAGGCGCACGCGCTGTTCCGCGAACGTGCGCCGGCCGACATCGAAAGCGACGGCGAGATGCAGGGCGACGCGGCCCTGTCGGAAACCGTGCGCCGCGGCTACCTGCCCGAAAGCACGCTCAGCGGTTCGGCCAACCTGCTGGTGCTGCCGAACCTGGACGCCGCGAACATCCTGTTCAACGTGCTGAAGATGACGGGCGGCCATGGCGTCACCGTCGGCCCCATCCTGCTGGGCGCGGCGCGGCCGGCGCACATCCTCACGCCGTCGGCGACGGTGCGGCGCATCGTCAACATGACGGCACTGGCGGTGGCCGACGCGGCCGAACTCGCCGCCGCCTGAACCGGGGAGTGCCCGGCGGGGCGCCGGGCACGATCATTGCGATTTCCTGTTCCTGCAACATGAGGAGTCCGTCGATGATCCGCAAGCTGGCCGCCGCCGCAGCCCTGTCCGCCGCCGCCTGCGGCGCCCATGCCGACACGCTGTTGAGCGAAGGTTTCGAGAACGTGGCCGGCCTGCCCGCCGCGGGCTGGGTGCAGAGCAACCTGAGCAGCCCCGTCGGCCTGCCCTGGGGCCAGGGTTTCGTCGGGCCCTTCGCGGCCCAGTCCGGCGCGGCAGACTCCTACGCCGTCGCCAACTTCGAGAGCGCGGCCTTCGGCAGCGGCGGTGTCATCAACAACTGGCTCCTCACGCCGGTGCTGAACTTCGGCGCGTCGAACACGGTGACGTTCTGGACGCGCACGATCTTCAACCCGTCGATCTTCCCCGACCGCCTGGAACTGCGCCTGAGCCTGGCCGGCGCCAGCACCGACGCGGCCTCGTTCACCACCGTGCTGGTGAGCGTGAACCCCGAGCTCACGCAGACGGGTTATCCGAACGCGTGGACGCTGTTCAGCGCCACCTTCGACATCGCCCCGCCGATCGTGCCCGCGCCGATCGCGGGGCGCCTGGCTTTCCGCTACACCGTGCCCAGCAACTTCAACGCCGACTTCATCGGCCTGGACACGGTGACCGTTACCGCCGTGCCCGAGCCGCAGGCCGCGCTGCTGATGCTGGCCGGGCTGGGTGCGCTGCTCAGCGCGAGGCGGCGAGCGCGTAACTCGTGAGTTCCTCGCGCTGGTTGACGTCGGGCTTGCCGTTCCACACGGTGCGGTACTCGAGCGCCACCCAGGTGTGCAGATCGGGCACGTACCACACCGTCAGCCTGAAGGTGCCGTAGCCGTAGCTGCCGATGTTGCGCGTGCTGCCTTCGTGCTCGACGCGGTAGGCGTCGAACTCGCCGGCCGGCACCTTCACTCTCTCCAGCGCCACCACGTGTGCGTCGCTCACCATCTGCTGCAACCAGGGCGTGCCGCCGCTTGGCTCGCCGCTGGTCTCGACCTCGAAGCGGCGTTTCTCGCCCACCACCATGCCCGCCCACCAGCGCGGGGCGTGCGGTTTGTTCTGCCGTTTCTCACCCTTGTCGTTGGTCCAGCGCTGCAGGCGGCCCAGTTCGTCGAAGACGGCGTCGCCGCTGACCCAGGCACCGTCGGGCAGCAGGCGCGCCACGCGCAGGCCGTAGTTGCGAACGACCTCGCCGCGCTGCCGGTCGATAACCTGGTAGTTCCAGCGGTCGCCCACGGTGTAGCCGTGGCCGTTGGGCGCCACAGGTCGTGCGCTGTTCGGCGCCGGCGCCGGCGCCGGGCGGGTCGGGCGAGCGCGGGCCAGTTCGGCCAGCAGTTCGGCCGTGCGGCGCTCGCGGTCGGCGCCGGCCGGCGCGGCGGCCATCGCGGGCGCCACGGCCGCGGGGAACAGCACCAGGTCACCCTCCAGCGAGGTGGCCTCCCAGGGGATCTGCTTGCCGCCGGAGTCCTTGCGCACAGCGGCGCGCACCTTCTTGAACACGTCCTCCACCTTGGCACCGGGCGCGCGCATGGCCTGCAGCAGGTGGTCGGTGTACAGGCCGTGCCGGCCGCTGCCGTCGCTGGCCACGCTGCCGGGCGCGGTGGCGAAGGCCACCAGGGTGCCCACTGGCGCGTCCATCTGTGCCAAGCCCTGCTGGGCGCTGCGGAAACTGCGCGCGAAGGGGTTGTTGCGGCAGGCGTCCAGGATCACCAGGTTGGTGCCGTTGCCCGCGCTTTCCATCTTGTCGAGCACGGCCTGCGCGTCCAGCGCGGCGTAGGCCACCTCGTCCTCGCGCTGGATCTCGGCGCCCACCGGGATCAGGTAGTTGCGGCCCTTGATCTGCATGCCATGCCCGGCGAAGTAGAAGACGCCCACCTGGGCGTCGCGCAGCCGGTCGCCGAACTCGCGCAGCGCCGCCAGCGTGGCGCGGTGGTCGGCGTCGGACAGCAGGCGCACCTGGAAGCCGGCTTCGCGCAGTGCCTGGGCCATCGCGCCGGCATCGTTGACGGGGTTGGCCAGCGGCGCCTGTCTGTAGCTGGCATTGCCGATGACCAGCGCCACACGCGTCTCGGCGGCTTGGCTGCCCATCGCGAGCAGGCCCAGCAGCAGGGCGAAGAGGCGGCGCCACGGAGGCGGGAGCAGGCTGATCATCGCTTCGATATCGGCCGTTGCGCGGCAGACTTCAGTGTGCGCGGCGGCAAACGCCGGCGCGCTGGTAACCGCGATGAAATCGCCGGCGCCGCGAGCCACCCATAATCGCGGCGCCTGTCCCTGGAGCCTGCCCATGACCCGTGCCACCAAGATCGTCGCCACCCTCGGCCCGGCGTCGAGCAGCCCTGATGTGCTGGAGCGCCTGATCGCCGCCGGCGTCGACGTCGTCCGGCTCAACTTCAGCCACGGCACGGCACAGGACCACATCGACCGCGCCAACCTCGTTCGCTCCATCGCCGACAAGGTGGGCAAGCCGGTGGCGCTGATGGCCGACCTGCAGGGCCCCAAGATCCGCGTCGGCAAGTTCGTCGACGGCAAGGTGATGCTGGAAGCCGGCGCCCGCTTCGTGCTGGATGCCGCGCGCACCGAGCCCGGCACGGTCGATGCCGTCGGCCTGGACTACAAGGAACTGCCGCGCGACGTGCGCCCCGGTGACGTGCTGCTGCTCAACGACGGCATCATCAAGCTCACCGTGGAACTGGTGCGCGGCGAAGAGGTGCACACCCGCGTGGTGCTGGGCGGCGTGCTGTCCAACAACAAGGGCATCAACAAGGCCGGCGGCGGGCTCACCGCGCCGGCGCTCACCGCCAAGGACATGGAGGACATCAAGACCG
>CAYREA010000346.1:0-4322 GCA_964423075.1 uncultured Rubrivivax sp. | reverse complement strand
TGCGGCCGCACCACCAGCACCACCTTCCAGGAACTGGCCAAGCAGATCGACGACTTCCTGCGCGCGCAGATGCCGGTGTGGAAGCTGAAATACCCCGGTGTCGAGAACATGAAGGTGGCCGTGATGGGCTGCATCGTCAACGGCCCGGGCGAAAGCAAGCATGCCGACATCGGCATCAGCCTGCCGGGCACCGGCGAGGCGCCGGCCGCGCCGGTGTTCATCGACGGCGAGAAGGCCATGACGCTGCGCGGCGAAGGCATCGCGCAGGAGTTCCACAAGATCGTCGAGGGCTACATCGAACGACGGTTCGGCAGCGTCACGGCCGCGCATTGACGCGGCCCGCCCGCCCGCCTGCCGTCCCCTTCGACTCTCGACGGCGCATCGCCGCGCCGCACTTCCATGGCTGAAAAACTCTCTGCCGTCAAAGGCATGAACGACATCCTGCCGGGCAGCGTCCCGCGCAAGGAACGCCTGCCCGACTCCGCGCTGTGGCGCTGGTTCGAGAACACCGTGCAGTCGGTGCTGGCCAGCCACGGCTACCAGTACCTGCTGACGCCCATCGTGGAGCCCACCTCGCTGTTCGTGCGCGGCATCGGCGAGGCCACCGACATCGTCGAGAAGGAGATGTACTCCTGGACCGACGCGATGAACGGTGATGCGCTGACACTGCGGCCCGAGATCACCGCCGGCATCGTGCGTGCGATGGTGGAGCACAACGCGCTCTACAACGGGCCGCTGCGCGTGTGGTCGCTGGGCCCGGTGTTCCGCCACGAGAAGCCACAGAAGGGTCGCTACCGCCAGTTTTACCAGCTCGATGTCGAGGCCCTGGGCTTCCCGGGGCCGGATGTCGACGCCGAACTGATCCTGATGGTGCGCCGCCTGTGGCAGGCGCTGGGCCTGGTGGTGGGCCAGCATGTGCGGCTGGAACTCAACAGCCTGGGCCAGCCCGCCGAACGTGCCGCGCACCGCGCCGCGCTGGTGGACTATTTCGAACGCCACGTCGACCAGCTCGACGAGGACTCGCAGCGCCGCCTGCGCACGAACCCGCTGCGCATCCTGGACACCAAGAACCCGGCGATGCAGGGCCTGGTCGAGGCCGCGCCGCGCCTGATGGACCACCTGGGCGCGGAAACCCGCGCGCACTTCGACGCCGTGTGTGCCGTGCTCGACGCGGCCGGGCTGCCCTACCGCGTCAACCCGCGCATGGTGCGCGGCCTCGACTACTACAACCTCACGGTCTTCGAGTGGGTCACCGACCAGCTCGGCTCGCAGGGTACGGTGTGCGGCGGCGGTCGTTACGACGGCCTGTTCGAGCAGCTTGGCGGCAAGCCCACGCCGGCCATCGGCTTCGGCCTGGGGGTCGAGCGGCTCCTGCTGCTGCTGCAGGAGATCGGTGTGCCGGTGCCCGCCGCGGCACCGGCGGCCTACGCCGTGATCGGCGATGCGCAGGCCCTGCCGCGCGCACTGGTGGCCATCGACGCGCTGCGCGCCGCCGGCATCGCGGTGCAGATGCACGCCGGCGGCGGCAGCATGAAGGCCCAGTTCAAGAAGGCCGATGCCAGCGGCGCGCGTTTTGCGCTCGTCTTCGGCGCCGACGAGCTGGCCCAGGGCGTGGTGGCCATCAAGCCGCTGCGTGACGCCGCGGCCGCCCAGACCACGCGCGCCCTGGCCGACGCCGCCGCCTGGGCCCACGAACTTCGCACCGCATAATCGCGGACTTTGTCCTTCACGTCAGCGCAGCACCCATGGCCACCCAACTCGACCTGCAAGAGCAGGAACAACTCGACGCGCTGAAGGCGTTCTGGAACAAGCAGGGCAACCTCATCACCTGGACGCTGGTGATCGCGCTCGGCGGCTTCGGTGCCTGGAACGGCTGGAACTGGTGGCAGCGCGACCAGTCGGCCAAGGCCGGCGCCCTGTTCGACGAGATCGACCGCGCCGCGCAGAACAACGACGCCGAGCGCAGCCTGCGTGTCTTCACCGACCTGAAAGACCGCTACCCGCGCACCGCCTACGCCCAGCAGGCCGGCCTGCTGGCGGCGAAGGTGCAGGTGGGCAAGGGCCAGAGCGACGCAGCCAAGGCCAGCCTCACCTGGGTGGCCGAGAACGCGGTCGAAGAAGAGATGCGCACCATCGCGCGCCTGCGCCTGGCCGCCGTGCAGGCCGACGCCAAGCAGTACGACGATGCGCTGAAGACCCTGGACGCCGCCAAGGGCGAGGGTTTCGAAGGCTTGGTGGCCGACCGCCGCGGCGACGTGCTGATGGCCATGGGCAAGAAGGCCGAGGCCAGCGCAGCCTGGCTGCAGGCCTACAAGTCGCTGGGCGAGAAGGTGGACTACCGGCGCCTCATTGAATCCAAGCTCACCGCCGCCGGCGCCGCACCCGATGCGCCCGCGTCGGCCCCGGCCCCGGCCGCGACCGCGTCGGCCGCCGCAGCAGCATCGGGGGCCGCAAAGTGAGCTGGCGGCGCGCCACGGGCGCGCTGGCGATGGTGGCTGCGCTGGGCCTGGCGGCCTGTTCATCCGACCGCCCCAAGCCCACCAAGCTCGAAGACTACGAGGCCAAGACGCGCGCCGTGCAGGTGTGGAACCTGAGCCTGGGCAGCCTGGGCTTCCCGCTGCAGCCGGCGGTGCGCGAGGGCCAGCTCTTCGTGGCCAACGGCAGCGGCGAAGTGATGGCGCTGCAGGGCGACACCGGCGACGTGATGTGGCGCGCCAGCGCCGGCGCCGCGCTCTCGGCCGGCGTGGGCAGCGACGGCCGTTTCGCCGCCGTCGTCACGCGCGGCAACGAGGTGGTGGTGTTCGACAAGGGCGTCGAGGTCTGGCGCAAGCGCGTGCCCTCGTCGGTGGTGACGCCGCCGCTGGTGGCCGGTGAACGTGTGTTCGTGATGGGTGTGGATCGCGGCGTGCACGCCTTCGACGCGCTCGACGGCCGCCGCCTGTGGGTCTACAGCAAGCCCGGCGACGCGCTGACGCTGGCCCACCCGAGTGTCGTCAGCGCCTTCAAGAACAACCTGCTGGTGGCGCAGGGCCAGCGCCTGACGTCGCTCGACCCGCTGCGCGGCACAGTGTCCTGGGAAGCCGCGCTGGCCTCGCCGCGCGGCACCAATGAGGTGGAGCGCCTGGCCGACCTGATCGGCCCGCTGGCGCGTGTCGGCGACCGCGTCTGCGCACGCGCCTTCCAGTCGGCCGTGGCCTGCGCCGACGCCGCGCGCGGCGCCGTGCTCTGGACGCGCAACGTCGGCGGCATCAACGGCGTGGGCGCCGACGCCGAACGCGTCTACGGCGCCGATGCCAGCGACCGCATCACCGCCTGGCGCGCCGACAACGGCGACATGGTGTGGCAGAGCGAGAAGCTGCTGTACCGCGGCCTGAGCGGCGCCGTGGCGGTAGGCCCGAACGTCGTGTTCGGCGACGCCGAGGGCTACGTGCACTTCCTGGCCGCCGGCAGCGGCGAGCAGCAGCTGCGCCTGTCCACCGACGGCAAGGCCGTCATCGGCACGCCGTTGCTGGTGGGCAAGACCCTTGTCGTGACGACACAAGGCGGCGGGCTCTACGCCTTCCGCAGCGAGTAGATCGAGATCCGACGATGAAGCCGGTCATCGCCCTGGTCGGCCGCGCCAACGTCGGCAAGTCGACGCTGTTCAACCGCATCACCAAGAGCCGCGACGCCATCGTGGCCGACTACGCCGGCCTCACGCGCGACCGCCACTACGGCGACGCCCGTCTGGGCGCGCGCGAGTTCATCGTCATTGACACCGGCGGTTTCGAGCCGCAGAAGCCCACCGGCGTGACCGCCGAGATGGCCAAGCAGACGCGCCAGGCCGTGGCCGAGGCCGATGCGGTGATCTTCGTGGTGGACGTGCGGGGCGGCCTCTCGGCGCAGGACCACGACATCGCCAACTACCTGCGCAGCCAGCGCAAGAAGGTGCTGCTGGCGGCCAACAAGGCCGAGGGCATGGTCGACTCGCCCTTGCTGGGCGAATTCCACGAGCTCGGCATCGGAGATCCGCACCCGGTGTCGGCCGCGCACGGGCAGGGCATACGCAGCCTGCTCGAAGCCGCTCTGGAAGGTTTCGGCGAGCCCGAGGAAGACGCCTACGGCAGTGGCCCCGGCGACGAAGATCGGCCCATCCGCCTGGCCGTCGCCGGCCGGCCCAACGTCGGCAAGAGCACGCTGATCAACGCCTGGCTGGGCGAAGAGCGCCTGGTCGCCTTCGACCAGCCCGGCACCACCCGCGACGCCATCCACGTGCCCTTCGAGAAGGACGGCCGCAAGTTCGAGCTGATCGACACCGCCGGCCTGCGCCGCAAGGGCAAGGT
>CAYREA010000345.1:0-4343 GCA_964423075.1 uncultured Rubrivivax sp. | reverse complement strand
GCTTCCCGCTGGTGGGCGAGGTCGAGACCGCGGGCCTGTCGCTCACGCTGCGCAACGCGCTCGAACCCTGGCATGTGATGGGCGAAGAAGGCGCACCCGGCGGCACCGCGCGCTTCGTCGATTCGTCGCTGGAAAGGCTGGAGATCAAGGCCACGGGCCTGAACGGCAACCGGCACGTCATCACGGTCAACGGCCGCGCGGTGCCCATGCAGCCCACCGGGCGCGTGGGCGAGTTCGTGTGCGGGCTGCGCTACCGCGCCTGGCAGCCGCCTTCGGCGCTGCACCCCACCATCGGCGTGCATGCGCCGCTGACCATCGACATCGTCGACAGCTGGAACGGCCGCAGCGTGGGCGGTTGCCGCTACCACGTCACGCACCCGGGCGGGCGCAGCCACGACAGTTTCCCCGTCAATGCCTACGAGGCCGAAAGCCGGCGCCTGGCGCGTTTCTTCCGCTTCGGCCACACGCCAGGCAAGCTGGACGTGAAGCCCGCCGCGCCCAGCCTGGAACACCCGTTCACGCTGGACCTGCGGACACCCTAGCCCTTGCACGTGCCGATGTCGCAGTCGCAGTCACAAAGCCAGTTGCCCTTCGAGCCCGGAGGCGACGGCGGCGCGGCTGCGCACGTGCTGGCCAGTTGCGCCTTGCCCGCGGAGGCCGGTGTGTGGGACGAACTTCGACAGCCCGACGGCCAGCTGCGCGCCGCCTGGCAGCGTTTTGCCGCCGCGCTGCCCGAACCCGGCGGCGCCATGGAGGTGGGCGAAGACCTGAACCGCCGCGTGCTGCAGGTGGCGCAGCGCATCCGGCTCGACGGTGTCACGCACAACGTGTTCCGTGACGGGCAGAAGGCCGGCGCCGGCTCGCGGCCCTGGTCGCTGGAGTTGCTGCCGCAGCTGATCGAGCCGCGCGAGTGGGCCGCCATCGAAGCCGGCGTGATCCAGCGCGCCGAACTGCTGCAGCGCATGCTGGCCGACCTGTACGGGCCCCAACGCCTGCTGCATGCCGGCCTGCTGCCGCCGGCGCTGCTGCTGCGCCATCCGGGCTGGCTGCGGCCGATGGTGGGCGTCAAGCCGCCCCAGGGGCCGGACGGGCAGGACGGCCTGCGCCTCTTCATCGTCGCCTTCGACCTGGCGCGCGGGCCCGACGGCCGCTTCTGGCTGGTGGCGCAGCGCACGCAGGGGCCTTCGGGCCTGGGTTATGTGCTGCACAACCGGCTCGTCATCGCGCGCCAGTTCCCCGAGGCCTTCCGCGACCTGCACGTGCAGCGCATCGCCAGCAGCTACCGCCGCCTGCTCGACACCCTGGAAAGCGCCGCCCGCGCCGTGGCCGGCGGCCACACGCCGCGGGTGGTGCTGCTGACGCCCGGCCCCTACAGCGAGACCTACTTCGAACACGCCTACCTGGCGCGCTACCTGGGTGTGCCGCTGGTCGAAGGTGGTGACCTCACCGTGCGCGACCAGCGCCTGTACCTGAAGACCGTGGAAGGCCTGGAGCCCGTGCACGGCCTGCTGCGTCGCCTGGACGACGACTTCTGCGACCCGCTGGAACTGCGCCCCGACAGCCACCTGGGCGTGCCCGGCCTGCTGCAGGCCGCGCGTGCCGGCACCGTGGTGATGGCCAACGCACTGGGCAGCGCCTTCCTGGAGTCGCCCGCGATCCAGGGTTTCATGCCCGGCATCGCCGAGCAGCTGCTGGGCGAGTCGCTGGCCATGCCTTCGCTGCCCACCTGGTGGTGCGGCGAATCGGCGTCCTGGGCCGACGTGCGCGACAAGCTGTCCGACAAGATCGTGCGCAGCACCTTCCCGGCCGATGGCCGGACCTCGCAGGTGCGCGACGCCCAGGGCGAGGCCGTCGACGACGACCCCGACGCCTGGACGGTGCAGGGCCGCCTGCGTTTCGCCCGCGCACCCATCTGGGGCGACGGTGCCTTGGCGCTGCGCCCGGCGATGGTGCGGGTGTATGCCATCGCCGACGGCGGCGGCCGCTGGCATGTGCTGCCCGGCGGCATGACGCGGGTGGCGGGGCGCGAAGAAGGCAGCGTCAGCATGCAGCGCGGCGGCACCAGCCTCGACACCTGGGTGCTCACCGACGGCCCGGTCGACAACTTCAGCATGCTGCCGCAGCGCCTGCAGGTGGACGACATCGAGCAGCGGCGCCGGCCCGTCAGCAGCCGCACCGGCGAGAACCTGTTCTGGCTGGGCCGCTACACCGAACGCACCGAACAGCTGGTGCGCCTGGCGCGCGCGCTGCTGATGCTGATCGACGCCGACAACGACGCCCCGCCGGCGGTGATGCAGGCGCTGTCGGCGCTGGCGGTGAAAACCGGCCTGGCGCCCGAGGGCGTGCCCACGCTGGCGCAGAGCGCCGTGCTGTTCGAACGCGCGGTGCTGGCCGGCCTGGCCGACGACGAGGGCCAGGAGGGCACCGCCAGCATCGCCTACAACCTGGCCGCGCTGGAGCGAGCGTCGATGGCCTTGCGCGAGCGCCTGTCGTCCGAGCACTGGGGCCTGATCCGTTCGATGCGCGACAGCTTCAGCCGCGCGCTGCAGGTGCCCGAAGGCGAACTGCCCACGCTGGCCCAGGTGCTGCCGGCGCTGGACCGTCTGGCCCTGCAACTGGCCGCCGCCACCGGCGCGCAGACCGACCGCATGACACGCGACCACGGCTGGCGCCTCTTGGCCGTGGGCCGCCTGATCGAACGCCTGATCGGCGTGGCCACGCGCCTGCGCGTGTTCCTGGACACCCAGGCCCTGTCCAGCGTGGCCGGCATCGAGCTGCTGCTGGAGCTCTTCGACAGCGTCATCACCTTCCGCGCCCGCTACCAGCGCCACGAAGACCTGCTGGCGCTGACCGACATGCTGGTGCTGGACAGTGCCAACCCGCGCGCCTACGCCGGCGTGCTGCGGCGGCTGCGCACCGAGATCGGCAAGCTGCCCGGCGCGGACGAGGCCCTGCAGCCCTTCCTGGCATTGCTGCCTGCCGAAGGGCCGGGCCTGACGCTGGAATCGCTGCGCGGCGCCAGCGAGGCGCAGATCGCCGAGCGCCTGCACGAGCTGTCCGGTGAACTGGTGGAAGCCGCCTGGAGCCTGGCCGACCGCATCGGCGAGCGCTACTTCACGCTGGCCCAGGGTGCCGACCAGCGCATATGAGGCAGCCATGACGACGCTGCTCGAAGTCAGCCACGAGACCTGCTACGACTACCTGGCGCCGGTGACGCTGGCCCACCACCTCGCGCACCTGAAGCCGCTGCACGACGCCCACCAGCAGCGCCTGGACTTCGTGATGGCGGTGTGGCCCGAGCCGCCGCAGCTGCTGCAGAGCACCGACGCCCTGGGCAACGAAGACTGCCACTTCAGCCTGAGCGTGCCGCACCGCAAGCTGCGGGTGCGCGCCACCAGCCGTGTGCGCATCCAGCCGCGTTTTGCCGAACTCGACGCCGCCGCCTCGCCGCCCTGGGACGAACTGGCCGCCAGCCTGCGCTACGTGGCCCTGGCGCCCTTCCAGCCCGCGGTGGAATTCGCCCTGCCTTCGCCCTACGTGCCGCGCTTCCCGCCGCTGCGCGACTGGGCGCAGGAGGTGTTCCGCCCCGGCGTGCCGGTGGCCGCCGCCGCCATCGAACTGATGCAGCGCCTGCACCACAGGTTCAAGTACGAAAGCCAGAGCACCGACGTGAACACGCCCATCGCCAAGGTGTGGAAGCAGCAGAGCGGCGTGTGCCAGGACTTCGCGCACCTGATGGCCGGCGCCCTGCGCATGCTGGGCCTGCCGGTGCGCTACGTCAGCGGCTACCTGCTGACCCAGGCGCCCGAAGGCGGCGCCACCATGCAGGGCGCCGACGCCTCGCACGCCTGGGTGCAGGTGTGGTGCCCCGGCACGCCCGGGGTCCCCAGCAACGGCCCCGGCGCCGGCTGGCTGGACCTGGACCCCACCAACAACCTGGTGCCCGGCAGCGGCCATGTGCGCGTGGCCGTGGGGCGCGACTTCGGCGACGTGACGCCGCTGCGCGGCGTCATCCGCGGCGGCGGCGGCGACCACCGCCTGACGGTGGCGGTTCACACGCGCGTGCTCGGCGCTTCCGGGCCCGGCCCGGAACGCGAGTTGCTAGAGACCCCTTGATGGAGACAGAACAACCATGAAGCCGGCCTTCGACGAGATGCATGGCCCCGGCGGCGGGCTGCGCGAACAGTACCGTGTCTTCGACAGCTGGCTCAAGCGCCAGCCGCCGGAAGTGATGCGGGCGCGGCGCGAAGAAGCCGAGATGATCTTCCGCCGCGTCGGCATCACCTTCGCCGTCTACGGCGCCAAGGACGAGGACGGCGCCGGCACCGAGCGCCTGATTCCCT
>CAYREA010000344.1:0-4373 GCA_964423075.1 uncultured Rubrivivax sp. | reverse complement strand
ATCGGCGCGCCGCTGTTCATCGTCAGCAACCCCAAGCTGGTGATCGCGCAGTGCATCGCCGGTGTGGTGGGCTCGATGCCAGCGCTCAACGCGCGCCCGGCCGAGCAGCTGGACGAATGGCTGGCCGAGATCACCGAGACCCTGGCAGCCTGGGACCGTGACCATCCGGAGCAACCGGCCGCGCCCTTTGCCATCAACCAGATCGTGCACAAGAGCAACGACCGGCTCGAACACGACCTGCAGGTCTGTGCCAAGTACAAGGTGCCCATCGTCATCACCTCGCTGGGTGCACGTGTCGACCTCAACCAGGCCGTGCACTCGTGGGGCGGCGTGGTGCTGCACGACGTGATCAACAACGCCTTCGCGAAGAAGGCCATCGAGAAGGGCGCCGACGGGCTGATTGCCGTGGCCGCCGGCGCCGGCGGCCACGCCGGCGTGAAGAGCCCCTTCGCGCTGGTGCAGGAGATCCGCGAGTGGTTTGACGGCCCGCTGGCGCTGAGCGGCGCCATCGCCACCGGTGACGGGGTGCTGGCAGCGCTGGCCGCGGGTGCCGACTTCGCCTACATCGGCTCGGCCTTCATCGCCACCGAGGAGGCGCGTGCTTCCGAGGCCTACAAGCAGTGCATCGTCGACAGCAGCAGCGACGACATCGTCTACAGCAGCCTCTTCACCGGCGTGCACGGCAACTACCTCAAGCCCAGCATCCGCGCCGCCGGGCTCGACCCCGACAGCCTGCCCGAGAGCGACCCCAGCAAGATGAACTTCGGCGGCGGCGAAGGCAGCAAGAGCAAGGCCTGGAAAGACATCTGGGGTTGCGGGCAGGGCATCGGTGCCGTCAAGGCCGTGGTGCCGGCGGCCGAGTTTGTGGCGCGTCTGGCGCGTGAACTGCGCACCGCCCAAGCGCGCGTGGCTGAGCGGCTGAAGACCGCGGCGTGAACGCGCGCCCGGCGCCGCCGCCGCGGCAGGTAATCGTCAACGCGAACCTGTTCGACAGCGTGGCCGGTGTGCTGCACCCAGGCAGCACATTGGTGATCGAGGGCGAACGCATTGCCGCCGTCACGCAAGTTGCGTTGCAGGTGGACGACGCACTGCGCATCGACGCAGGCGGCCGCATCGTGCTGCCGGGCCTGATCGACGCCCATGTGCACGTGATGGCCGCCTCGCACGACCTGGTGGGCCTGGCGTTGCAGCCGCAGTCCTTGATCGGCGCGCAAAGCAGCCACATCCTGCGCGACATGCTGCAGCGCGGCTTCACCACCGTGCGCGACGCGGCCGGTGCCGACTTCGGCCTGCAGGAAGCCGTGGCGCGTGGCCTCTACGAAGGCCCGCGCCTCTACATCGCCGGCTTCCCCATCAGCCAGACCGGCGGGCATGCCGACATGCGGCCCAAGGGCGTGAGCGGCAGTCTGTTCTGCAGCTGCGCCGGCCTCGGACTGGTGGGCGCCATCGCCGACGGCGTGGGCGAGGTGCGCCGTGCCGTGCGCGAGCAGGTGCGCAACGGCGCCAACCACATCAAGATCATGGCCGGCGGCGGCATCAGCAGCCCCACCGACCCCATCGACGGTACGCAGTTCTCGATGGAAGAGCTGCGCGCCGCAGTGGAAGAAGCCGAAGCCGCCAACCTCTACGCACTGGCCCACGCTTACTCGCCGCGCGCCGTCACACGCGCGGTGCAGGCCGGCGTGCGCAGCATCGAACACGGCAACCTCATCGACGAAGCCACGGTGCGCGTGATGAAGACGCATGGCGCCTTCCTCGTGCCCACACTGTCCACCTACGCGGCGCTGGCAAACGAAGGCGCTCGGCTGGGCTGGTCGGCGGCCATGCTGGAGAAACTGGCCGTGGTGCAGGCGCGAGGCATCGAAGCCGTGAAGCTGGCGCGCGCCGAAGGTGTGCCGGTGGTCTTCGGCACCGACCTGCTGGGCCACATGCACGGCCGCCAGGCGGGCGAGTTCAGCCTGCGCGCCGGCGCGTTGTCGCCCGTGGAGGTGCTGCAGAGTGCCACCCACACCGCCGCGCAGCTGATGCGCCTGGAAGGGCAGGTGGGCTCGCTCGTGCCCGGCGCCTTTGCCGACCTGCTGGTGGTGGACGGCGACCCGACGCGCGACGCCGCCGTGCTCACACAGCCCGAGGCGGCGATCGCCCTGCTGATGCAAGGCGGCCGCACGGTGCGCAGCCGCCTCGCAACAAACGCCTGAGGCCTACTTCACCGTCGCGAAGCGGGCCTCGGGCCGGTCGTCCGAGCGGTGCACGGTGGTCACGCCGGTCTTCATCGCCCAGGGCCGCATCTGGTGGTGGATGGGAATCACCAGCACCTCGTCGCGCACACGCAGCAGCGCTTCGCGCACCACGGCATTGCGCTTGGCCACGTCGGTCTCGCTCTTCATCGCGTCCACCAGCTTGTCGACCACCGGGTCGCTGACGCGCGAGAAGTTGAAGTTGCCGTCGGCACCGCTGGTGCGTGTGCGCACGATGGACTGCAGCGTGTACTGCGCGTCGTAGGTGGCCACGCCCCAGCCCAGCATGTAGACCGAGGTGTCGAAGTTCTGGAACTTCTGGCTGTAGGTGGCCATGTTCTCGGCCACCAGCGAGGCCTTCACGCCGATCTTGGCCCACATCGACACCGTGGCCTGGCAGATCTCTTCGTCGTTGACGTAGCGGTTGTTGGGGCAGCTCAGGCGCACCTCGAATCCGTCGGGGTAGCCGGCTTCGGCCAGCAGCTTCTTGGCGGCCTCGGGGTCGACCTTGGTGGGCACGTCGATGTCCGGCGCGTGGCCGTTGACACCCGGTGCCACCAGGATGCCGGCGGGGATGGACAGACCGCGCATGGTGGTGCGCTTGATCGCTTCGCGGTCGATGGCCATGCTCAGGGCCTGGCGCACGCGCTTGTCGGCGAAGGGGTTCTTGCCTTTGACGCTGCTGTACTTCAGCTCGGGGCTGCCGATGTCGGGCGCGAAGAAGATGGTGCGCACCTCGGGGCCTTCCACCACCTTCAGCTTGGGGTCCGAACGCAGGCGGGCCACGTCCTGCGTGGGCAGGTCGGTCAGCAGGTCCACGTCACCCGACAGCAGCGCGGCCACGCGCGTGGGGTCGCTCTTGATGGGCGTGAACACCACCTCCTTCACGTTGCCCGGGTGCTTGTCCCACCAGGCCGTGTTGATGGTCATCGTGATCTTCTGCTCGGGCGTCCAGCCGGTGATCTTGTACGACCCGGTGCCCATCACGTTGCGCGAGGCGTAGTTCTCTTCCTTGGCCTTGTAGTCCTGGGTGTTGGTGGTCTTGTTCTTCTCTGCCCAGGCCTTGCTCATGATGCGGAAGTCGATGATGTTGCGCAGCAGGATCGGGTTCGGCGCGGCCAGGATCAGGTCGACGGTGTGGTCGTCGATCTTCTTCACCTCGTTGACGCCGGTGACGTAGATCTGCATCGTGCCCTGCGGCTGCTTGATGCGGCTGAAGCTGAAGACCACGTCGTCGGCGGTGAAGGGCGTGCCGTCGTGGAATTTCACGCCCTTGCGCAACTCGAAGCGCACCTGGGTCGGCGTGACGAAGGTCCACTTCGTGGCCAGCGCCGGCTCCACCTGGTAGGTGGCGCTGTAGCGCGTGAGGCCTTCGTAGGCGTGCATCAGGATCGAGTTCGTCGTCGCATGGTTCTGCGAATGCGGGTCCAGCGTCAGGATGTCGTTCTGGGCGGCCCAGCGCAGGGTCTGGGCCTGGGCCGGGACGGCGGCCAGAACTGCGGCCAGCGCGGCGCCGGCGAGCAGGGCAGTGATCTTCATTCGGGCTCCTCGTGGGAATCGTTCGAAGGCCCGGATGCTAGTGCTTGAGCCGGCCCCCTGGCCGCCGGGGAAATCCGGGCCTCAGGCGCGTTCCAGCGTGGCATCGCAGCCGATGCCGGCGGCAATCCAGCGCCGGGCCAGCGCATGGCCCCAGGCGGCAGGAAGCAGCGGCAGCCAGCGCTTGGGCTGGGCCAGCACGCCGCAGCGGTATCGGCCCTCGGCGTCGCTCCAGGCCAGCGCCGCGCAAGCCCCGTGCCGCCGGCGCGACAGCAGCATGCCCAGCGGGCAGGGCTCGGCCGCGCAGCAGGTGCCGCAGCCGTTGCAGGGTTCGCCCGGGCGCGGCTGGGCTGGTGCAGCGGGGTGCAGCAGGATCACGCGATGGTTCGCCACGACCGCAGTTTGTCCGTCCGGGGCCGGAGTTGTCAGGAAACCAGAGGGGTTGGGGGCGCTCAATTCGGCCCCAGGTCAGGCAGGGTGCGGTGTTAGAGTCGCGCCTTCGGAAAAGAAACGGTCCTTCCCGTCCCCTTGCTGGTTTGAATGAGCAGCAAGGCGGGTCGCAATCCGCCAACCGGTGCAGCCGGGGCCGCGGAAGGTTGA
>CAYREA010000343.1:0-4377 GCA_964423075.1 uncultured Rubrivivax sp. | reverse complement strand
GCGTGGCGGCCACCTTCGTCGGCCACCCGCTGGCCGATGCGATACCGCTCGACCCGCCGCGTGCGGCCAGCCGCACGGCGCTGGGCCTGCCCGGCGATGCCCCGGTGGTCGCGCTGCTGCCCGGCAGCCGCCGCTCGGAGATCCAGTACATCGCGCCGCGTTTCCTGGCAGCGGCCGCGCTGCTGCACGCGCAGCGGCCCTCGCTGCGCTTCGTGCTGCCGGTGGCGCCCGGCCTGCGCGAGATGCTGCGGCCGCTGCTGGCTGCGCACGCGCCCGGCGTACCGATCCAGGTGCTCGATGGGCAATCGCACGCCGCGCTGGCGGCCTGCGACGTGACGCTCATCGCCAGCGGCACCGCCACGCTCGAAGCGGCGCTGTTCAAGCGCCCCATGGTCATCGGCTACAACATGCACCCTCTTAGCTGGCAGATCATGAAGCGCATGCGCTACCAGCCCTGGGTGGGCCTGCCCAACATCCTGAGCCGCGACTTCGTCGTGCCCGAGCTGATCCAGGCCGACTGCAATCCGCCCGCGCTGGCCGCGGCCACGCTGCGCTGGCTCGACGACCCGGCCGCCAGCGCTGCGCTGGCCCGCCGCTTCGAAGACCTACACCACCAGCTGCGCCGCGATACGGCGCGCTGCGCCACCGATGCCATCGCGCAAGTCCTTCAGGCTTGAGGACCTCGGCCTAGGCTGGGACCAGCCGGGCCTGGTGGCCGGCGTCGACGAGGCCGGCCGCGGCCCGCTGGCCGGGCCGGTGGTGGCGGCGGCAGTGATCCTGGATGAGCTCAAGCCCATCAAGGGCCTGGCCGATTCCAAGGTGCTCACCGCGCTGCGGCGCGAGAAGCTGTTCGACGAGATCCGCGCCAAGGCCCTGTGCTGCGCCATCGCCAGCGCCAGCGTCGAAGAGATCGACCGCCTGAACATCCTGCAGGCCACGCTGCTGGCCATGCAGCGCGCGGTGGAAGGGCTGCGCCTGCCGCCGCACCGCGTGGTGGTGGACGGCAACCGCGTGCCGCGCCTGAAGGTGCCGGTGGCCGCGGTGGTGAAGGGCGACGCCAAGGTGGCGGCCATCTCGGCCGCATCCATCCTGGCCAAGGTGCAGCGCGACCGGCTGTGTCACGAACTGCACGAGCGCCACCCCGGCTACGGTTTCGCCGGCCACAAGGGCTACCCCACGGCCGAACACCTGGAAGCGCTGCTGCGCCTGGGGCCCTGCGAGGCCCATCGCCGCAGCTACGCCCCGGTGCGCGCGGCGCTGGAGCGCGGGTGACAGCGCCGCAGCCCATCACCTCGCGCGACAACCCGCTGCTGGTGCGCCTGCGCAAGCTGGCGCAGGACGGTGCGGGCTACCGCAAGCTCGGCCAGGCCTGGATCGAGGGTGACCACCTGTGCGCCGCGCTGCGCGCGCGCGGCCGGCCGGCGGCCGTTGCCGTGATCACCGAAGAAGGCTTGCGCGAGCCGGCGCTGCGCGAACTGGCGGGCTGGGCGGCGAAGGTGCACGTCGTGCCGGCCGCGCTGTTCAAGGGGATCAGCACGCTGGAATCACCGGCGCGGCTGGGTTTCGTGGTCGACCTTCCCGATACCACGTCGATCGACCCACAGGCCGCGAGCGTCGTGCTCGACCGCGTGCAGGATGCCGGCAACGTGGGCAGCATCCTCCGCAGCGCGGCGGCTTTCGGCTTCGCCCAGGTGCTGGCCATCAAGGGCACGGCGGCGCTGTGGTCGCCCAAGGTGCTGCGTGCCGGCATGGGGGCGCATTTCGCGCTGCGGCTGGTTGAAGGGCTGGAAGCCGAGCAGGTGCTGGCGCTGCAGCTGCCGCTGGTGGCGACCAGCTCGCACGCCGGCGCGGAACTGCCTTCGGCCGCGCTGCCACGACCTTGCGCCTGGGTGCTGGGCCACGAAGGGCAGGGCGTGTCGCCTGCGCTGCTGCAGCGCTGTGCGCTGACCGTGCGCATCCCGCAGCCCGGTGGCGAAGAGTCCTTGAACGTCGCCGCCGCCGCGGCCGTCTGCCTGTACGAAAGCGCGCGCCGCGCCCTTCAGTAGATCAGCCGATCCGGCCGCAGGTCGCGCAGGATGGTGGTGGCGATCTCCTCGATCGACTTGTGCGTGGAACTGAGCCACGAGATGCCTTCGCGCCGCATCATGCTTTCGGCCTCGGCCACCTCGTAGCGGCAGTTCGCCAGTGCGGCGTACTTGCTGTCGGGGCGGCGCTCGTGGCGGATCTGCGAGAGGCGCGCGGGGTCGATGGTCAGGCCGAAGCACTTGCGCTTGTGGGGCATGAGTGCACCGGGCATGCGCCCGCGTTCGAAGTCCTCCGGTATCAGCGGGTAGTTGGCGGCCTTGATGCCATGCTGCATCGCCAGGTACAGGCTGGTGGGCGTCTTGCCGCTGCGGCTGACGCCCAGCAGGATGACGTCGGCGATGTCCAGGTTGCGCGACGACTGCCCGTCGTCGTGCGCCAGGCTGAAGTTGATGGCCTCGATGCGGTCGTGGTATTCCTGGCTCTCGCTGGCGTCGGAAAAACGGCCCACGCGGTGGTTGCTCTTGACGCCGAACTCCTCTTCCAGCGGCTCGACGAAGGTGCGGATCATGTCCAGCACCAGCGCCTTGCACTCGTCGCCGGTGAGGATGGCACGCACCTCGTCGTTGACCAGCGTGATGAAGGCCACCGGCCGCTTGCCTTCGCGCGCGGCGGTCTCGTTGATCTCCATCACCACCTGGTGGGCCTTGTCGACGGTGTCGATGAAGGGCCGCCGCACATGGCGGTGGCGTGACGGGAACTGGGCCAGGATCGAATTGCCGAAGGTTTCGGCGGTGATGCCGGTTCCGTCCGAGACAAAGAACACGGTTCTTTCGGTCATGGCGCTCTTCAGGGTGGGCAGGCCGGCTCGGCTCGCGGGCCATCATAAGGAAGAAGTCCCTAGAATCCGTCGCATCATTCCGCCGCCCGGCCCCTGCTTGAACCCCACGCGCCCGCCCGAAGAAGCACAACATGCCGCCGCGTGGGCATGGAGCCTGACGCATGCCGCGGAAGCACCGGTTTACCCACATCACGGAGCTTTCCCATGTCTTCAGCCTCCCTGGCGACCGCCCTGGTCGCACCGTTTGAACATCTGAGAATGACCGACGTCGAGGTGGTCGGCGGCAAGAACGCCAGCCTCGGCGAAATGATCAGCCAGCTCGCAGCCACCGGCGTGCGCGTGCCCGGCGGCTTCGCCACCACGGCCCATGCCTTCCGCGAGTTCCTGGCCCACAAGGGGCTGGCGCAGCGCATCCAGGACAAGCTGTCCACGCTGAACGTCGACGACGTGCGCGCGCTGGCCGAGGCCGGGGCCTTGATCCGCCAGTGGATCATCGACACCCCGCTGCCGCCGGCGCTGGAAGCCGCCATCCGCGAGCAGTTCGAGCGCCTGTCTGCAGGCAGCCCCGAGGCCAGCTTCGCCGTGCGTTCCTCGGCCACGGCCGAAGACATGCCCGATGCGTCCTTCGCCGGCCAGCAGGAGACCTTCCTCAACGTCACCGGCATCGCCGACGTGCTGCACCGCATGAAGGAGGTCTTCGCCTCGCTCTACAACGACCGCGCCATCAGCTACCGCGTGCACAAGGGCTACGCCCATGCCGACGTGGCGCTGTCGGCCGGCGTGCAGCGCATGGTGCGCTCCGACCTGGGCGCGGCCGGCGTGATGTTCACCATCGACACCGAATCGGGCTTTTCCGACGTGGTCTTCATCACCAGCAGCTACGGGCTGGGTGAACTGGTGGTGCAGGGCGCCGTCAACCCCGACGAGTTCTACGTCCACAAGCCCTCGCTGAATGCCGGCAAGCTGGCCGTCATCCGCCGCTCGCTGGGCAGCAAGCTGCAGCGCATGGAGTTCGCCACGCCCGAGGACAAGGCCGCCAGCGGCCGCCTGGTGCGCACCATCGACAACCCGCCCGAACTGCGCAACCGCTATTCGCTGACCGACGCCGAGGTCACCGAGCTGGCCCGCTACGCGCTGATCATCGAGAAGCACTACGGCCGGCCCATGGACATCGAATGGGGCAAGGACGGCATCGACGGCCAGCTCTACATCCTGCAGGCCCGCCCCGAGACCGTGAAGAGCCAGGCCGCCGGCAAGGTGGAACAGCGCTACAAGATCAAGGGCGACCGCAGCAAGAACACCGTGCTGGCCGAAGGCCGCGCCATCGGCCAGAAGGTGGGCACCGGCACCGTGCGCCTGGTGCGCAGCACCGCCGAGATGGAACGTGTGCAGCCCGGCGACGTGCTCGTCACCGAGATGACCGACCCGAACTGGGAGCCGGTGATGAAGCGCGCCGGCGCCATCGTCACCAACCGCGGCGGCCGCACCTGCCACGCGGCCATCATCGCGCGCGA
>CAYREA010000342.1:0-4390 GCA_964423075.1 uncultured Rubrivivax sp. | reverse complement strand
CATCACCACCCACAACGAACCCTGGGTGGTGGCGGTGCTGGGCCACGAGACCGGCATCTTCGCGCCCGGCATCCGGCACCGCGGCACCGCCATGCAGGTGGCGCACCACCTGCTGCTCAGCCACGGCCTGGCGCTGCAGGCGCTGCGCGCGATGGGCTGCGCGGCGCGGCTGGGCATCGTGCTGAACCTGTCGCCCATCGGCCCCGACACCGACAGCCCGGAAGACCTGGCGCAGGCGCGCCTGGAAGACGGCCGCTCGGTGCGCTGGTACATGGATCCGCTGTTCAAGGGCAGCTACCCGGCCGACGTGCTGGAACACCTGGGCGCCGACGCGCCCCAGGTGGCACCGGGCGACATGGCCGCCATCGCCACGCCGATGGATTTCCTGGGCGTCAACTACTACACGCGCTCGGTGGTCAGCGCCGCGGGCGCCTTCGACGTGAAGACCAGCGGCAAGGCGCTCACCGACATGGGCTGGGAGGTCTATCCCGAAGGCCTGACCGAGCTGCTGCTGCGCCTGCACCGCGACTATGCCGTGCCGCCGCTGTACGTGAAGGAGAACGGCGCCGCCTTCAAGGACGTGCTGGCCGACGGCCGCGTGCACGACATGGACCGCACCGACTACATCGCACGCCACATCGCCGCCGTGGCCGAGGCGCTGCGCCAGGGCGTGCCCATGGCCGGCTACATGGTGTGGAGCCTGCTCGACAACTTCGAGTGGGCCTCGGGTTACCAGAAGCGCTTCGGCATCGTGCACGTCGACTACGAGACCCTGGCGCGCACGCCCAAGGACAGCGCGCTGTGGTACCGCGACTTCCTGCAGGTGCACAAGGCCGCGCGCCGCGCGCCGCCCACCGTGAAAGCTTGAGCATGGCCACGAAAAAACCGCGCAGGATCCCGGGCTGGACGCTGGTCTGGCACGACGAGTTCGAAGGCCGCGAGATCGACCGCACGAAGTGGGACTTCGACCTCGGCAATGGCTTCTACGACTACAAGAACCACGCCTGGGTGCCGGGCTGGGGCAACGAGGAACTGCAGTACTACACCGACAGCCCGGTGAATGCCTCGGTGCGGGACGGACGGCTCACCATCCGTGCAGTGAAGGAATCGCTGCACGGCTGCGGCTACACGTCGGCACGGCTGAAGACGCGCCGGCGCGATGGCACGCCGCTTTTCACCACGCTCTATGGCCGCGTGGAGTTCCGTGCCAAGGTGCCCTGGGGCAAGGGTCTGTGGCCGGCGCTGTGGATGCTGCCGCAGGATGACCGCTACGGCGGCTGGGCCGCCAGCGGCGAGATCGACGTGATGGAGATCGTCGGCGAGAAGCCGCACGAGGTGCTCAACAGCATCCACTTCGGATCCACCGCCCCGAAGCGCTCGCTCATCACCACCGTGCACGCGCTGCCCGAAGGCAGCCTGGTGTCGGACTGGCACGATTACGCGGTGGAGTGGGAGCCGGGCGAGATCCGCTTCTACGTCGACGGCGTGCAGACCTGCACCTACGACCACTGGTGGAGTTGCAGCAGGCTGAAGGATGGCCAGGGCGTGGACGCGAAGAAGGCGGCTGACCTGAACCCGTGGCCGGCCCCTTTCGACCAGCCCTTCTACCTGGTGATGAACGTGGCCGTGGGTGGCAACTTTCCCGGCGTACCCAACGACGAGACCCGCTTCCCCGCCGAACTGGTGGTGGACCACGTTCGCGTCTACCAGAGGACGGGCGGGCCCGGTCTGCTGAAACCCATCGGCCCGGGCAATTTCCCGTGGCAGACCAAGAAGCGCTGAAGGCGGCACGCACCATGTCCAGACCCCCCACCGACACCCGCGCCCAGGTCACCCGCAGCACCGACCAGGGCGAGTGGCACGAGCCGGCGCGCCCCCGCTCTGGCGCCGACCCCGCAACGGCCGCGCGCTCGGGCCACTGGACGAGCACCGGCCCTGACATCTGGACGCGCGAGCGGCGCGACGCCCTCGCCGCCGACTTCCGCGCGACGCTGCAGCGCGGCGTGCATGGCCTGTGCTTCAGCCCCTACCTGGAAGGCCAACAGCCGGGCAGCCAGATCGACGCGGCGCAGATCCGCCAGCGCCTGCAGATACTGCAGCCGCATGCCCGGTGGGTGCGCAGCTTCTCGTGCACCGACGGCCACGAGCAGACGCCGCGCATCGCGCACGAGCTTGGCCTGAAGACGCTGGTCGGCGCGTGGCTGGGCACCGACGCCGCGATCAATCAACGCGAGATCCAGGGCGTCATCGACGTCGCACGCGCCGGCCACGCCGACATCGTGGCCGTGGGCAATGAAGTGATGCTGCGCGAGGACATGAGTGAGGACGAGCTGCTGGGCTTCATCCAGCGCGTGAAGGACGCGCTGCCCGGGGTGCCCGTAGGCTACGTCGACGCCTACTTCCTGTTCGAGAAGCACCCGCGCATCACCGCCGCCTGCGACGTGGTGATGACCAACTGCTACCCCTTCTGGGAAGGCTGCCCGCGCGACCAGGCCCTGGGCTACATGCAGACCATGGTGGCGCGCACGCGCGCCGCCGCGCCCGGCAAGCGCGTGCTCATCAGCGAGACCGGCTGGCCCGACCAGGGCAGCCCCTTCCAGGGCTCGGTGCCTTCGCGCGAAGGGGCCATGCAGTACTTCGTCGACTGCTGCCGCTGGGCCGAGCAGGACGGCATCGAGATCTTCTACTTCGCCGCCTTCGACGAGGCCTGGAAGGTCGGCGCCGAGGGCGATGTCGGTGCCTACTGGGGCCTGTGGGACAAGGACGGTGTCCTCAAGTTCGCATGAGCGCCGCCTTGTCCCCGCGCCTGACGCTGCCCGCGGGCAACGCCATCTGCTATTCCGGCTACCGCCTCGGCCAGAGCCCGGCCGAGAAGGTCTACCCCTCGCTGGCCGAGATCCGCGAAGACCTGCACCTGCTGCAGCGCCACTGGAAGCTGCTGCGCCTGTACGACTGCAGCCCGCACGCCGAGCGCGTGTTGCAGGTCATCCGCGAGGACCAGCTCGACTTCCAGGTCATGCTCGGCGCCTACCTGGGCGCCGAGATGAACAACTTCGGCTGCCCCTGGGGCGGCACCTACACCGAAGAGCAGCTGGAAAGCAGCCGGCAGGAGAACCGGGTGGAACTCGACCGCCTGGTCGATCTGGCGAACCGCCACGGCGACATCGTGTTCTCGGTGGCCGTGGGCAACGAGGCCACCGTCGACTGGACCGACCACTTGGTGCCCGTGCCGCGCATGATCGAGTACGTGCGCGGCGTGAAGGCGGCCGTGCAGCAGCCGGTGACCTTCTGCGAGAACTACGTGCCCTGGCAGCACAAGCTGCGCGAGCTGGCGGCCGAGCTCGACTTCATCTCGGTGCACACCTACCCGGTGTGGGAGTACAAGCACATCCACGAGGCGCTGGACTACACCAAGGACAACGTCGCCAGCGTGGCGCGCCTGCACCCCGACAAGCCCGTCGTCATCACCGAAGCCGGCTGGTGCACCGCCAGCAACGGCCGTGGCATGAACGCCGAGCACGCGGTGCAGGAACTGCAGGCCGTGTACGTCCAGGCCCTGATGGACTGGACGCGCGAGGCCGGCATCCTGTGCTTCGTGTTCGAGGCCTTCGACGAACCGTGGAAGGGCTCGGCCGATCCGCTGGAACCCGAGAAGCACTGGGGGCTGTTCACGGCCGACCGGCAGCCCAAGCGGGTGATGCAGGCGCTCTACCCCGACCTGGCGCCGCAGCCCGCGGCGGCCTGAAGCAAGGGCCCAGGCCGAGATGCAGACCCACCGCACACCCGACGTCGCGCTCTGGGAACACCACCGCGCGCTGCGCGAGCAGTGGACCCATGAGGACCACCTCGTGGCCCAGCGCATGGGCTGGCTGATCTGGTCCGAAGGGCTGATGTTCACGGCCTACGGCGCCCATGCGCGCGACGGCGTGTACTGGCTGCTGCTGGGCTTCCCCTTCTTCGGCATCGCGGTGGCCGCGCTGGTCGGCGTGGCCATCTACACGGCGATGGCGGCCACCGACGGCATCAAGCAGCAGTTCGACGAGGCCGGCCTGGCCGACCTGTGCCCGCTGGCGCCTGCCAGCCGTATCGCCCAGCGCGGCCGCTGGGCCGCCAAGGCCATGCCTTTCGTCTTCGGCGCCATGTGGTTGCTGGCGCTGCTCGGGCGCCTGCACGACTGACGCGCTGGCCACCGGCCCGCATCACCCCATCAAGGACCTCATGACCGCCACCACCGCCACTGCCGCCCACAAGGTCCCGTTCGGGCAGAAGGTCGCCTTCGGGCTGGGCATGCTGGCCAACCAGATGTTCCCGGCCGCCCTGGGCATCTTCATGGTGGTGCTGGTGCAGGACATGGGCTTCCCGACCTGGATGTGGGGCATCCTGTTCTTCC
>CAYREA010000341.1:0-4391 GCA_964423075.1 uncultured Rubrivivax sp. | reverse complement strand
GCCGCTGCAGGCCAACCCGACCATCATCGAGGACAACTGCTTCATCGGCGCGCGCAGCGAGGTGGTGGAAGGTGTGATCGTCGAGGAGAACTCGGTCATCAGCATGGGCGTGTACATCGGCCAGAGCACCAAGATTTATGACCGCGCCACCGGCACCGTGAGCTACGGCCGCATCCCGGCCGGCAGCGTGGTGGTCAGCGGCAACCTGCCCGCGGCCGACGGCACGCACAGCCTGTATTGCGCGGTGATCGTCAAGAAGGTCGACGCGCAGACACGCGCCAAGACCAGCATCAACGACCTGCTGCGCGCCTGAACCTGCAAGAACACTGGGAGTAGACGATGGCGAACAACCTGGAACGCGTGCTGCGCCTGATGGCGGAGAAGAACGCCTCCGACGTCTACATGTCGGCCAACACGCCGATCCTGATCAAGATCCACGGGCAGATTCTGCAGCTGTCGGATCAATTGCTCACCACGCACCAGACGCGCCAGCTGCTGAGCGAAATGCTCGCGCCGCAGCAGCTGGAAGAGCTGGACGACACCGGTGAGCTCAACGTCGGCATCAGCGTGTCGCGGGTCGGCAGCTTCCGCCTCTCGGCCTTCAAGCAGCGTGGCTCCATCGCCGCGGTGATCCGCTGCATCCCCTACGAGATTCCCTCGCTGGAAAGCCTGGGCGTGCCGCCGCTGCTGTCGCAGCTGGTCACCGAGCGCCGCGGCCTCATCCTCATGGTGGGCGCCACCGGCACCGGCAAGAGCACCACGCTGGCGGCGATGCTGGAGTGGCGCAACCAGCAGATGACGGGCCACATCCTCACCATCGAAGACCCGATCGAATTCCTCTTCAGCAACAAGAAGAGCGTGATCAACCAGCGCGAGGTGGGGCGCGACACGCAGAACCTGCAGATCGCGCTGAAGAACGCGCTGCGCCAGGCGCCCGACTGCATCCTGATCGGTGAAATCCGCGACCGCGAGACCATGAGCGCGGCGCTGAGCTACGCGCTCTCAGGCCACCTGGTGCTGGCCACGCTGCACGCCAACAACAGCTACCACGCCCTGGGCCGGATCCTGTCCTTCTACCCGCCCGAGTCGCGCAACACGCTGCTGTCTGACATGGCCAGCGGCCTGCGCGCCATCGTCTCGCAGCGCCTCTTGCGCAACAACGCCGGCGCGCGCGTGCCGGCGGTGGAAGTGCTGCTCAACACCAAGCTGATCGCCGAGCTGATCGAGAAGGGCGACCTGGGCGCGGTAAAGGAAGCGGTGGAGAAGTCGCTGGCCGAAGGCTCGCAGACCTTCGAGGCCGACATCGCGCGCCTCATCGGCGAGGGCATCATCTCGCGCGACGAAGGCCTGTCGCACGCCGACTCGCCCACCAACCTGCTGTGGCGCCTGCAGAACGACCACGCGCCCACCTCGCGCGTGGCGCCGCGCAAGGACGAGAACGAAGCTGCCACCTTCACCGAGATCAACATCGAGGTGCGCGCCGAGGAGCCGCGCACGGCGGCCAACGGCGCACCCTGGTCGCCGCGGTGACGGCGCCGCACGACGACGCGCAGCTCGGTGTCTCGACCCTGCGCCTGGCCGAGGCGTTGATCGCCTGCCGCTCCGTCACGCCGGCCGATGCCGGCTGCCAGGCCCTGCTGGCGCGACACCTGGCCGAAGCCGGCTTCCGTTGCGAAGCCCTGGACGCCGGCCCGCCCGAGGCCCGCGTCAGCAACCTCTGGGCCGTGCACGACGGCGACCACCCCGGCTCCACGCTGGTGTTCGCCGGCCACACCGACGTGGTGCCCACCGGCCCGCTGCAGCACTGGGCCAGCGACCCCTTCGTGCCCACGCACCGCGACGGCCGCCTCTACGGCCGCGGCGCTGCCGACATGAAGACCGCCGTCGCGGCGATGACCGTGGCCGCCTGCGCCTACGTCGACCAGCGCCCGCAGCATCCAGGCCGCGTGGCGCTGCTGATCACCAGCGACGAGGAAGGCCCGGCGCTCTACGGCACGAAACACGTGGTGGACGAGCTTCAGCGGCGCGGCGAAAGGCTCGACGGCTGCATCGTTGGCGAGCCCACCTCCGTCAAGCGCCTGGGCGACATGGTCAAGAACGGCCGCCGCGGCACACTCTCAGGGCGCCTGGTGGTGAAGGGCATCCAGGGCCACATCGCCTACCCGCAGCTGGCGCGCAACCCGGTGCACGATTTCGCGCCCGCGCTGGCCGAGCTGGTGGCCACGCGCTGGGACGACGGCAACAGCTTCTTCCCGCCCACCAGCTGGCAGGTGAGCAACGTGCACGCCGGCACCGGGGCGTTCAACGTCATCCCGGGCGAGCTGGTGGTGGACTTCAACTTCCGCTTCTGCAACGCGTCGACGCCCGAAGGCCTGAAGGCGCGCGTGGCCGATATCCTGCAGCGGCATGGCGTTCAACATGAGCTGACATGGACGCTGGGCGGCGAGACCTTCCTCACCCCGCCGGGCACGCTGAGCCAGGCGCTGGTGGCCTCCATCGCCGAACACTGCGAGGGCACGGTGCCCGAACTCAGCACCACCGGTGGCACCAGCGACGGCCGCTTCATCGCGCGCATCTGCCCGCAGGTGATGGAGTTCGGCGTCATCAACGCCAGCATCCACCAGATCGACGAGTGGGTCGACGTGGCGGCGGTGGCGCCGCTGACGCAGGTCTACCTGGGCGCGATCCGACGTTTCCTGTCATGACCGTGATCGAGCTGGTCGAGCGCATGGCCGCGCGGCTCGATGCCGCGGGCGTGGCCTATGGCCATGGCACCACCAACGCCTTCGACGAAGCCGCCTGGCTGGTGCTGTGGAAGCTGGGCCTGCCGCTGGACGGGCTGGCCGATGCGGCCGGCGAGACGGTGCACGATGCCGACGGCGTCGAAGCGCTGGTCGCCGAGCGCATCGGCACGCGCCGCCCCGCCGCCTACCTGACCGGCGAAGCCTGGCTGCAGGGCGTGCCGTTCTTCGTCGACGAGCGCGTGATCGTGCCGCGCTCGCTCATTGCCGAGCCGCTGGCCGATGGCACGCTCGATGCGTGGCTGTCGGGCCACACGCGGCATGTGCTGGACCTGTGCACCGGCAACGGCAGCCTCGCGGTGCTGGCCGCGCTGGCCTGGCCGGAAGTGACCGTGACGGCCACCGACCTTTCGGCCGATGCGCTGCAGGTGGCCCGCCGCAACGTCGAACGGCACGGTCTGCAGAGCCGCATCACCCTGGCCCAGGGCGATGGTTTTGCTGCCGCGCCCGGCCGTTTCGATCTCATTCTCTGCAACCCGCCCTACGTGAACCGCACCTCGATGACCCTGTTGCCGCCCGAATTCCGCGCCGAACCCGCGCTGGCCCTCGATGGGGGCGCCGACGGCATGGACTTCGTGCGCCGCCTGCTGGCCCATGCGCGCGTGCACATGAACGACGACGCCCTGCTGGTGCTGGAGATCGGCCACGAGCGCGAACACTTCGAAGCTGCGTTCCCGCGCCTGCCTGCCGTCTGGCTGCCCACGAGTGCCGGCGACGACCAGGTGCTGCTCATCGAAGCGGAGAGCCTGACGTGATCACACTGCGCAACATCACGCTACGCCGCGGCGTCAAGGTCGTGCTGCAGAACGCCGGCGTCGTGCTGCAGCCGGGCGAGAAGGTGGGCCTGATCGGCCGCAACGGCGCCGGCAAGTCGAGCCTGTTCTCGCTGCTGGCCGGGCGCCTGCATGCCGATGCGGGCGACGTCGAGATCCCGCCGCGCTGGCGCATTTCGGAAGTGGCGCAGGACATGCCCGAGACCGAAGCCGGCGCCACCGACTTCGTGCTCGAAGGCGACAAGCCGCTGCAGGCCGCGCAAGAGCAGCTGACCGCCGCCGAACACGCCGGCGACGGCCACGCCATGGCCGAGGCGCACCAGGCGCTGGAAGACGCCGGCTTCTTCGACGCCCGCGCCCGCGCCGAAGCCATGCTGCTGGGCCTGGGCTTCCGCACCACCCAGCTCGACGCACCGGTCAACAGCTTCTCGGGCGGCTGGCGCATGCGCCTGCAGCTGGCGCGTGCGCTGATGTGCCCGGCCGAGATCATGCTGCTCGACGAGCCCACCAACCACCTGGACCTGGACGCGCTGGTCTGGCTGGAAGCCTGGCTCAAGCGCTACGACGGGCTGATGGTCGTCATCAGCCACGACCGCGAGTTTCTCGATGCCGTCACGCGCGTCATCGTGCACCTGGAAGACCAGCAGCTCACGCGCTACACCGGCAACTACACCGCCTTCGAAGAGATGCGTGCCGAACGCCTGAGCCAGGCCGCGGCCGCCTACAGCAAGCAGCAGGAACGGGTGGCGCACCTGCAGCGCTTCATCGACCGCTTCAAGGCCAAGGCCAGCAAGGCCAAGCAGGCGCAGAGCCGCGT
>CAYREA010000340.1:0-4494 GCA_964423075.1 uncultured Rubrivivax sp. | reverse complement strand
CGTTCACGTCCACGGCCGGGCCGGTGACACGTTCGGCGATGACGAACTCTTCCTCTTCGGTGGGGTAGTCGACCAGCACCTTCATCATGAAGCGGTCGACCTGCGCCTCGGGCAGCGGGTAGGTGCCTTCGGTCTCGATGGGGTTCTGCGTGGCCATCACGACGAAGGGGTCGGGCACCTTGTGCGTCTCACCGGCGATGGTGACCTGGCGCTCCTGCATCACCTCGAGCAGCGCGCTCTGCACCTTGGCCGGGGCGCGGTTGATCTCGTCGGCCAGCAGCAGGTTGGCGAACACCGGGCCGAGCGCGGTGCCGAACTCGCCGCTCTTCTGGTTGTAGATGCGCGTGCCCACCAGGTCGGAAGGCACCAGGTCGGGCGTGAACTGGATGCGCTTGAAGCTGCCGCGCACGGTGCGCGCCAGGGTCTTGACGGTGAGCGTCTTGGCCAGGCCCGGCACACCTTCCACCAGCAGGTGGCCCTGGGCCAGCAGCGCCACCAGCACGCGTTCGAGAAAGCGGTCTTGCCCGACAACGACGCGCTTGGTCTCGTAGAGGATGCGCTCCATCAGCGTGGCGGTGGATTCGACGGGTTCGCTCATCGGTGGGTGCTTCTCAGAAAGGCGGCATGCCGGCCGCGTTGGCCGCATTCTCGATCGGCACGGCAAAGCCGATGCCGATGAAGGTGCGCTGCTCGGAAGGGTTGAGGATGGCGGTGACCACGCCGACGACCTGGCCGTCCATGGTGACGAGTGGCCCGCCGCTGTTGCCGGGGTTGGCGGCGGCGTCGAACTGGATCAGGTTGGTCAGGGTCTTCTGGCCTTCGGGCGAACGGAATTCGCGCCGCAGGCCCGAGACCACGCCATAACTGACCGAAGGCCCGATGCCGAAGGGGTGGCCAACGGCGATGACGTGGTCGCCCGGCCGCAGGTCGCCGGTGCTGCGCATGGTGGCGGCTTCCAGGTCGTCGGGCAGGCTCTGGGCCTTCAGCACGGCCAGGTCGTTCTCGGGCTGGGCGCCCACCAGCGCGGCTTCGCTCTCGTGGCCGTTGGCGAAGCGCACTTTCACGCGCTTGGCGCCCGAGACGACGTGCAGGTTCGTGAGGATGGTGCCGTTGTCGATGATGACCACGCCGGTGCCCAGGCTGCGTTCCATGGCGCGCTGCTCGGGGTTGTCCTCGCCGTTGTCGTTCTCCTCGAAAAGCCCGATCACGCGCACCACCGAAGGCAGGATGGCCTCGTAGGCCTTGGCGGCCTGCGAGGGCAGGGGTTCCTTCTCCAGCGACTGGCGCACCGCGTTGTCGATGTCTTCCTGCGTGATGGGCCGGGCGCCGATGTGCAGGCGCTGCATGCCCAGCATCAGCGCCAGCGCCAGGAAGGCCCCGGCCAGCACCCAGGCGGGCGCCGGATGGCGGGCGAAGAAACCGCGCCGGGCCGGCGCGGTGGGTGAAGGTTCGACCAGCGGCGGCTCGGCACCCGCGCTGGCCGTATCGGCAGGCGCGGCGGGCGGGTTACGGCGCGGCGAGCGGCTGTAGAGGGGGGCCTTCTTCATGGCGGCATCAACTGCGAAGGCACAGTAACACGTTGCGTGCCCTGCTGCATGGGGGTGGTGTGGAAGCTGCGCCATCATCGCGCCATGTGGACCGACACCCACTGCCACCTCGACGCGCCCGAGTTCGACGCCGACCGCCCTGCCGTGGTGCGGCGGGCGCGGGCCGCCGGTGTGTCGCGGCTGGTGCTGCCGGCCGTGGCGGTGGAACATTTCGACACGGTTCGCGAACTGGCCCACGTGCACGACACGGCCTACGCGCTGGGCATCCATCCGCTCTGCGTGGACCGTGCCGACGACGAAGACCTGGCTCGCCTGCAGCAGGCCCTGGCGCAACACCGCGACGACCCGCGGCTGGTGGCCGTGGGCGAGATCGGCCTGGACCACTTCGTGCCCGGGCTCGACCGGGCGCGCCAGGAGCGCTTCTACGTCGCCCAGCTGAAGCTGGCGCGCGACGCCGGCCTGCCCGTCATCCTGCACGTCAGGCGTTCGGCCGACACGCTGCTGAAGGGCCTGCGCCGCATCGAGGTGATGGGCGGCATCGCCCACGCGTTCAACGGCAGCGCGGTGCAGGCCGGGCAGTTCGTCGAGCGTGGTTTCAGGCTCGGTTTCGGCGGCGCGATGACCTTCGATCGCGCGCTGCAGATCCGCAGCCTGGCGCGCGAGCTGCCGGAGGCCGCGCTGGTGCTGGAAACCGACGCGCCCGACATCCCGCCGCACTGGCTGTACCGCACCGCCGCCGAGCGCGCGGCCGGGCAGGCCAGCCGCAACGAGCCGGCCGAACTGCCGCGCATCGGCGCCGTGCTGGCGGAACTGCGGGGCTGGACGACGGAATACACGGCCGCCGTCACGGCCGCGAACGCCGTGGCCGCGCTGCCGCGCCTGGCTGCACTGGAGATCACCGCTTGAGCGGCGAACGGCTGGTCGGCCTGGCACCGGTGATCGCCCGCCACACGCGCCTGGTGGTGCTGGGCAGCTTCCCCGGCGTGGCCTCGCTGCAGGCGCAGCAGTACTACGGCCACCCGCGGAACCACTTCTGGCCGCTGCTCGCGGCCTTGTGGGACGTCGACCTGGTGGCCATGAACTACCGTCAGCGCCTGGCCGAACTGCGGCGCCGCGGCCTGGGCCTGTGGGACGTCTATGCGGCCTGCCGCCGCGAGGGCAGCCTCGACCAGGCCATCGAGGACGCCGAGTACAACGACCTGGCGAGCCTGCGCCGGCGCGCACCGGCCCTGCAATGGGTGGCGCACAACGGCGGCGAGTCGGCGCGCGCCATGCGTCACGTGGCGTCACTGGGTTACGGCGTGTTGCGACTGCCGTCCACCAGCCCGGCCAACGCAAGCTGGTCCTTTGAACGCAAACTGGGCGCCTGGCGCGAGGCCTTCACCCAGGCCGGCCTGTAGAGAAAGAGAAGATGAAGCGAGAAGCGATCGATCTGCCCCCGGTGACGCTGTCGGAAGAGGACGGCGTGCGCTACCTGCACCTGGGCAGCATCTGGATCCAGGGCGGCATGCGCATCAAGAAGCCGCAGGTGGTGGCCATCGACTACGTGCAGCGCATGCTGGCCAGCCTGCTGTGGCTGCCCACCGAGGCGCTGGGCGAGGGCCTGGCGGTGCAACTGGGCCTGGGCGCCGGGGCGATCACGCGCTTCACCGCCCAGCAGCTGAAGATGGCCACCACGGTGGTGGAGATCAACCCGATGGTCGTCAGCGCCAACCAGATCTGGTTCCACCTGCCGGCACAGGCCGAGGTGGTGCGCGGCGACGCCGCCGACTGGCTGGCCCAGGCCGAACCGGGCAGCGTACGCCTGCTGCACGTGGACCTGTACGACCACGAAGCCGCCGCCCCCGTCCTGGACCACGTGGACTTTTACCGCGCCTGCCGGGCGGTGCTGGAAGAAGGTGGTGTGATGAGCGTCAATTTGTTCGGCCGCCACGCCAGCTTCCGTGACAGCATCGAGCGCATTGCCGCTGCTTTCGGCAGCCGCCAGGTCTGGAGCCTGCGCCCCACGCGCGAAGGCAACACCGTGGTGGTGGCCGGGCGCAGCGTGGTGGTGCCGGGCCGCGATGAACTGACGGCGCGCGCCGCCGCCCTCGAATCGCGTTTTGGTGCCCTGGGCCTGCCGGCGCGCAAGTGGCTGCGCATGGTGCGGCCCTACACACCCGAGAGTTCTGTCGCATGACACGGTCCGCCGCCACGCCCGCCAAGCCCGCCGCTCCCGCCGCCCACAAGGGCCGGCTGGAGTGGCCGCTGCTGCTGGGCTGGTTGCGTGACGACGGTTTCATCAGTGCCGACGATGCCGAGCGCGTGGCCGCGCGCTTCCGTGCCGGCGCGTCCAGCCTGCACGCCCTGGTGCGCCTGGGCGGCGCAGGCTTGTTGCAGGCTGTGAACGGCCGCGCGCTCGACACCGAGGCCCTCACCGAATGGCTGGCCGGCCGCTGCCGCCTGCCCTACCTGCGCATCGACCCGCTGCGCGTGGACGTGGGCCGTGTGGCCGACGTGATGAGCGTGCAGTACGCCGAGATGCGGCGGGCGCTGCCGGTGGGCGTGACGGCCACCGAAGTGACCATCGCCACCGCCGAGCCTTTCGACGTTGCCTGGGTCACCGAGATCGAGAGCCACACCCGCCGCCACGTGCGCCTGGTGGTGAGCAACCCCGACGAGGTGCGACGCTACACCACCGAGTTCTACGCCCTGGCGCGCAACGTGCGTGCGGCGCAGAAGAGCGGCGAGGTGTCCAGCAGTGCCAGCTTCGAGCAGCTCGTTGAACTGGGCAAGACCGCCAAGACCCTGGACGCCAACGACCAGGGCGTGGTGCAGGTGGTCGACTGGCTGTGGGGCTACGCCTTCGACCAGCGTGCCAGCGACATCCACCTGGAGCCGCGGCGCGACATGGGCGCCATCCGCTTCCGCATCGACGGCGTGCTGCACACCGTCTACCAGGTGCCGC
>CAYREA010000339.1:0-4496 GCA_964423075.1 uncultured Rubrivivax sp. | reverse complement strand
GCGCCGCCGCCTGCAAGAAGATCGGCTACCGCGGCGCCGGCACCTTCGAGTTCCTTTACCAGGACGGCGAGTTCTTCTTCATCGAGATGAACACGCGCGTGCAAGTGGAGCATCCGGTGACGGAACTGGTGACCGGCATCGACATCGTGCAGATGCAGATCAAGGTGGCCGCCGGCGAAAAGCTGCCGATGACCCAGCGCAACATCCAGATGCGCGGGCATGCCATCGAGTGCCGCATCAACGCCGAAGACCCGTACAAGTTCACCCCTTCGCCGGGCCGCATCACGCTGTGGCATGCACCGGGCGGCCCAGGCGTGCGGGTGGACTCGCACGTCTACACCAACTACTTCGTGCCGCCGAACTACGACTCGATGATCGGCAAGATCATCTGCCACGGCGACACGCGCGACCAGGCGCTGGCGCGCATGCGCACGGCGCTGTCCGAGACGGTGGTGGAAGGCATCCAGACCAACATACCGCTGCACCGCGAGCTGATGGCCGACGCCAAGTTCATCGAAGGCGGCACCAGCATCCACTACCTCGAAGGCTGGCTCACCCAGCATCGCCGCTGATGTTGGCCCCCAGGCTTGTGGCTTCGCCCCTTCGCCACCCCCCGAGGGGGCTCGGCCGCCTTGGGGCGGCCCGGCGGCGGCCGTAGCCGTGTTCGAACTGGTCCTGCGCGCACCCGCGGGCGTCGTCGAGCAGGTTTCCGACCTGCTGATGGACGAGCTGGAATCGCTGTCGGTGAGCGTCGAGGACGCCGACGCCGGCAGCGCCGCCGAGCAGGCCTTGTTCGGCGAACCCGGCATGCCGGCACCGGCTGCGGGCTGGGAACGTTCGACGCTGAAGGCGCTGTTCGAGACCGAAGCCCTGGCCGAGCAGGCGGCGACGCTGGTGCTGGCCCATCACGGCGATGAGGGCGTGCATGTGCAGGCCCTGCAGCCGATGGCGGAGCAGGACTGGGTGCGCCTGACGCAGTCGCAGTTCACGCCGGTGGAGATCACGCCGACCTTCTGGGTCGTGCCCAGCTGGCACGAAGTGCCGGCCGGCGCCACCCACGTCATCCGGCTCGACCCCGGCCTGGCCTTCGGCACAGGCACCCACCCCACCACGCACATGTGCCTGCGCTGGCTGGCCAGCAGGCCGGCCGAGGCCCGCCTGGTGCGTGTGCTGGACTATGGCTGCGGCTCGGGCATCCTGGCCATCGGCGCCGCGATGATGGGCGCCGGTGCCATCGACGCGGTGGACATCGACGCCGCCGCCGTCACGTCGACGCGCGACAACGCGGCGCGCAACGGCGTCACGCTGGCGCCCGGGCTGCCCGACCAGGCGCGCGGGCACTACGACGTGGTGCTGGCCAACATCCTGGCCACGCCGCTGAAGCTGCTGGCGCCGCTGCTGGCCGGCCACGTCGCCCCCGGCGGCTGGCTGGTGATGGCCGGCATCCTGGAGCGCCAGGCCGAAGAACTGACCGCCGCCTACGCGCCCTGGCTCGACGTGCAGGTGGCCGACCGTGAAGATGGCTGGATCCTGATGACGGCGCGGCGCCCCTCGAGCGCCTGACGGCCTGACAATCCAGCCCCGATGGCTACCGGTCTCGCCACCCGCTGCAGCGCCTGCGGCACCGTCTTCCGCGTCGTTCCCGACCAGCTTCGAGTCTCCGAAGGCTGGGTGCGCTGCGGGCGCTGCTCGCAGGTGTTCAACGCCGTCGAAGCGCTGCTCGACCTGGAAACCGGCAGTGCGCGCCGCCTGCCCGAAGAGGCCCTGGCCCCGCGCGCGCCGCCGCGGCCGCCGCCGCAGCGCGAGCCCGTGTTCGACGAGTACCGCGTCGACGACCGCCGCTACGAGCCGCCCGCGCCGGCCTATGCGCCGCCGCCCTACCAGGCGCCGCGGCCGGCCCCCGCCCAGCAGCCCGACTTCGACACCACGGCTGGCGCGAACATGCCCGTGGTCGACGATTCGGCATCGCGCTTCCCGCTCGGGGCCGAGCGCCAGGAGGTGGACGTGGAGATCGACGCCGACCCGCGCGCCGAGCCCGACGACCGCCCCGCCGACACCAAGCCCGCCGAGAAGCCGGCCTTCGTGCGCCAGGCCGAGCGTGCGGCGGTGTGGCGTTCGCGGCCGGTGCGCGCCCTGCTCTGGCTGCTGGGCCTGGCCAGCGTGCTGGGCCTGGTGGGCCAGGTGGTCTACGAATACCGCGACCTGGTGGCCGCGCGCCACACCGCCCTGCGCCCGGCGCTGGAAGCCGCCTGCGGCTGGCTCGACTGCCGGGTGGGCGCCGCCCGTTCCATCAACGACCTGACTGTCGAAAACAGCGGGCTGGTGCGGGTGGAGAAGTCCAGCGTCTACCGCCTGAGCGTGGCGCTGAAGAACCGCGCGCCCATCGAGGTGGCGCTGCCGGCGCTGGAACTGGCACTCACCGATGCCCAGGGCGCGCTGGTGGCGCGGCGCGTGCTGAACGCCGCCGAGCTGGGCGTGAACCAGGCCACGCTGGCCGCGGGGCGCGAGCTCACGCTGCAGGCCACACTCCAGGCCGCCACCGCACCCGTGGCCGGCTACACCATCGAACTCTTCTATCCCTGACGGCGTTCAAAGCCGCAGCCAGCGCCTCTCTTCCTCGTCCCCCCGGAGCCTCTGCCATGCCCGCCCTGATCTGCGGATCCCTTGCCTTCGACACCATCACCACCTTCCCGGGGCGCTTTGCCGAGCAGATCCTGCCGGAGCAGGTGCACATCCTCAACGTCAGCTTCCTGGTGCCCACGCTGCGCCGCGAATGGGGCGGCTGCGCTGGCAACATCGCCTACAACCTGCAGGCCATCGGCGGCGCGCCGGTGATCCTGGCCGCGGTGGGCGTGGACGGCGCCGAGTACGTGGCGCGCGTGGCGGGCTGGGGCGCCGACACCTCGCTGATCCACCGCGACAAGGGCCTGCACACCGCGCAGTGCCACATCACCACCGATCGCGACAACAACCAGATCACCGCCTTCCACCCCGGCGCGATGTCCAACGCCCACCACATGCGCGTGCCGGGCAAGGGGGAGCGGTCGGACCTGGCCATCGGCATCATCGCGCCCGACGGCCGCGACGCGATGTGGGAACACGCGCACCAGATGTTCGAAGCCGGCATCCCCTTCATCTTCGACCCCGGCCAGCAGCTGCCGCAGTTCGTGGGCGAGGAGCACCGCCGCATCCTGGGCATGGCGCGCTGGGTGGCGATGAACGACTACGAGGCGCGCATGCTCGAAGAGCGCACCGGCGAGACCATCAGCCAGATCTCGTTGCGCCCCAACATCCGGGGCGTGATCGTCACGCTGGCGGCCGAAGGCTGCGAGCTGTGGATCGAAGGCCAGCGCACCCACATCCCCGGCGTGCCGGCGGCTGAAGTGCTGGACCCGACGGGCTGCGGCGACGCCTTCCGCGCCGCGCTGCTCTACGGGCTGGAGCGCGGCTGGGAGCTGCGCCGCTGCGTCGAGCTGGGCAACCGCATCGGCGCGATCAAGATCGCCGAGCGGGGCCCGCAGAACCACAAGCTGGACGCCGTCAAGCACCTGCTCTGAGCGAGCAGGCGCGGCCCGTCAGTTGACGGTCTGCGCGAGTTCGCCGCGTGCGTAGCGCGCGGCGACTTCACCCAGCGGCAGCGCCTTGATCTTCGGCGCCTGGCCTTCGCAGCCGAACTCCAGGTAACGCTGCTTGCAGATTTTGTAGGCCGCCTCGCGCGCCGGCTTGAGCCATTCGCGGGCGTCGAACTTGTCGGGGTTCTCGGCCAGGAACTTGCGCACCGCGGCCGTCATCGCCAGGCGGATGTCGGTGTCGATGTTGATCTTGCGCACACCGTACTTGATGGCTTCCTGGATCTCGGACACCGGCACGCCGTAGGTCTCTTTCATCTTGCCGCCGTACTGGCGGATGGTTTCCAGCAGGTCCTGCGGCACGCTGGAGCTGCCGTGCATGACCAGGTGCGTCGTCGGGATGCGGCGGTTGATTTCCTTGATGCGGTCGATGGCCAGGATGTCGCCCGTGGGCTTGCGGCTGAACTTGTAGGCGCCGTGGCTGGTGCCGATGGCGATGGCCAGCGCGTCGAGCTGGGTGCGCTTGACGAAGTCGGCGGCCTGCTCGGGGTCGGTCAGCAGCTGCTCGCGCGTCATGGTCGCGTCGGTGCCGTGGCCGTCCTCCTTGTCGCCCTTCATGGTCTCCAGGCTGCCCAGGCAGCCCAGCTCGCCTTCCACCGTCACGCCGGTGGCATGGGCCATGTCGACGACCTTGCGCGTCACGTCGACGTTGTAGTCGTAGCTGGCGATGCTCTTGCCGTCGGCCATCAGGCTGCCGTCCATCATCACCGAGCTGAAGCCCAGGTTGATGGCGCCCTGGCAGACGTCGGGGCTCTGGCCGTGGTCCTGGTGCATCACCAGCGGCACCTGCGGCCACTGCTCCACCGCGGCCTGGATCAGGTGCTTGATGAAAGGCTCGCCGGCGTACTTGCGGGCGCCGGCGCTGGC
>CAYREA010000338.1:0-4514 GCA_964423075.1 uncultured Rubrivivax sp. | reverse complement strand
GCGAGCCCATCTGCCACAGCGCGAAGCGCTCGGGGAAGGACTTGATCGAGTAGAAACGCGCCTCGAGGATGTCGCCGCTGCTTTCCTTCCACAGCGTCAGGCCGCCGGGATGCGGGTCCTGGATGGTGTCGAAGTCGACGATCTGGTCGCGGATCTCGCGGCCATCGTCGTAGTGCAGGTTTGGGGTGTCGCCTGCCGTGGCGGCGGCCGAGATGCGATCGGGGTTGGTGAAGAGCGCACACCAGTTGATCAGGTCCGCAGCGTCGCACACGCGGTTGGGCAGCGAGGCCGAGCGCAATGTCGAAGCCATCGATTCGCGCAGCGCCATCATCTCGTCGCGCCGGGTCAGGTCCTCGGCGTCGGCGGTGACCGCGACGCTCATCATCAACCGGAAGTCGCGCAGCGTGTAGTGGAAACCGGTGGTCAGCGACTGCTGCGCGCCGCCCAGCAGGTGGCCCACACGCTGGCGCGCCAGCTTGCGGAACAGGTTGTCATTGCGTGCCGGCCGGCCCCAATGCTTGGCCTTGTCGATCTGGTCGGCATCTTCGACGCGCAGGTTGGCGTAGCGGCGCAACGGCTCGCGGATGTGCGGCGAGGCGAACAGGTGGAACTGGATGCCGGTGCCGGGCGGGCAGGTCGAGTACAACGAGATCAGCACCTCGGCCATGCGTTCGTCGGCACCCGACTGCGGCATCACCTCGAGCATGAAACCCAGGCTGTCGCGGTTGACGAAGAGCTTCTCGTCGGCGAGGTAGGCGGAGTAGGGCAGCCAGGCCGCGAACTGCTCGGCCGGGGTGTCTGCCGCTTGGCCATAGCCAAACAGTGGCGGGCGAGGCGTGGGCCGGAGGGGGGCGCGCTGTGACGCTTCGGCATCAGGGGTCTGCATGGCCAGCTCTCAGTCGGAGGTGTCGGGACGGACGGGCGACGGCACGAGGGCCGGGAACGGGTTGTCCGCCGAAGGCGGCTTCGGCGCGCCTTTGAGGTTGGGCAGCAGAGGCGCAGGGGCAGCGGCGTCCTTGCCGTCACCTCCCGGAGCTGATGCCTTGGGCGGCGGGCGCAGCGGGGCGTAGGCTTCCCGGATCTGGCGCCGTGCGTGCTCGAGCAGCCATTCGCCGCTGTCGATCTGCACGTAGACGTAGCCCTGGTCGTAGAGGTCGTGGTCGGCGTCTTCCCAGGGCTTGAACCACAGGCGCAGGATGCGGGCGGAGGAGCGCAGTGGCATGGGCGCGGCGGAAGCCGACGCGCTTGAATGAGGCGGGGGCGCACCCGGTGCGTTACCTGGTGCCGGTGCGGTGGCCACAGATCGCGACCGCTGGCTCGGCAGGTTGTTGTGAACCGCGTTCGCGTAGGTGCCGGACACCGAATCGCAGGTCACGCCTTCAGGTGCCTTGCAGGCGTAGCTGGAGCTGCCGCTCAAGCCGGACATGCTGGTGCAAGCGCCGAGCATCGATGTCGCGACAGCCATCACGCCGATGAGCGAAGGGCGAGCGCGCCTCATAGCCGAGCCTCCGTCGGCTGCGATGCCTGAGCCAGCCTGGCCGCCAGCACCGCGTGGTCGACATAGCCCTCGGTGCGCGAGCCGTCGGACCAGATCAGCGTCGGCGTCCCTTGCACGCCAAGGCGATGGGCCAGCGCCAAGTTGCGGTCGATCGGGTGGTCGCAGGCGCTGCCCGCATTGAGCAGCGAGGCGTCGCCCTGCAGCATCAGGCGCTGCCAAGCCTGTTCGCGGTCGGCGGCGCACCACACGGCGATGGGCTTGGCCTGGCCCTGGAAGGGCACGAGGAAGGTGTAGACGGTCACGTCGGTCAGGCGGGCCAGCTCGGGTTCGAGTCGCTGGCAGAAGCCGCAGGCCGGGTCGCTGAACACCGCGACTTGGCGCTGACCGCTGCCGTGCACGGTCTTGATCGCATCGGCAAGCGGCAACCGGTCGAAGGACACGGGCGCGGGCGCAGGCGAATGTACGGATGACGATTCAGGTGTGGCCTGCCCCGTGCCTGAAACCTGGGCCGCCATCGCCAGCTTCGGACCGGTCAGGTCCTTCATCGTCAGCGTGTCGAACACGCGGCCGAAGATGAAGTAGCGCGGGCTCTTGGCTGAGACGAAGGCGACATTGCCGTTCATCCAGACCTCGTAGATGTCGTTCACGGGTGAGCGCACGACCTGGCTGAATTGCGTGCCGGGGTGCGCCTTCTTCAGCGCCGCCAGCAGCCGTGCTTCGTCGGGCGTTGCAGCCGCACCCGGAAGGGCTGTTGCGGCCATCAGAGCGGCGAGGCCAGGGAGCAGGGCGAAGTTCGCCCACCGGCGCACGCACCGGCGATCAGTAGTTGCCATCATCGGAAGCCTCCAGGTAGCGTTCGCTGGGCGCCACGTCGGCGCGCGCGTTGCGGTCGGCAGGGTCGGCGGTGGCGGTCATCGGTACGTCGATGCGCACGCCCTTGGTGATCACGACGTCGATCTCGCGGCCGGCGTCGACCTCGATCACCGGGAAGGTGTTCTCGGCCAGCTTGATGTAGTAACTGGCCAGGCGGTCCAGCGCCTTGCCGACGCCGCTGCCGATGCCGGCGCGGTAAGCGTCCGCGCCCGAGGCGCTGGCGATCGTGCCGAGTGCCGAGGTGCTGTAGGTGGTCGATGCGGTGGAGACGCCTTGGCCGATGCCGCTGACGATGCCGGACAGCAGCGCGTTGGCGAGCATCTGGCCTTGTTTGGTGACCAGGCGGCCGCGCATGCCGACCTTGCCGTCCTCGCCGTAGACGCTGCCCTGGATCTTGACCTCCAGCGTGGCGCCGTCGGCGCGCACGCAGGACAGGTTCTCGGTGCGCAGGTAGGCCCGCTCCGAGCTGATGTCGCCGTAGCCGGCCGCAACCACGAAGCAGTCCCGGTATTCGCCGCGGAAGCGGTTGGGCAACACCGAGTTGTCCGACAGGCGGATCAGCACGGGGTGCGGGTTCGACTGCGACTGGCCACCGGTCGGGGCGTCCAAGCCGCCGAGCAGCGTGCCGCGCGTGAAACTGACCGGCAGGAAGGTCGCGACGGTGCGGGTCTCGCCGTTGCTGGCGGCAACCTGGTTCGCCGCAGCGGCCGGCGCAGCGCCTGTCGCACTCCGGTCGACCAGCGTGATGCGTGTCAGAACGGGTGCGGCCGGTGCTGGCGCGGCCATCGGTGCCGCCAGCGGGCCACCGGGTACACCCGGCGGCATCGGATTGGTCGGTGACGAACGCGGCGTCGCCATTGGCGGCGGAGGTGGCGGCAAGCTGGAGGCCGGTGGCATCGTGGGCGGTGCCGCAGGTGCGGCGGGCGCTGGTCCAGGGGGTGCGGCCGGTGCCGGGACCGCATTCGCGGCCGAGGTCAAGCGCTGTTCCAGGTCCGCGAAACGCTGCATCGTGCGCGATTCGAAGGCTTGCCGGTCCTTGTTGAGCCGGGTCTGCTCTTCGCGCTCGCTCTCGTACTGCGCGAGCTTGCTGCCCGCCGTGCCAACCCACTGGTCCACCGGGTTGACCTGCTGGCCGGGCGACATCACGCCGATGTTGGTGACGGCGCTTGGGGGGCCGCCGGCGGGCTTGGTGTCCTTGCCCGTCTTGCCATTGGAGCCGCTGTCGGTGGACGCGAAGATCAGCCACAGCAGGCCGATGCCGCCGGCCAGGATGGCACCGAGCATCGCGTACTGCCGCTGCTTGGGCGACAGGCGTTCGAGCGCCCGGTTTAGCGTGCCGCGCAGCGCGGCCGCGGGGTTGCCGATTCGAGGACTCATCGTTCACCTCCGCGACGGATCACGAAGACGTTGGTGCTCTCACCGGGGCGCAGGTTGTGGTTCTCGATCGCGACGCCGAGAACCTGGCCGCCAGTCTTGCTGTCGGGGCGGTCGAACTCCTGCTCGGCCAGCACCATCACCGCGTTGCCGAGGTTCTGCAGCAGGTACTTCTCGCCGACCAGGCTGCGGCCTTCGTAGCGCCGCATCAACGAGAACTTGGTCTCGGCCCAGAGCTGGACCGGCTGGCCGACCTCGTCGGCTCGGATGTCCGCCGGCAAGCGGTCCGACGCCATCGTCACCAGCATCGCCTTCATCGCGCGCACGTGGTTTGCAGATGCGGACGGCGGTGAATCCCGGGCAGTGCTGGCCGAGGTGCGATGTGCCGTCGAGTCGCGGATGACGATGGTGTCGGCCGGCGTGTCCGAACGGCGCAGCACCAGGGTGTAGGTGGCTTGGGCCGACGAGATGAAGAGGTTGACCGGCTTGCCCCCGCCGTCGGGTGTCTGGCCCACCGGGCGAACGTAGACCTCGCCCTTGTCGCGATCACACTCGAGAACGATCTCGCCGCCGGGATTGATCGCGGGGGCGGTGATGCCGGTGCCTTGACCGGCGAGCGCAGGAGGCGCGGCTGGCGCGGCACCACAGCTGCTCGAGTAGATGTTGCCGAACACGTCGGTGATCGGCGCGCCATCGATGCGGATGCGGGTGGGCTCCTTGATCGACAGGATCGCCTCGATCGCGACGCCGTCGCGCGCGTCGAGCACCT
>CAYREA010000337.1:0-4516 GCA_964423075.1 uncultured Rubrivivax sp. | reverse complement strand
TGTGGTTGTCCAGGCAGGCCGACAGCAGGTTGTGCGCCAGCGCGATGGCCTGGAAGTCGCCGGTGAAGTGCAGGTTGATGTCCTCCATCGGCACCACCTGCGCGTAACCACCGCCGGTGGCTCCGCCCTTCAGGCCGAACACCGGCCCCAGCGAGGGTTCGCGCAGCGCGATCACCGCCTTCTTGCCGATGTGGTTCAGCGCGTCGCCCAGGCCCACGGTGGTGGTGGTCTTGCCCTCGCCGGCCGGCGTGGGGCTGATCGCGGTCACCAGCACCAGCTTGCCGTCCGGCCGCCCCGCCAGCGTGTCGATGTAGGGCAGCGACAGCTTGGCCTTGTGGTGGCCGTAGGGCACCAGGTGCTGGTCGGCGATGCCCAGGCGGCTGTGCGCCAGGTCCACGATGCGGTGCAGCCGGGCCTGGCGCGCGATCTCGATGTCGCTCATGGGCAAGGGAGTCTCCTGTGGGCGGTATTCGGCAGCGGCGGATTGTGCCGCCAATGCCCGCCCTCCCCGCCCGGCTTCAGAACCGGTAGCTCAGCCCGATGGTGGCGCTGGGCAGCACCTTCAGCTGGTCGACCGTGTCGCGCACCTTCTGCACTTCGGCGTCCACGTCGGCCTGCGTCACGCCGTACTTGCCGACGATGGTGGTCTGCACCGAGGTGTCGAACCGGCCGAACTGCGCGCCCAGGTCGAAGAAGAAGCCCAGGCCGCCACCCGGCGCCGGCTGGTGACCCCAGCCCAGGCCCAGGTAGGGTGTGCTGCGCGCGTACTTCACCTGCACGTTGAAGGTCTCGCCGGTCAGGTTGACGGGCTTGCCGTTGATCGTGCCGTTGGTACCCGCGCCGACGAGGTCGAGCTTGATGTTGTTGGCGGTGAGGCCGGCGCTCAGGTGGAAGCTGCCGCTGAAGGGCTGCCAGTCGACGAACAAGCCGGCGCGGCCGGCCTTGAAGTCGCCCTGGTAGGTGAGGCCTTCGCGCTGGCCGTCACGCTGGATCGAGATGCCGCCCGCCACCTCGCCGCGCAGCGTCACGTTGCTGGCGATGGCGCCGGCGTAGCCCAGCGTGGCGCCGGGAAAGCCGATGCCGGCGTAGGTCTCGCCGGCATGGGCGGGCAGGCAGGCGGCTGCGACGGCGGCGCAGGCCAGGACAGGTCTCATCAGGTGCATCAGCGGGGCTCCGGGTGGTGGGGCCGGGCCATGGCCCGGGCTCACCAGGATTTCGGCGCCGGCGCCACCGGCTTGAGCGGGATGCGGTAACGAACGTCTAGCAGGGGGCAGGACGTGCGGCCCCGCCCCCGTTCACGCGTCAGTAGCTGGCCCTCAGCGTGGCCCCGGAGAAGGCCGTGTACGCGCGCACCATGATGTAGTAGTCGCCCGCCGCGGTGGAAGCCACGGTGCAGGTTTCGTTGTTGCCGCTGAGGTAGGGGCGGCACAGGTAGGTGCTGGTGGTGGGCCTGGAACCCAGGCGGGTGTACAGGTCTGCGTCGCCGGTGCCGCCGGTGATGGTGACGGTGAGCGTGCGGCCGGCCGGCGTGTTGATGCGCCAGTACTGCACGCTGCCCGCAGCCCCGGAGATGGAGACGGCCTGGCCGTTGGTCAACAGCGGATCGCCGCCGCTCGCCGCCGTGTAGGTGCCGGTGAGCGTGACGCCGCTGTAGGCCGTGTAGCCCCTGAGCATGACGAAGTAGGTTCCGGCAGCCGGCGCGTTGACGGTGCAGGTCTCGCTGTTGCCGCCGAGGTACGGCCGGCAGTCGTAGGCCGACACGGTCGGGCGCGAGCCCAGCCGGGTGTAGAGGTCGACATCACCGGTACCACCCGCGATGGTGAACCTGAGCGTCGCCTGCCCCGCCGGCACGTCGAGCTTGAAGTACTTCAGCCCGCTGGCGGCGTCGCTGAGGCCTGTGACGGGGGTGCCGTTGGTCAGCACCACGTCCGTGCCACCACCACCGCCGCCACCGCCGGGCGTGGGCACCGCCACGCCGACGGCCTGCCAGGCATTGGCCACCGAGATCTGTTCGGCCAGCGTGTAGCCCAGGTTCACCGCGGCCTGCACGCTGGCGTTGCCGGCGGCCAGGAAGTTGGAGTTGGATGTCAGCAGGTTGACGTTGAGCTCGTAGAAGATCCGGATCGCCTTGTCCATGCCGATGCCGGCCACGTTGACCGTGGACTTGCCGCGCGGATGGGTGCCACCCTGGGACAGCAGGTAGAAAGCCAGGTTGGCGATGCCCGAGCTGTAGTGCACGTCGACATTGCCCACGCCGCTGGTCCAGAAGTCGCGCGACACGCCATCGGCGGCCGGGTCGTTCATGTAGCGCAGCGCGGGCGGCAGGATGGCCTCGCCGATCTTCCAGGTGTCGGCCGACACCACCAGGGTACCGGTCTTGCCGCCGGCAACATAGGCCTCGGTGAAGGCGCCGAAGATGTCCGACATGGCTTCGTTGAGGCCGCCGGATTCGCCGGAATAGACCAGGCCCGATTCGTTCTCGGTCACTGCGTGCGTGAGTTCATGGGCCGTCACGTCCTGGGCGCGGGCCAGCGGCAGGCAGCCCTGGCTGCTGTTGCCGTCGCCGTAGACCATCTGCGTGCCGTTCCAGAAGGCGTTGCAGTAGTTGCTGCTGTAGTGCACGGTGCTCACCAGCGCCGCACCGGCGTTGTTGTAGGAGTCGCGGCCCCAGAAGGCCTGGTAGGCCTCGTAGGTGGCACCACTGCCTTCATAGGCGGCATTGACGTCGACGTCGGTGGTGGCGGCACCGCCTTCCGAGCGCCGCAGCGTGCCGGGCAGGCTGGTGCCGTTGTTGGCGCTGTACACCCTGCGGTTCTCGGCGAAGAAGATCTGCGGGTGCACGGCCAGGACGGCGCCGCTTTCCACGTTGATGTAGACCTTGTCGCGCACCGGGTCCTGGCCGCGCTGGCCCGTCACCACCGTTTCGTAGGCCATGTGCACCGCGCCTTCGGGCGACACCAGGTAGACCTTGCGCGCCGGGGCAGTGGCCATGCCGGCAAAGCGCCGGTCGGCGGCCACCAGCCCGTGGATGGCGCTTTCGCCGATGTCGCGCAGGCCCAGGCCGAGCGGGATGTCGCCGCGCGCCGTGCCGTTGATGGCATAGACGCGGCCCTTGCCGTCCACGTGCACGATGAGTTCGCCGCCCACCACGTCCAGGCCCTGGTGGGTCTGGTGGTAGCGCAGGTGCTGGTCGCCGTTGCGGTCGACGTTCATCTTGCGCAGCCGCAGGTCGGCGGGCTGCAGCCGCAAGGCGGCCAATGCAGGGGCCAGCACGGGGCGCATGGCCTGCTGGGTGCCGGCCAGGTCGCTGGCGGTGAGCTTGGGTGCGGTGCCCAGTTCGCCCCGCATGAAGGTGGGCACACCGTCGCGCGTGGCGTGCACCACGTCGACCGTGGGCAGGGCCCGCAGCGCACCGGCCACGTCCGCCGGTGCGTTGGCGGGAACGGCTGCCAGCGCACTGGCAGCCAGTGCCAGGCTGGCGACCAGGGTGGCAAACAGCCGCCCCTTGGCCCACTTGGAAAGGATCGTAGTCATCGGCGCCTCCATCGCGTTGAAGTTCGGAGTGCGGCCCATGACCCCTGCATCAAGGATGCGTGGCGCCGCGTGACGGACCTTTTACATCGGCAGGCCTTGGCGCGCCACCAAATTCCGGGGGTAGCTGCCCATGCAAGCTAGGGCCCCAGGCCGGTGGCCTGGCTCGCGCGTCAGGCGCGCAGGAAGCGGCCGAACCAGCCCTGCAGCAGCCCGGTGGGGCGCGGGGGCGCAGGCGGCGGGTGGCGCGCGGTCACGGTCGGCTGCGGCGCGGGGCGGCTGGGCTGGTCGACCGGCCGCACCGGCGCGCGCGCGCTGCGCTCGGCCTGCGCGCTCTTGGCCAGGGCCGCCTGCAACCACTCAAGGATGGGCTGCCACTGCTCGAGATCGGCCGCCACCTTGGCCGGCGGCAGGTCGAACAGTGTCAGCCCCTGCTCGGCCGCCCGTACGTAGACCTGGGCCTCGCGCAGGCTGCCCACGTAGGTGTGGCCGCGCTGTTCGGCCCAGGCGCGCAAGTCGGCCGCGGCGCGCGTGCGCGAGTCGAGCCGCATGCCCACCAGGCCCACGCTGCAGCGCCCGGAGGCAACCCGGGGCAAGGCCTGCAGTTCGGCCAGGCAGGCCTCGGCCGATTCGCGGTCGAAGGCTGAGGCGCACAGCGGCAGCAGCACCGCGTCGGCCGTCATCACGGCCCGCGCCAGGCCGATGCCGTGCAGGCCGCCCGGGGTATCCAGCACCACGTGCGTCACGCCGGTCGGCGGCCGCAGGCCGCTGTTGGGATCAACGGCCCAGCCGTTGACTTCGGCGCCGGCGGCGGCCGCCTGCACGGCGCGCCGGCGCAGCCACGACAGGGATGACTGCTGCCGGTCGACGTCGCCCAGCATCACGCGCGCACCGCTGCGCGCGGCCTGGGCGGCGATGTGGGTGGCCAGCGTGCTCTTGCCGCTGCCGCCCTTGCGGTTGATGACGGCGACGACGGGCATGGTCG
>CAYREA010000336.1:0-4524 GCA_964423075.1 uncultured Rubrivivax sp. | reverse complement strand
TCCCCATCACCTGGCCCGAGTTCGCGCAGGTGCACCCCTTTGCGCCGCGCGACCAACTCGCCGGCTACTGGGCACTGAACGAGCAACTGTGCGCCTGGTTGTGCCAGGCCACCGGGTATGCCGGCGTGAGCCTGCAGCCCAACGCGGGCAGCCAGGGTGAATACGCCGGGCTGCTGGTGATCAAGGCCTGGCACGCTTCGCGCGGCGAAGCCCATCGCAACATCTGCCTGATCCCCGAAAGCGCGCACGGCACCAACCCGGCCAGCGCGCAGATGGTGGGCATGACCGTGGTGGTGACGAAGTGCGACGCCATGGGCAACGTCGACATGGACGACCTCAAGGCCCAGTGCGAAAAGCACAGCGCCAAGCTGGCCTGCGTGATGATCACCTACCCCAGCACGCACGGCGTGTTCGAGGTGCGCGTGAAGGAGCTGTGCGCGCTGGTGCACCAGCATGGCGGGCGTGTGTATGTGGACGGCGCCAACATGAATGCGCTGGTGGGCGTGGCCGCGCCCGGTGAGTTCGGCGGCGACGTGAGCCACCTGAACCTGCACAAGACCTTCTGCATTCCGCACGGCGGCGGCGGCCCGGGCGTGGGCCCGGTGGCCGTGGTGGCCGACCTCGTGCCTTTCCTGCCCGGCCACCGCACGGCCGGCGTGGGCACGGCGCAGAGCGTGGGGGCCGTGAGCGCCGCGCCGCTGGGCAATGCGGCCGTGCTGCCCATCAGCTGGATGTACTGCCGCATGATGGGCGCCGAAGGCCTGAAGGACGCCACCGAGGTCGCCATCCTCTCGGCCAACTACATCGCCGCCCGCCTGGCCGACCACTACCCCGTGCTGTACTCGGGCGGCAACCCGCAGCTCAAGGGCGGCGGCGTGGCGCACGAGTGCATTCTTGACCTGCGCGGGCTGAAAGACAGCACCGGCATCAGCGCCGAAGACGTGGCCAAGCGCCTGATCGACTACGGCTTCCATGCGCCCACGCTCAGCTTCCCGGTGGCCGGCACGCTGATGGTGGAACCCACCGAAAGCGAGCCGCGCGTGGAGCTCGACCGCTTCTGCGACGCCATGATCGCCATCCGCCACGAGATCGCGAAGGTGGAAGACGGCAGCTGGCCGCGCGAGGACAACCCGCTCAAGCACGCGCCGCACACGGCGGCTTCGCTGCTGGCCGCCGACTGGGCCCACCCCTACACGCGCGAGCAGGCCGCCTTCCCCGTGCCGGCGCTGAAGAAGACCAAGTACTGGGTGCCGGTGGGCCGCGTGGACAACGTGCACGGTGACCGCAACCTGTTCTGCAGTTGCGTGCCGATGAGCGACTACGCCGACTGATAGAAACCCCCCTCACGGCCCGCGCTGAAGCGGGCCGCGTGAGGCCAGAATGCGGGCCATGCACGCGCCCGCCCCCGTCGACCCGCTAGCGCCCGGCGGCCTCGACCCCTCGGCGGGTGCGGCCTGGCGCGCGGCCTTCGACCTGTGCCCGCTGCCCATGTGGCTGTTCGACGTGGGCAGCCTGCGCATCCTGGGCGCCAACCCGGCGGCCGAGGCCGGCTACGGCTGGAGCGAGGCCGAGTTCCGGGGCCTGACGCTGGACCAGATCCGTCCCACCGAAGACCAGGAGCGCCTGCACCGCCACATGGCCGACGTGGGATCCGGCCGGCCCCGCACCGGGCTGCAGTGGCGCCACCGCACGCGCAGCGGCGAGATCATCGATGTCGAGGTGCACGCCACCAACGTGCAGATCGACGGCCGCACGCTGCGCATGGCCGTGGCGCGCGACATCACGCCGCGCCGGCGCGCCGCCGGCACGCAGCAGGTGCTGTCACTGGTGGCCAGCGGCGCGCCGCTGCCCGACGTGCTGGCGGCCATCGCCAGCGGCGTCGAAGCCCTGCACCCCGGCGCGCTGTGCGCCGTGATGCGGCTGGACGGCAGCGGCCAGTGCCTGCGCCTGGCCGCCGCGCCGCAGCTGCCCGACTTCTTCCGCGCCGCGGCCGACGGCCTGCCCGTGGGCGCCGGCTCGGCCTGCTGCGGCGACGCCGTGTTCCGAGGCGAGCGCGTGATCGCGCACGACATCCTGAACGACCCGCAGTGGGCGCCCTATCGCGACCTGGTGCAGCAGGCCGGCCTGGCGGCCTGCTGGTCGGAGCCCATCCGCTCGCGCGCCGGCGCGGTGCTGGGCAGCATCGGTGTCTACCACCGCCAGGTGCGGAGCCCGGGCGCGCACGAGATCGCCACCGTCGCCGCCATGGCCCAGGTGGCGGCCATCGCCATCGAGCGCCACCAGGCCGACGAGGCGCTGCGCCAGACGCAGAAGCTCGAATCGCTGGGCACGCTGGCCGGCGGCATCGCGCACGACTTCAACAACATCCTGGGCGCGATCCTGGGCAACGTGGAACTGGCGCGCCAGGAAGGGGCCGGCAGCGCCAGCACCGGCGAGCGCATCGAGCAGATCCAGAAATCGGCCCTGCGTGCGCGCCTGCTGGTGCAGCAGATCCTGGCCTTCAGCCGCCGCCAGGCCACGCCGGCGCTGCGCCAGCCGCTGGCGCCGCTGGTGCAGGACGCGCTGGAACTGCTGCGCGCCACCCTGCCCGCCAGCGTGCAACTGCAGGTGCGCCTGGCCGGCCAGCTGCCCGACGTGGAAGCCGACGGCACCCAGGTGCAGCAGGTGCTGATGAACCTGTGCACCAACGCCTGGCACGCGATGGCCGGCGCGGTGGGCCACATCGAGGTCGGCGTCGAGCCGGCCGACGCCGCCGCCGCACCGCCCGGCCTGCGCCCCGGCCCCTGCGCCCACCTGTGGGTGCGCGACGACGGCTCGGGCATGGACGAGAGCACGCGCGCGCGCATCTTCGAGCCCTTCTTCACCACCAAGCCGGTGGGCAGCGGCACCGGGCTGGGCCTGGCGGTGGTGCACGGCATCGTGGCCGAACACCATGGCGCCATCAGCGTCGACACCGCACCCGGTGCCGGCAGCACCTTCCACGTCTGGCTGCCGGCCGCGCGCGCCGAGGCGCTGGCGGCCACGCCGCCGCCGGCGCCGCCGGGCCACGACAACCATGGCCGCGGGCGCCGCGTGCTGATCGTCGACGACGACGCGGTGATGCTGCTCACCGGCGAGGCGCTGCTGCGCAACCGCGGCTTCCAGGTCACCAGCGCCGACAGCGGCCTGGCCGCGCTGGCCGCGCTGCGCGCCGCGCCCGAGGCCTTCGACCTGGTGGTCACCGACCACAACATGCCCGACTGTTCGGGCCTGGACCTGGCGCGCCTGCTGCTGGCGGTGCGGCCGGGGCTGCCGCTGGTGGTGTACTCGGGTTATGTCGACGCCGAACTGCAGCGGCGCGCCGCGGCCGCGGGCATCGCGGCCGTGGTGCACAAGGAAAACGTCGTCGAAGACCTGGCCGGCGCCATCGAACGCGCGCTGGCCGCGCACTGAAAGCACACCCCACCATGGCCGTCAGCGTCTTCGACCTCTTCAAGATCGGCATCGGGCCCAGCAGCTCGCACACCGTGGGGCCGATGCGCGCCGCACGCCTGTTTGCGCTGCGGCTGGAACACGAAGGCCTGCTGCCGCGCACGGCGCGGGTGCTGTCGCAGCTGTACGGCAGCCTGGGCGCCACCGGCAAGGGCCACGGCAGCGACAAGGCCGTGCTGCTGGGCCTGGCCGGGCACGAGCCCGACACGGTGGACGTGGACGCCGTGCCGGCCCTGCTGCAGGCCATGCGCACCGAGGGCCGGCTGCCGCTGCTGGGCCGCCACGCGGTGGCCTTCAGCGAGAAGGACGACCTGAAGTTCTACCGCCGCGAGAGCCTGCCCTTCCACGCCAACGGCATGCGCTTCGTGGCCTTCGACGCCGCCGGCGCCGAGATCGCCAGCCGCGTGTTCTATTCGGTGGGAGGCGGTTTTGTCGTCAGCGACGAGGCCGCGGCCGACGGCTCGCGCCAGAAGGTGATCGCGCCCGACACCACGGTGCTGCCGCTGCCCTTCCACAGCGGCGCACAGCTGCTGCAGCAGACGCAGGCCCAGGGCTGCAGCATCGCCGAGGTGATGCGCCGCAACGAACGCCACTGGCGCAGCGACGCCGAGATCGACGCCGGCCTGCTGAAGATCTGGCAGGTGATGCAGGACTGCGTGACCCGCGGCTGCGCCACCGAAGGCATCCTGCCCGGCGGCTTCAAGGTCAAGCGCCGCGCAGCTGCCTTGCGAAACGCACTGACGGCGCACCCCGAGCAGGCCCTGAGCGACCCGCTGCAGGTGCTGGACTGGGTGAACCTCTACGCGCTGGCCGTCAACGAGGAGAACGCCGCCGGCGGCCGCGTGGTGACGGCGCCCACCAACGGCGCTGCCGGCATCGTGCCGGCGGTGCTGCACTACTACACGCGCTTCGTGCCCGGCGCTTCGAACCGCGGCGTGATCGACTTCCTGCTCACCGCCGCCGCCATCGGCATCCTCTACAAGGAAAACGCCAGCTTGAGCGGCGCCGAGGTCGGCTGCCAGGGCGAGGTGGGCGTGGCCTGCAGCATGGCCG
>CAYREA010000335.1:0-4530 GCA_964423075.1 uncultured Rubrivivax sp. | reverse complement strand
CCTTCTCGGGGTTGGTGTCGTCGAAGCGCAGGTGGCAGATGCCGCCGTAGTCGCGTGCCAGCCCGAAGTTCAGGCAGATGCTCTTGGCATGTCCCACGTGCAGGTAGCCGTTGGGCTCGGGCGGGAAGCGGGTGCGGATCTTCGCCGGGTCGGCCGGCCCGGCCTGGTGGTGTGCACCGTCACCCGGGCTGCCCGCGAAATGGCGCTGGCTCCAGGTGCCGGCTTCCAGGTCGCGTTCGATGATGCCGCGCAGGAAATTGCTCGGCCGGGGTGGGGTGGGTGCGTTGATGTCGGAGGCCATGCGCTCGCCGGGGCTGCGGGAGCGGGGCATTCTATCGGCGGCACCCGCTGCGACCGGCCCCGTAAGATGCGGCGCCTTGAACCACCTTCTTCGACGTGCCTGCGCGCTGGCCCTGTGCGCGCTGGTTGCCACCGCCGCCCGTGCCGACCAGCCCTTGTGGGAACTGGGCGCCGGCGCGGGCACGCTGCACGTGCCGCACTACCGCGGCGCCGACCAGCGCCACCACTGGCTGCTGCCCATCCCCTACCTGGTGTACCGCGGCCAGATCTTCCGCTCTGACCGCGAAGGCACGCGCGCCGTGCTGCTGGACACCGAACGCTTCGACTTCGACCTCAGCGTGGACGCCAGCCCGCCGCTCAGAAGCAGCGACAGCCGCACCCGCGCCGGCATGCCCGACCTGGCTGCCACGCTGGAGATCGGCCCCAAGCTGAACCTGCTGCTAGGCCGCGGCCCGGGCTGGAAGCTGCACCTGCGGGTGCCGCTGCGCGCGGCCTTCACGCTGGAGCCGAACTCCAGGCCCGTGGGCTGGACCACCACGCCCGAGCTCGACCTGGACATGAACTGGCAGGGCTGGAACCTGGGCCTGCAGGCCGGCCCGCTGGCCGCCACGCGGCGTTTCCACGAGCATTTCTACAGCGTGGCCGCGGCCGAGGCCACGCCCGAACGCCCCGCCTACGCCGCGCCCGGCGGCCATGCCGGCTGGGGCCTGGCCACCAGCGCCACGCGGCGTGTCGGCGACTGGTGGGTGGCCGGCTTCTGGCGTGTGGACCGCGTGGCCGGCGCTGCCTTCGAGCCCAGCCCGCTGGTGCGGCAGCGCCAGAACGTGACCCTGGGTTTTGCGCTCAGCTACGTCTTCGCCGTCTCCAGCCAGCGCGTGCCCGACAGCCGCTAAGAGCTACATGCCCTTGAACAGGTGCGCGTAGAGCCGGCTGACGGTGACCTTCTCGGGCCTGCCGCGCAAGCTGAGTGTCACCTTGCCCGACTCCTCGCGCCGCGCTGTCGTGATGGCGCGCGCCTGCACCACGGTGCCGCGGTGCACCTGCCAGAACACGGCCGGGTCCAACTGCGGCAGCAGTTCGCGCAGCGAGGTGCGGATCAGGTGTTCACGTTCGGCCGTGAGCACGCGCACGTACTTGTCGGCGGCTTCCAGCACCAGCACCTCGGCCACTGGCACGAAGTGCACCAGGCTGCCCACCTGGGCCTGGATCACCTCCAGCCTTGGCGCGGCCGGCGCCACCGGCGCGGCGCCGAGCAACGCGCGCAGCTGTTCCACCGTGGCCTGCAGGCCCTCGGCCGGCGCGGGGCGGCTTCCCAGGCGGGCCTTCAGGCGTGTGATGCAGGCCGCCAGGCGCGGGCGGTCCACCGGCTTGACCAGGTAGTCCACCGCCTGCGCCTCGAAGGCTGCGAGTGCGTAGTGGTCGTAGGCGGTGATGAAGACGATCAGCGGAAACGGCGCGCTGCCGGGCGCGTCGGGCCAGTCTTCAGCGAGCGCCTGCGCGGCTTCCAGGCCGGTGCAGCCGGGCATGCGGATGTCGAAGAAGCAGACCTCGGGCTGCAGCGCCAGCGCCTGTTCCGTGGCGCGCAAGCCGTCACCCACGGTGGCCAGCACCTGCAGCTCGGGCCACAAGGCGGCCAGGTCGGCGCGCAGGCCTTCGGCCAGCAGCGGTTCGTCTTCGGCGATCAGGCAGCGGGGGGCGGCGGTGTTCATGCGGCGGTCGACAGGGGCAGTTGGATGGTGGCCAGCGCGCCGCCTTCGGCGTCGGCAGCGGCTTGCAGGGTGAAGCTGGCCTTGTCGCCGAAGAGCGTGGCCAGGCGCTGGCGCACCTGCTCCAGCCCGAAGGCGGTGCCGGTGGAAGCCGCACCGCCCAGGCCGACGCCGGTGTCGCGCACCGTCAGCAGCAGCCGCGCGCCTTCGGCCCGCGCCACCACTTCGATGCGCCCGCCTTCCACCTTCGGCTCCAGGCCGTGCTTGATGGCGTTTTCCACCAGCGGCTGCAGCAGCAGCGGCGGCAGCGGGTGCGTGGCCAGTTCGGGCGGCAGCGTGAAGCGCACCGCCAGCCGCGCGCCCATGCGCACCGCCATCAGCGCCAGGTAGTCGTCCAGGTGCTGGAACTCGTCGACCAGCGGATGGCTGTCGCGGCGCGAGGCGTTGAGCGTGGCGCGCAGGAAGTGGATCAGCCGGTCCAGCATGGCCTGGGCGCGCGTCGGGTCCAGGCCGATCAGCACGCGCAGGTTGGCCAGCGTGTTGAACAGCATGTGCGGCTCCAGCTGCGACTGCAGCAGGCGCAACTGGTTCTCGGCCGCGGCGCGCTGGGCGGCCTCGGCCTGGGCGCGCGCGTTGGCCAGGCGTTCCAGCGTGCTGAACAGGAACACCGAAGCGCCGGTGCCCACCAGGGCCAGCGTCAGCGTCACGCGGGTGCTCGGGTGGCCCCAGTCCAGCAGGCTGGGCGTGGTCATGCCGCCGATGGCATCGGCCAGCGCGGTGCCCAGCGGCGGGCCGGCCAGCACGGCCAGCGGTAGCAGCACCAGAAGGCCACGCCAGCCGCTCTCGAAGCCGCCGTCGGTGGGCGGCAGGCCGCGCAGGCGGCGCAGGCCATCCAGCAGTGCTGCCAGCAGCAGGCGGCCCAGGTCGACGATGAACATGCAGGCGCCGCCGATGGAGAAGGAGTAAAGCAGCTTGAGCGGAAACCGTCGCCCGTCGAAGCCGTACAGCACCAGCGCGATGGCCAGGCAGATCACCACCAGCAGCAGCAGCGAGCGCGGCGTGTGGGCGCGGGCGCGGCGCCAGGCTGCGGCCAGCGCAGTGGTGGGCGGGGCCGGGACGGTGCTGGCGGGGGTCATGGGCCCTTAGTGTCGCTGCACGGCGCGCGGTGCCCAGTCCGGCGCGACGGGCCGGCCCGGCCCGTCGCCAAGTGGCGCCGGCATGGCGCCAGCGGTTTCAGCCGCCTTGCAGGCGGGCGCGCAGCGCCTCGATGCGCTGGCGGTTGGCATCGAAGTCGCGGTAGCCCAGGCGCGATGCCGAGCGCACCTGCACCACGCCGGCGGCGGGGTCGAGCCAGAACTCGGCGTCGTCGGTGTACTTCATCAGCGGGGTGCTGAACTGCACGTAGAGGTAGTCGTCACGCGCCGTCACCACGGTGGCGCCGGGCCATCCGGCCAGCAGCGTGCGCAGCTTGGCGAAGGTGGCCGCACCGCCGGCCAGCGGGGCGATGCGGGCCGACTCGGCGCGCGGATGCCCGGGCCACAGGTCGGCCTGGCTGCTGACGCTGTTGGGGCGGGTGGAAGGTGCCTTGAGCTTGCCGCCGTTCACGCCCAGGTCGGTGGGTGCGCTGCCGCGCAGCAGGCCGAACTGGGCGCCCAGCAGCACCAGGCCGGCCAGGGCCAGCAGCACCAGCAGGATGGTCATGGCGCGCTTCAACGCCGCCGCGAACCACCGAGCAGCGAGCCCAGCACGCCGCGGATGATCTCGCGCCCGACTGCCGACCCGATGCTCTTGACGGCCGACTGCGCCGCCGATTCCGCCAGCCCCGGCCGCCGCCCGCCGCGCGGGCCGGTGGTACCGAAGAGCGCGTCCTTGAGGCCGTCCATCAGGCCGCCGCCTTCTGCCGACGCGGTAGCCGGCGTGGTGGCCGGGCCGGCCGTGCCCACCGGCATGCGCGGTGGCGTGGGCATGCCGGCCGCGGGTGGCGCCGCGCTGGCGCCGGCCATCGCGCGGCCCTTGATCTTCTCGTAGGCCGACTCGCGGTCGACCACCTTCTCGTACACACCCGCCACCAGCGAGCCGTCGATCAGCTTCTTGCGCTGCTCGGGCGTGATGGGCCCGATCTGGCTGCCCGGCGGGTGCACGAAGACACGCTGCGTGACGCTGGGCCGGCCCTTGGCGTCGAGGAAGCTGATCAGCGCCTCGCCCACCGCCAGCTCGGTGATGGCGGCGGCCATGTCGCCCAGGGCCGGGTTGGGCCGCATCGTGTCGGCCGCGGCCTTCACCGCCTTCTGGTCGCGCGGCGTGAAGGCGCGCAGGGCGTGCTGCACGCGGTTGCCCAGCTGGGCCAGCACGGTGTCGGGCACGTCCAGCGGGTTCTGTGTCACGAAGTACACGCCCACGCCCTTGCTGCGCACCAGGCGCACCACGAGTTCGATGCGCTCGATCAGCGCACCGGGTGCGTCCTTGAACAGCAGGTGCGCCTCGTCGAAGAAGAACACCAGCTTGGGCTTTTCCAGGTCGCCCA
>CAYREA010000334.1:0-4531 GCA_964423075.1 uncultured Rubrivivax sp. | reverse complement strand
AGGGCACGCAGTTCCTCTTCATCAGCCACAACAAGATCGCGATGGAGATGGCCGAACAGCTGATCGGCGTGACCATGCAGGAACAGGGCGTGAGCCGCATCGTGGCGGTGGACATGGAGTCGGCCGTCAGCATGGCGGAAGCGGCTTGAGAGCAGCGACATGAACATCGGCCTCGGTACCGCGCTGGCCCTGCTGGGCGGCCTGGTGCTGCTGGCCCTGGCTGCGCACGGCTGGTGGACCACGCGCCGCGCGCGCCCGCGCCAGGCACCCGAGGCCCTGCAGCCGGCCGAACGTGTGGAGCCTTCGCTGGTGAACGCCGGCGAGGAAGGCGAAGCCCCACCACCCGCGCTGCGCTCGGCGCCGCGCAGGCAGGCGCGGCTGGACGCGCTGATCGACGCCATCGCCCCGCTGGCGCTGGACGCGCCCATCAGCGGCGAATTCGCGCTGCAGCACCTGCCGCCTTCGCGCCGCGCCGGCAGCAAGCCCTTCTACGTGGAAGGCCTGGACACCGAGACTGGCCAGTGGGAGCCGCTGCAGCTGGGCCACCGCTACGGTGAACTGCAGGCCGGCGTGCAGCTGGCCAGCCGCAGCGGGCCGCTGAACGAGATCGAGTATTCCGAGTTCGTGCAGAAGATCCAGGCCTTCGCCGACGCCATCGGCGCCACGCCCGACGTGCCCGACATGCTGGAAGCCGTGGCGCGCGCGCGCGAACTCGACGCCATGGCCAGCCCGCTGGACGCCCAGCTCACCGTCACCCTGCGCACCAACGGCGTGGCCTGGTCGGTGGGCTTCGTGCAGCAGATCGCCGCGCGCCAGGGCCTGGTGCCCGGCGCCGTGCCCGGCCGCCTGGTGTTGCCCGCGGCCGAGGAGGGTGCGCCGCCGATGCTGGTGCTGGCCGTCGACCCGCAGGCGGCGCTGGCCGAAGACCCGCAGAGCGCCGTGGTGCGCGAGTGCGTGCTGTCGCTGGACGTGCCGCAGACACCCGCCTCGGCCGAGCCTTACCCGGCCTGGCACCTGCTGGGCAAGAAGCTGGCCGACGACCTGGACGCCACCGCCATCGACGACAAGGGCCAGCCCATCACGCTGCACGCCTTCGACGCCATCAGCCAGGAGCTGGACGAGCTGTACCGCAAGCTCGACGCACTGGATCTCTCGGCCGGCTCTGCAGCCGCGCGAAGGTTGTTCAGCTGAACGCATGCAGCCGGCGCGCGGCGCCGCTAGCCTTCCGGCTGCTGCCACTCACCGGATCTGTCGCATGCCTGCTTTGTCCGACTTCCCCATCACCCGCAAGTGGCCCGCCAGCCACCCCGAGCGCATCCAGCTCTATTCGCTGCCCACGCCCAACGGCGTGAAGGTGTCGATCCTGCTGGAAGAAACGGGCCTGCCCTACGAGCCGCACCTGGTGCGCTTCGACAGCAACGACCAGCTGAGCCCCGAGTTCCTGTCGCTGAACCCGAACAACAAGATCCCCGCGATCATCGACCCGAACGGCCCCGGCGGCCGGCCGCTGGCGCTGTTCGAATCGGGCGCCATCCTGCTGTACCTGGCCGACAAGGCCGGCCGCTTCATCCCGCAAGACCCGGCCGCGCGCTACGAAGCCATCCAGTGGCTGATGTTCCAGATGGGCGGTGTCGGTCCCATGTTCGGCCAGCTCGGCTTCTTTCACAAGTTCGCCGGCAAGGACTACGAGGACAAGCGCCCGCGCGACCGCTACGTGGCCGAGTCGCGCCGCCTGCTGGCCGTGCTGGACGAGCACCTCAAGGGCCGCGACTGGATGATGGGCAGCGAGTACGGCATCGCCGACATCGCCCTCTTCCCCTGGGTCAACAACCTGGTCGGCTTCTACGGCGCCGGTGAGCTCGTGGGCTACGCCGACTTCGCCGAGGTGCAGCGCGTGGTGCAGGCCTTCCTGGCGCGGCCTGCGGTGCAGCGCGGGCTGCAGATCCCGGCCCGGCCGGCCTGATCAGCCCAGCGCCGCCAGCACGGCGGCCGAGGGCGCGCACCAGCCGACGATGGCGCCCTGGGCGACGATCATCGCGAGCGCTGCGCGCTTGAACTCGGGGAAGTAGCTCTCGGTGCCGTCCTCGACGATCAGGCACTGGTAACCGCGGTCGTTGGCTTCGCGCATGCTGGTCTGCACGCACACTTCCGTTGTCACGCCGGTGAACAGCAGGTGGGTGATGCCGGCCGCCTGCAGCCTTTCGTGCAGGCCGGTGGCCCAGAACATGCCCTTGCCGGGTTTGTCGATCACCCATTCGCCTGCGGCCGGGGCCAGCGCCGGGATGATGTCGGCACCCGGCTCGCCGGCAATCAGCACGCGGCCCATCGGGCCCACATCGCCGATGCGCAGCGCGGGCTCGCCGCGCTCGCGCTTGGCGGGCGGGCAGTCGGACAGGTCGGGCTGGTGGCATTCGCGCGTGTGCAGCACCGGCCAGCCGCGTGCGCGCCAGGCCCGCAGCAGGGCGGCGATGGGGGCGATGGCGCTGTGCAGCACCGTCACGTCGTTGCCCAGGCTGGCGCCGAAGCCGCCGGGTTCGACGAAGTCGCGCTGCATGTCGATGACCACCAGCGCCGTGCGGCCGGGGGCCAGCGTGTAGTCGAAGGGCTGGGCGGCGACCGTGATCACGCAGCCTCCTCGTGGTGGGCGCCGTGGCCGCCCATGTGTGAGCCGAGCATCAGGCGGTCGGCGCCCGCCGCGGGGCATTCAAAGACGATGCGGCCTTCGCTCATCACGACGATGCGGTCGGACAGGTGCAGCAGTTCGTCGAGGTCTTCGCTGACCAGCAGCACCGCGGTGCCGCGGTTGCGCGCCGCCACCAGGCGGGTGTGGATCTCGGCCACGGCCGCGAAGTCGAGGCCGAACACCGGGTTGCTGACCAGCAGCAGATCGGCGTCTTCGGCCAGCTCGCGCGCCAGCACCGCGCGCTGCACGTTGCCACCCGAAAGCGAGCGGATCTGCGCCCCTTCGCCCTGCGTCTTGACGCCGTACTCTTTGATCAGCGCCCGCGCCTTCTCGCGCAGCACGCCGAAGAACATCCAGCCGCTGCGCGCGGCGGGGGGTGCATCGAAGACGCGCAGGCCCATGTTGTGGCCGACGCTGAGTTCGCCCACGCAGGCGTTGCGCAAAGGCTCTTCGGGCAGGCTGCGTACCTTCAGGCGCCTGTTCTGCGCGCGCGTGGCGTGGAAGCGTTCGCCGCTGACCCGCACTTCGCCGCTTTCGACGGCGCGCTGGCCCACCAGCGCCTCCATCATCTCGCGCTGGCCGTTGCCGGAAACGCCGGCCACGCCGACGATCTCGCCGCTGCTCACCGTGAGGTTCAGGGACGCCACGGCGGTTTCGCCGCGGTCGCCGGCCACCAGCAGTTCGCGCACCTCCAGGCGTGCGGCGCCGACGGGCTTGTGGTCGCGCACGAGCGTGGCCGCGGTGGCGCTGCGGCCTTCGCCCACCATGGCCGCGGCCAGTTGATCGGCCGAGACCTCGGCCACGGCGTGGCTGGCCACCAGGGCGCCGCGGCGCAGCACGCTCACGTCGTCGGCATGTTCGGCCACCTCGCGGAACTTGTGCGTGATCATCACCACGGTGCAGTCGCCGGCATGCGCGCGCGCCTTCAGCAGGCCCAGCACCTCGTCGGCTTCCTGCGGCGTGAGCACCGAGGTGGGTTCGTCCAGGATCAGGAGGCGTGGCTTCAGGTAGAGCTGCTTGAGGATCTCGAGCTTCTGCTTCTCGCCCGCGCTCAGGTCCTGCGGCGTGGCGTCCAGGTCCAGCTTGAAGGGCGTGGTCTGCAGGAAGGCGGTGAGGTCGGCGCGCACCGCCTTCCAGTCGATCACCGCCGGCAGGCGGCCGCGCGCCAGCAGCAGGTTCTCGGCCACCGTCATGCCGGGCACCACGGTGAAGTGCTGGTAGACCATGCCGATGCCCAGGTCGCGCGCGACGGTGGGGGAAGTGATCGCCTGCTCGCGCCCGTCCACCAGCACGGCGCCGGCGTCGGGGCTGTAGTAGCCGACCACGCACTTCACCAGCGTGCTCTTGCCCGCGCCGTTCTCGCCCAGCAGCGCGTGCACGGTGCCGGGGCGCACCTTCAGCGACACCGCGTTCAGGGCGGTGAAGGCGCCGAAGCGTTTGGTCAACTCGTAGGTGTCGAGCGCTAGCGCATGCATGTCATAGCGCCTCGATCAAGGCCGTCGAAGTGGCCACCGCGCCGAAAACGCCGCCCTGCATGTGGATCATGTGCAGCGCGGCCTTGTGGTTCAAGGGGTCGGTGGCGGCCGTGCAGTCGCCGAGCAGCACGCACTCGAAGCCACGGTCATTGGCTTCGCGCATCGTGGTGTGCACGCACACGTCGGTGGTGATGCCGGTCAGCACCAGGTTGCGGATGCCGCGGGTGTGCAGGATGAGTTCCAGGTCCGTCGCGCAGAAGCTGCCCTTGCCTGGCTTGTCGATGACGGGCTCGCCGGGCAGCGGGGCCAGCTCGGGGATGATCTCCCAGCCCGGCTCGCCGCGCACCAGGATGCGCCCGCAGGGGCCGGGGTC
>CAYREA010000333.1:0-4538 GCA_964423075.1 uncultured Rubrivivax sp. | reverse complement strand
TGTCGGCCAGGCGCAGGCGGTCGCCCACGGTGGGGCCGTACATCTCGGCGTAGGCGCGTCTTCCAATGGTCCGCGACATCACAGCGCTCCGTTCACGAGGCCGCGGAAGCCCCACACCTGGCGCTTGCCCGCGTAGGGCACCAGGGTCACGGTGCGGTCCTGCCCGGGCTCGAAGCGCACGGCGGTGCCGCTGGCGATGTTCAGGCGCATGCCCTTGGCGGCCTGGCGGTCGAAGACCAGCGCCGCGTTGGTCTCGGCGAAGTGGTAGTGCGAGCCCACCTGGATGGGCCGGTCGCCGCTGTTGGCCACCCGCAGCGTGAGCTTGTCGCGGCCGGGATTGAGCTCGTGCTCGCCTTCGTCGATGAGGAGTTCTCCGGGGGTCATGTCGAACTCCTCATGCAATAGGTTGGTGCACGGTCACCAGCTTGGTGCCGTCGGGGAAGGTGGCTTCCACCTGGATCTCGGTCACGATCTCGGGCACGCCTTCCATCACGTCGGCGCGGCCGAGCACGGTCTTGCCCTCGCTCATCAGCTGCGCCACCGTCTTGCCGTCGCGCGCACCTTCCATGATGGCCGCACTGATCAGCGCGATGGACTCCGGCACGTTGAGCTTCAGCCCGCGCGCCTTGCGCCGTTCGGCCAGCAGCGCGGCGGTGAAGATCAGCAGCTTGTCTTTTTCGCGCGGGGTCAGATCCATGGGGCAGCCTTCAGCACAATGGGTGCCATCGTAACCACCGCGTGAACGGCCTTGCACACGCCCCCCCACACCACGCGCGCGCTGCTGCTGCGGTTGGAGGCCATCGCCGCGTCGCTGCGCGCCAGCGGCCAGGCCCAGGCACTCATCGGCCTGGGCTCGGTGGGGCAGGACACGGCGCGGCTGGACGCCTGGTCCGACCTCGACTTCTTCGCCATCGTCGAGCCCGGCACCAAGGCGCGCTACATCCAGAACCTGGACTGGCTGGCCGCCGCGCACCCCATCGCCTGGCACTTCCAGAACACCGTGGACGGCCAGAAGGCGCTGATGGCCGACGGCGTGTTCTGCGAGTTCGCGGTGTTCGAGCCGCTGGAACTGGCGCAGATCCCTTTCGCCCCCGGCCGCGTGGTGTGGAAGCGCGAGCGCGTGGACGACGACATCGCCGTGCCGCGCAAGCCGCTGCCGTCGCCGCAGCCACCCGGCGAGGAATGGGTCGTCGGCGAAGCGCTGAGCTGCCTGTTCGTGGGCCTGCAGCGCTGGCAGCGCGGCGAGAAGCTCAGCGCTGCGCGCTTCGTGCAAGGCCACGCGCTCGACCGGCTGCTCGAGCTGGACGCGCTGCGCCACCCCGGCGCGGCCACCGGCGCCGACCCCTTCAACCGCGAGCGCCGGCTCGAAGCGCGCCGGCCGTCGCTGGCCGCCGAATTGCCCGCGCTGGTGCCGGGCTACGAACGTACGCCCCAGGCCGCGCTGGCACTGCTGCAAGCCCTGGCCGCGCGGGGCGCCGTGCTCCACCCGGCCATGGTGGAGCGCATCCGCGCGCTGGCCCGCTGAGCCTGGCCCGTTCCGTGCAATCCATGGCTGCGCCATGACAGCCGCCGCCACCCCCCCGAACGCCGCGCCGCAGCAGCGCGTCATCAAGGTGCGGCGCGACTACAACGCCTGGGTGGCCAGCGAGACGCTGGAAGACTACGCGCTGCGCTTCACGCCGCACGCCTTCCGCAAGTGGAGCGCGGCGCGCGTGGCCAACACGGCGCTCGGCGGCGCGGCCTCGTTCCTGGTGCTGGAAGCACTCGGCGGCACGCTGCTGTTGCAGTACGGTTTCGTCAACACCTTCTGGGCCGTGCTGGCCACGGCGCTGATCATCTTCGCCGCCGGCCTGCCCATCAGCGTCTACGCCGCGCGCCATGGCCTGGACATGGACCTGCTCACGCGCGGTGCCGGCTTCGGCTACATCGGCAGCACCATCACGAGCCTGATCTACGCCAGCTTCACCTTCATCTTCTTCGCGCTCGAAGCGGCCATCATGGCCTACGCGCTGGAGCTGGCCTTCGACATCCCGCCGGCCTGGGGTTACCTCATCTGCGCGCTGGTGGTCATTCCGCTGGTGACACACGGCGTCACCGCGATCAGCCAGCTGCAGGTGTGGACGCAGCCCCTGTGGCTGCTGCTGCTGGTGCTGCCCTACTGCTACGTGTTCCAGGCCCACCCCACGCTGGTGAGCGACGTGATGCGCTACGCTGGCGAGAACGGCCGCGGCGGCAGCTTCGACCCGCTGCTCTTCGGCGGCGCGCTCACCGTGGGCATCGCACTCATCACGCAGATGGGCGAGCAGGTGGACTACCTGCGCTTCATGCCCGGCAAGACCGCCGCCAACCGCGGCCGCTGGTGGCTGGGCGTGGTGATCGGCGGCCCGGGCTGGGTGCTGCCGGGGGTGCTGAAGATGCTGGGCGGCGCGCTGCTGGCCTACCTGGCGTTGACGCTGGCGGTGCCGGCCGACCGTGCGGTCGACCCCAACCAGATGTACCTGGCTGCCTACGAGCTGGTGTTCCCGAACTACGGCTGGGCGGTGGCGGCGACGGCGCTGCTGGTCATCGTGAGCCAGCTGAAGATCAACGTCACGAATGCGTATGCGGGCTCACTCGCCTGGAGCAACTTCTTCGCCCGCGTGACGCACAGCCACCCGGGGCGCGTGGTGTGGGTGGTGTTCAACACGCTGATCGCGCTGATGCTGATGGAGCTGGAGGTGTTCCGCGCCATCGGTGGCGTGCTGGGCCTGTACAGCAACATCGCCATCAGCTGGATCATGGCCGTGGTGGCCGACCTGGTGGTGAACAAGCCGCTGGGCTGGAGCCCGAAAGGCATCGAGTTCAAGCGCGCGCATCTCTACGACATCAACCCGGTGGGCGTGGGTGCGATGGGCGCGGCCTCGGTGCTGTCCATCGCGGCCTACCTGGGCCTGTTCGGGCCGCTGGCGCAGGCCTTCTCGGCCGTGATCGCGATGGCGGTGGCCTTCGTCACCGCACCGCTCATCGCCTGGGCGACGAAGGGGCGCTACTACATCGCCCGGCGCAGCGAGGAAGGAGCCTACCTCGGCGCGCTGGGCCTGCGCCGCTGCGTCATCTGCGAGCGCGAATACGAAGGCCCCGACATGGCCAGCTGCCCGGCCTATGGCGGGCCCATCTGCAGCCTGTGCTGCTCGCTCGACGCACGCTGCCACGACCTGTGCAAGCCCGAGCCCGCACGCGCCCGCATGCAGCTGGCCGCCGCGCTGCGCCGCCTGCTGCCGCGCCCCTGGTGGCCGCAGCTGGACACCGGCCTCCTGCGCTACCTGCTGCTGATGGCCGTGGTGGCGCCCGCGCTGGCCGCGCTCTTGAGCCTGCTGTACCACGGCGAACTGCGCCAGCTGGGCGACGCCGCCGCAGCCGCCGCGCCGGCGCTGCGCGCGTCCTTCATCAAGACCTACTGCGCGCTGCTGCTGCTGGCGGCCGTCATCGGCTGGTGGCTGGTGCTCACGCAGATCAGCCGCCGCGTGGCGCAGGAAGAGAGCAACCGCCAGACCGAAGCACTGATGAAGGAGATCGAGTCGCACCGGCGCACCGACGAAGAACTGCAGCGTGCCAAGCGCGCGGCCGACGCCGCCAACCAGGCCAAGACGCGCTACATCAGCGCCATCAGCCACGAGCTGCGCACGCCGCTGAACAGCATCCTCGGCTACGCGCAGCTGCTCGACGAAGACCCCACGCTGCCGGTGGCGCGCAAGCAGGCGGTGGGCGTCATCCGGCGCGGCGGCGAACACCTGCTGGGTTTGATCGAGGGCACGCTGGACATCGCGCGCATCGAAGCCGGCAAGCTGGCGCTGGAGCCGAAACCGATGCGCCTGCGCGAAAGCCTGCAGCAGATCGTGCAGATGTTCGAGCTGCAGGCCGCGGCCAAGGGCCTGCGCTTCGAACACGACATCGCGCAGGCGCCCGAACTCGTGCGCGCCGACGAGCGGCGCCTCACGCAGATCCTCATCAACGTGCTGGGCAACGCGGTGAAGTTCACGCAGGCCGGGCGCGTGAGTTTCCGCGCTGCGCACGTGCGCGACATGGCGGTGTTCGAGATCGAGGACACCGGCCCCGGCATCGCGCCGGCCGACGTCGAGCGCATCTTCGAGCCCTTCGCGCGTTCCTCGTCGACCACCGGTGCCACCGGTGGCACGGGCCTGGGCCTGACCATCGCCAAGATGCTCACCGACCTGATGGGCGGCGAGATGACGGTGTCCACCACGCTCGGCCAGGGCACGCTGTTCCGTGTGCGCCTGTTCCTGCCCGCGCTGCAGGGCCAGCGCGCACCGGCGCTGCGTCCGCAGCGCGGCGCCTACCTCGGCCCGCGCAAGCGCCTGCTGGTGGTGGACAACGAAGAGGTCGACCGCACGCTGCTGGCGCGCCGCCTCGAAGCCCTGGGCTTCGACGTGCTGCAGGCCAGCTCGGGCGACGCGGCGCTGGGCCTGCTGGGCGAAGGCCCGGCCGACGCCATCCTGATGGACCTGGCCATGCCCGGCATCGACGGCTGGCAGACCATC
>CAYREA010000332.1:0-4553 GCA_964423075.1 uncultured Rubrivivax sp. | reverse complement strand
ACCGCGTCGCCGGCTTTGCGGATGTCGTCGAAGCTGGCCATGATGCAGCGCGCCAGCAGCGGCTTGGGCACCAGCTTCACCGTCACTTCGGTGGTGACGGCCAGCATGCCTTCGCTGCCGACGATCAGCGGCAGCAGGTCCAGGCCCGGCGTGTCGAGTGCCTCGCTGCCGAATTCGATGGCCTCGCCCTGTACCGTGTAGCCGCGCACGCGCAGCACGTTGTGCAGCGTCAGGCCGTACTTGAGGCAATGCACGCCACCCGAGTTTTCGGCCACGTTGCCGCCGATGGTGCAGGCGATCTGGCTCGACGGGTCGGGCGCGTAGTACAGGCCCAGCGGCGCGGCGGCTTCGCTGATGGCCAGGTTGCGCACGCCGCATTGCACGGTGGCCGTGCGCGCCAGGCGGTCGATCTGGACGATCTTGTTGAACTTGGCCAGGCTCAGCGTCACGCCTGCGGCATGCGGCAGCGCCCCGCCCGACAGCCCCGTGCCCGCGCCACGCGCCACCACGGGCACGCCCAGGCGGTGGCAGGCCGCCAGCACCGCGGCCACTTGCGCCTCGGTTTCGGGCAGGGCCACCAGCAGCGGCAGCTGGCGGTAGGCGGTGAGGCCGTCGCACTCGTAGGGCACGGTGTCCTCGCCGTGCCACAGCAGCGCGTGCGCGGGCAGCAGCGGCGCCAGGGCGGCCACCACCTGCTGCTGGCGGGCGGCTCGCTCGGCGGTGCCGACGGCGTCGGGGGTGGCGGGGGCGTTCATCGGGTGGAAGCTTTCAGGGCTGGCCGGCGAACACCGTCAGCACGCCGGTGTAGCCATAGAGGTGGTGGCGGGCGATCTCGCCGGCCGCGAAGAAGCCCACCAGCGGCACGTCGCCCAGGGCGTGCTGGATCGCCTTCAGCTCGGCCGACGGGCCGCCGAAGTGTGGCCCACCACGCCCGGTGCAGCTGACGTAGATGGCGCCGCGGATGCGCCCGGCCGCCGCGGCCGGCGCCGGCAAGCCCGGCGCCGCACCCTGCAGCGCGGCCTCGGCCTGCGATTCCACCTCGTCGCGAATCTCGCTGCAGATGCGCACCAGGTCGCGCCGCGCCGCCTGCACGTCGCGCTGGCAGAAGGCCATGCGCATGCCGGGCTGCAGCAGGTCGGCCACCGCCACGGCCTGGCGTGCGGGGTCCAGGCCGACGATGTGGCGCACCTTGGTGTCGGCGCCGAACTGCCCGCCGTGGCCCAGGGCGGTGCGGCCGGGGTCGGTCAGGCCCACCAGCGTGGCGCGCAGGCGGGTGAGCGCCTCGCGCGGGTCGGCCAGGCCTTCGAGGCCCAGGTCGTGCAGCAGGCAGGGCATGGCGGGCTGGCCGTCGAGTTCGGTGACGATGTTGCGTTCGCAGGCCGTCACCTCGCGTGTCGGGCCTATGGGCTGGCAGCCCTGGGTGACGCGCGAGATCAGCGCCACCTCGCGCGAGAAGGCCACGCCCGACAGGCCACCCTGCCACACCCCTTCGGCGATGTGCTGACAGCCGGTGCGCGAGCTGGCCAGGCCGCCGAACAGGTAGCCGGTGGCGGTGCGGTCGCTCATCTCGGTGATGAGTTCGGCCAGGTCGGGCGTGGCCGGGTCGGCGTGCACCAGCGCCGTGTAGGGCTCGATGCGCTGCAACTTGCGCGCGCCCGAGAACACCTCGAAGCGCCCCGCCGGCAGCGCCGCCAGCATCAGCACCAGCGCCGGCTCGTCGATGTACTCGACGCCGCCGGCGCACACGCCCACGCCCACGCAGCCCACCCAGGCCACGCCGGGCCAGCGCTGGCGCAATTCGGCATGCAGCGCTTCGGCCTGCGGGCCGTAGTGGTCGGTGAAGTAGACGAAGCCCAGCGACAGCGGGCCGGCGTCGCTGGCCTCGTGCGCGGCCTGCTGGGCGTCGACCTGCGCCGCGGCCAGGGCCAGCGCGCCGCGCCAGTCGGGGTGCGTGGCGTGGCCGACCAGGAAGGCGGGCATCTCCGGTCTCCGGCCTCGTGGTTCAGCGCGCGCGCTTGCGCGGCGCTGCGGCGCGTGCGGCCTTGGCCGGCAGGGAAGCCGCCTTCTTCAGCGTGCTGCCGGCGGTGGCGATGCCCTGCTTGACGGCAGCGCCGGCCAGGTTGCGCGCGGTGTCGGCGGCGCTGTCCTTCATGGCCTTGGCGGCGATCTCGCCGAACTGCTGGGTCAGCGCACCCCACCACTGCATGGGGTCGATGGCGGCGGGGGCGGCTTCCTTGGCAGGCGCCTTGCGCGGCGCGGGCGGCGCTGCGGCAGGCGGCGGCGCGGGCTCGGCCTCGGCCTCGGGCAGCCTGGCTTTCAAGGCGTCGCGCAGGCCGGCCATGGGCACGTTCATGGTCTGCAGGGTGGACAGGGTCATCTTCTGCACCTCCAGCGCCTGGATGGTGCCGCCCAGCAGGCGCGCGTTCTGTTCCAGCCAGAACTGCACCGTCTTCAGCTCCTGGATGCGCTTGTCCAGCTCTTCGGGGTCGAGCGTGGGTGCCACCCATTGGCCGAAGCCCTGCACCCCGGGAATGGTCGCGCCGGCGCCCTTCATCAGGTTCTGCAGGAATTCGAATCCGGGCACCATCTTGGCCAGGTCGTTGGCAGCCGCCATGGTTCTTGTCTCCTCGTGAGCCTGGGCGCCGATTGTGGGCCGCTTCAGCGGGCGAAGTTCACCCGCTCCACCTTGAAGCCGCGTTGCTGCATCAGCTTGGGCAACGAAAGCGGCCCCGTCATGTGCAGCGCGCCCACGGCCGCGAAGACGCGCTTGCCGGCCTTGTGCTGGGCCTCGATGCCGTCGGCCAGCGGCGGATTGCGTTCGTCGTTGAGCTTGCGCATGAAGGTCTTCTCGGCCTCGCTGGTGGCGCATTCGCACCAGGCTTCGTAGTCTTCCAGCGCCGCCAGGTCGCCGCGCTCCCAGGCCCGGGCCAGCTTGTCCAGCACGCGGCGGCCGCTCTTGTCTTCCAGCTGCGCCAGCGTCTGCTCCAGCACCGCCAGCGCGTCGTCGGGGTCTTCGGGCACCAGGGCGGCCTTCTGCTGCGCAATGCTCTCCAGCGACATCACCTTGCGCCCGAGGCTGCGCACCTGGGCCGAAAGCAGCTGCTCCATGGCGTAGTTCGGGTCCATGCCCAGCCAGCGCGCTTCCAGCACCGTCAGCGTGCTGGCCTGCAGCACCGGGTGCAGGGTGGCCATGGACTCGGCCGCCACGCAGGCGCGTTCGAAGGCCTTGGCCAGGCGCGCCTGCAGCGCGTCGGGCAGGGTGGCGGGGGCCTGGATGTCGGACAGCGCGTCCAGCAGCGCGGGGTCAGCCGGGTCGATCTCCAGCGCCAGCACGTCGCTGGCCTTGAGCGCCGCGTTCATCTGCGGGCCGAAGCGGCGCCAGGTGGGCTTGCCCACGTGCAGGGTGCCGTACAACCAGCTCGTTCGGCCGTCGCGCGACAGCTTCCACAGCAGGCCGCGGTCGCGCTCGGCCGCCGCCGGGCCCACGGCCACCTGCACCGGCGGCGGGCAGGCCGGCGCCGCAAGCGCGGCCCCGACGAAAGACAGCGCCAGCAGGGCGCCCAGAAACCGCTTCAAGCCAGGTGACATGCCGCGACGATGCCACGAAAGCGCAAGCGCGGGCTACGGGCTTTCTGCACGCGCGCCGGCGGCTTCGGCGTCGGCCGGCGGCGCTGCGGGCAGTGCCACGGAAGACACCACCCGCTGCTCGATGGCGCCGAAGACGCTGGTTCCGTCCTGGCCCAGCATCTCGATGCGGATGCGGTCGCCGAACTGCATGAAGGCGGTCTGCGGCGCGCCGCTTTCGATGGTCTCGATGGCGCGCTTCTCGGCCACGCAGGAATAACCGTGGCTCCAGTCCTTGTTGCTGACGGTACCGCTGCCGACGATGCTGCCGGCACGCAGCCGGCGCGTTTTTGCCACGTGGGCGATGAGCTGGCCGAAGTGAAAGGTCATTTCGGGGCCGGCCTCGGTCAGGCCCACGCGCTGGCCGTTCCAGCGGCTTTCCAGCGCCAGGTGCAGGCGGCCGCCCTGCCAGGCCTCGCCCACCTCGTCGGGTGTCACCGCCACCGGGCTGAAGGCGGTGGCGGGTTTGCTCTGCAGGAAGCCGAAGCCCTTGGCCAGCTCGGCCGGGATCAGGTTGCGCAGGCTCCAGTCGTTCACCAGCATCAGCAGGCGCACGCTGTCGAGCGCGCTGTCCGCGTCGGTGCCCATGGCCACGTCGCTGGTGATGACGGCCACTTCGCTCTCGAAGTCGATGCCCCAGTCGGTGCTGGCGAAGAGCGCGTCGTCGGTGGGGCCCAGGAAGTCGTCGCTGCCGCCCTGGTACATCAGCGGGTCTTCGTAGAAGCTGGCCGGTACCTCGGCGCCGCGTGCCTTGCGCACCAGTTCCACATGGTTCAGGTAGGCCGAACCGTCGGCCCACTGGTAGGCGCGCGGCAGCGGCGCCATGCAGTGGCGCGGGTTGAATTCGAAGGCGTGGCGCGCCTTGCCGCCATTGAGCGTGGCGTACAGGTCTTCCAGCTGCGGGCTGATGAAGTTCCAGTCGTCCAGCA
>CAYREA010000331.1:0-4596 GCA_964423075.1 uncultured Rubrivivax sp. | reverse complement strand
TGCCCTTCGGCACCAGCCCGGTGGTGTGGGGCGAGCCCGGCACCAACGGCCAGCATGCCTACTTCCAGATGCTGCACCAGGGCACCGACGTGATCCCGGTCGAGTTCATCGCGGTGAAGACTGCCGCGCACCACCTGCCCGACCAGCACACCAAGCTGCTGGCCAACTGCCTGGCGCAGAGCCAGGCGCTGATGCTGGGCAAGACGGCCGACGAAGCGCTGCACGAGAAGGCACCCACCGCCGCGGCCGGTATCGACAGGCAGGTGCTGGCGCGCCACCGCAGCTTTCCCGGCAACCGGCCCAGCACCACGCTCGTGCTGGACGCGCTGACGCCGCGCTCGCTGGGCGCGCTGATCGCGCTCTACGAACACCGCGTCTTCACGAGCGGCGCGCTGTGGGGCATCAACAGCTTCGACCAGTGGGGGGTGGAGCTGGGCAAGGCGCTGTGCAACCAGCTGCTGCCGAGATTCGAGTCGCGCGACACGGCGGGCCTGGATGCGTCCACCGCCGGCCTGCTGCAACGGCTGACCGCCCGATGAGCGCCATCGTCTTCGACTTCGGCGGCGTGCTCTTCCGCTGGCAGCCCGAGCGCATGCTGCGCGAGGTGCTACCGCAGCATGCCAAGGACGACACCAGCGCGCGCCACTGGATGAAGCAGATTTTCCAGAGCTACGGCGGCGACTGGGGCGATTTCGACCGTGGCACCGTCGAGCCGCCGGTGCTGGTGCAGCGCATCGCGCAGCGCACCGGCCTGAGCGAGGCCGAGGTGCAGCGCGTGGTCGACGCCGTGCCGCATGAGCTGCAGCCGCAGCCGGCCACCGTGGCCCTGCTGCGCCGCCTGCATGCGGCCGGGCACCCGCTCTTCTACCTGTCGAACATGCCGGCGCCGTATGCCGACTTCCTGCAGGCCAGGCACGACTTCATGGCGCTGTTCAGAGACGGCGTGTTCTCGGGCCGCGTGGGCCACAACAAACCCGAGCCCGCGATCTTCGAGCTGGCCGCGGCGCGTTTCGGCCATGCACCCGAGCAGTTGCTCTTCATCGACGACCACGAACCCAATATCGTGGCCGCCCAGGCGCTGGGCTGGCAGGGCCATCACTTCGTGGGCATCGAAGGGGCCGAGGCCGCGTTGTCGGCGCGGGGCCTGCTGGGCGCGGCAGCGTGAGGCTGCAGCGCCGGCACTGCCTGGCCCTGGCAGCTGCGGCGCTGGCGGGCCCTTCGCTCGCGGCCGCGCCGAAGCCGGTGGCGAAGTTCGCGCAGGTCTTCGGCACGCGCATCCGCTACCACGAGGTCGGCAAGCCGCGGCCGGGCCGGCCGACGCTGGTGCTGCAGCACGGCCTGGGCGGCACCGGCATGGGCGACTGGGGCCGCGTGGCGCCGCTGCTGGCGCAGACGCACCATGTCATCACCGTCGATCAGCTGGGTTTTGGCGAATCCGGCAAACCCTACGTCACCTACAGCATCCAGCTCTGGGTGGACGTGCTGGGCGAGCTGCTGCGCGGGCTCAAGCTTTCTGACTTCGCCCTCGCCGGTGAATCGCTCGGCGGCTGGATCGCCGCGCAGTACACGCTGCAGGCCCTGCGCGGCCAGGCCGCGAGCCCGGGCTTCGTGTTGCCCAGACCTTCGCGCCTGATCCTGTGCAACGCCGCCGGGCTACGGCAGCCGGGCGCCGAAGCCGACGACCAGCGCCAGCGTGTGCCGCCCTCACCGACACTGGCTTTCCAGAAGGCGCAGATGGCGAAGATCTTTCGCGCCGAGAGCTACACCGGCGACGAGGGCGTGCGCGGCAGCATGGGCTTCATGCTGGGCAACCCCGGCAGCTATGCGGTGCGCAGCTTCGCCGGCAATCCGGGCACGGTGCACGAGACGGTGGACGAGCAACTGGCCGGCATCACCATCCCCACGCTGGTGGTGTGGGGCGAACACGATGGGCTGATCCCGCTGGCTGCCGGCCGCCGTTATGCGGAAGGCATACCCGGCGCGCAACTGGTGGTGATACCCGGCGTCGGCCACGTGACGATGATCGAGGCGCCCGAGGCCTTCATGGCCGCGGTACGGCCCTTCCTGCTGCCCTAGTTGACGACGGTGACGGTGACCGTGGCGCTCTCGGTGCAGTAGCCGACTTCATCGCACACCTTGGCCCAGTAGCCCACGCTGCCGGCGGCGTTCGCGGGTATCGGCGTGTCCAGCTGGGCCGGCGGGCCGAACAGCACGCCCAGCGAGGTGGAAACACCCGGGTCGATGCGGTAGAAGGTGATGCGGTCGATGCCGTTGGGCGCCGAGATGGCGGCCGACAGGCGGATGAGTTCGCCGCGCCGCGCCACGCTGGTGGACGCCGTGACGCTGATCGTAGGCGGCGGGCCGTAGGGGTCGCCCAGTTCGACGTAGAGGCCACCACCGCAGGCGGTGAGCAGCAACGCGGCACATGGAACGGCCAGAAGGTGTCGTCTCATGTCAGCCTCAACGCACCCGTCGGGATCTCGGTTGTCGACCGAAACCTTTCTTCACGCGTCAGTCGCGCCAGGCCGGCTTGTTGTCGGCGTCGCCGAGCCAGGCCTCCAGCAGCGTGTAGGCCACCGCCAGCACCACCGGGCCGACGAAGATGCCCACCAGCCCGAAGGACAGCAGGCCGCCGATGACACCGGCGAAGATCAGCAGCAGCGGCAGGTCGGCCCCCATGCGGATGAGCACCGGGCGCAGCACGTTGTCCAGATTCGCCACCACGCCGGCCCACACCAGCAGGAAGATGCCCCAGCCGGTGCTGTCGTTCCAGAAAGCCCAGATCGCCGCCGGCACCAGCACCGGCACCGGGCCCACCTGCGCGATGCAGAACATGAAGGTCAGCGCCGTCAGCAGGCCGGCCAGCGGCACGCCGGCAAAGGCCAGGCCGATGCCGGCCAGCACCGCCTGCACCAGCGCCGTGACGCCCACGCCTAAAGCCACGCCGCGGATGGCGCCGGCCGCCAGCACCACCACCGAGTCACCGCGCTCGCCACCCAGGCGGCGCGCGAAGCGGCGCACCAGATCGGCCGCCTCTTCGCCGGTGGCGTACATCACCGCGGCAATGGCCACCGTCACCATGAACTGCAGCAGCAGGAAGCCCACGCTGCCGAGCTGGCCCACGAACCAGCGCGTCAGGTTGCCGGCGTAGGGCGTGAGCTTGGGCAGCAAATCGCGCAGGCCCAGCACCGCGGCCTGTTCCCAGGCGCGTTCGAGCAGGCCGCCCACCATCGGCAGACCGCTGGCCCAGGCCGGCGGCTTGTCGGGCAGGTGCCAGGTGGTGGCGAGCTTGGCCCAGCCCACCATCTCGTCGGCGTTGTCGACGATGGTGACGATGGCCAGCGTCAGCGGAATCACGAACAGCAGCAGCAGCAGCAGCGTCATCGCCAGCACCGCCAGCCCGCGGCGGCCCCACAGCGCGCGCTGCACCCGCAGCATCAAAGGCCAGGTGGCCACCACCACCATCGTGGCCCAGATGGCCGGGCCCAGGAAGGGGCGCACGATCCAGGCCACCGCCGCCAGCAGTGCGCCGATGAACAGCACGCCGAAGGTGATGCGTGCCAGATCGGCGTTAGCTGGCCGGCTCATTCAGCGCACTTTCATCTCGGCTCCGCCTTGGGGCCGGCCTTCTGCTCGGCATACGGCGCCACGCTGACCGCTTCCAGGCGCCAGCTCGAAGCGCCCATGTAGGAATCGGTCTGCTGGTTGCTCAGCGTGCCGCTGATCCACACCGCGTCCATCGAACGCAGGTTCTTCACGGCCGACTTCGGCAGCACGTGGATGATCTGGTTCGACGGCGGCGGCGGGCTGTGCACGCAGGCGCCGAAGTACGGCACGAGCAGGAATTCCTTGATGCCGTCCTTGGTGTCTTCCAGCGGCACCACGAAGCCGGGAATGCGCACCGCCTTGCCCACCAGTTCGGGATTCACGGGCGCCTTGTCCCACACTTCGCGCATGCGCTTGAGCATCTCGTTGGCGCGCGGGTCGCCGTCCTGCAGGGCGCCGAGGTTGGTGTCGCGGAATTCCTTGAACGGGTCCCAGTTGGCGGGCACCAGGGCTTCCCAGGTGATGGTCTTGAAGGCACCGGCGGCCGGGGCGGTGCCCGACGAGGCGGCCAGCGCGGGCTTCATCAGCGGCACGCCCTGCGGCTGCGCCAGGGCGCCTGTGGCAGCCAGCAGTGCGGCGGCCAGGATAGGGGTGGGGCGGTTCATGGCGGACCTCGGCGGGAGTTTCTTCAGGTGCGTGGCGACAGGCCATCGGCCAGCGACAGGCGGTAGGCGCGCCAACCCGGCACCAGGCTGGCTAGCATACCTGCCAGCACCACGGCGCCGAAAAGGCCCCATTGCTCGGGCGTCGGCGCGCCCGCCAGCAGCGTGATGCCGAAGCGCTGCTGCAGCCAAGGCCCGGCACCCACCACCGCCAGCGCCGCCGCGGCCGCGCCCAGCAGCGCGCCGCACAGGGTGACCAGCGCGCCTTCGGTGGCCAGCAGCACCAGCACCTGGCGTGGCCCGGCGCCCACGGCGCGCAGCACCGCCAGCTCGCGCCGGCGTTCGTTCAGGCCCGCCAGCACCACGGCCACCAGCGAGGCCAGGCTGA
>CAYREA010000330.1:0-4655 GCA_964423075.1 uncultured Rubrivivax sp. | reverse complement strand
AACCTGGCCTTCCGCAAGAACCAGGGCCTGCGCATCGACCACATCCTGGTCAGCGCGACGCTGAAGGGCCGCGTGGCAGCCTGCGAGATCGACAAAGTGCCGCGCAAGAACGAAAGGCCCAGCGACCACGCGCCCGTGGTCCTGAGCCTGTCCTGACGCAGCGCCGAACGCTCAGGCGTCGGCCTTGGCGCCCAGCAGCAGCGGCTTGAGCGAGCTGTCGACGGCCTTGTCGCCGAGCCAGATCTTCAGCAGCGCGTTGTAGAAGGCCAGGTCGGGGATCGGCTCGGACAGCGACTTGCCGTTGAGCTCGATCATCGTGCCCTTCTCGGGCACCCAGTCGACGACCATCGTGTCGCCCTTCTTCAGGCCCGGCACGGCCTGGAACATCTCGCCGAACTTGAGCATCTGGTTGACCAGCTTGCCCTTCTCGGCCTTGTCGCTGTTGGCGTTGATGCCGCTCATGAAGGCCTGGCCGAAGTCGTCGCCGCTGACTTCGCGCAGCATGACGATGTGGAAGCGGCGCGGGCCGGTGGCGGCCAGCACGCCTTCGGTGGTGGTTTCCTTCTTGCCCAGGTACAGGCCCAGGGCGTAGACCTTGAACACGGCGCGCACGCGCACGCCGGCGCCGTTGAGCTTCAGGTCCTTGCCGGCGACCTTGACGCTGTCTTCCAGCTTGACGCCACCCACCTCGACGGCGGCAGCAGGGTGGGTGAACAGCGCGGCGGCCAGGCTGGCGGCGGCGACGAGGGTGATGGTGGAGAGCTTCTTCATGGGGTTTCCTGCTTGGGGCCGCCAACGGGCGGTGGACTCAGTGGGCGCCTTCCAGCTTGAACAGGCTGACCGTGCTTTCCAGCGTGGCGGCCTGCAGCTTCAGCGATTCGGCCGCAGCGGCGGCCTGTTCCACCAGGGCGGCGTTCTGCTGCGTGGTGGTGTCGATCTGGTCGATGCTGCGATTCACCGACTCGATGCCTTGGTGCTGGGTCTGGCTGGCGGTGGCGATCTCGCCGATGATGTGTGCGACGCGGCGCACGCTGGCCACCAGGCCTTCCATCGTGCTGCCGGCGCGGCCCACCAGCTCGGTGCCACGCTCGACCTCGCTGGCCGAGACGCCGATCAGCGTCTTGATTTCCTTGGCGGCGGTGGCCGAACGCTGGGCCAGCGTGCGCACTTCCGCGGCCACCACGGCAAAGCCGCGGCCCTGCTCGCCCGCGCGCGCGGCTTCCACCGCGGCGTTCAGCGCCAGGATGTTGGTCTGGAACGCGATGCCGTCGATGACGCCGATGATGTCGACCACCTTCTTGCTGGACGCGTCGATGGCGCCCATGGTCTGCACCACCTGGGCCACCACCGCGCCGCCGTCGGCGGCCACGCTGCAGGCCGAGCCGGCCAGCTCGCTGGCCTGGCGCGCGCTGTCGGCGTTGTGGCGCACGGTCTCGGCCAGGTCCTTGATGGCCAAGGTGGTGTGTTCCAGGGACGAGGCCTGGGCCTCGGTGCGGCTGGACAGGTCCTGGTTGCCGCTGGCAATCTGCGACGAGGCCGCGGCGATCGATTCGGTGCCCTGGCGCACGTTGCCGACGATGCCGCGCAGGCTGTCGTTCATCTCGCGCAGTGCAGCCATGAGCTCGCCGGTCTCGTCGTGCGTGCGCACCTCGATCCGGCTGCTCAGGTCGCCGCCGGCCACCTTCTTGGCGATCTCCACGGCGCGCGTCAGCGGCCGCGTGATGCTGCGCGTGGCGAGGTAGCCCACGCCGACGCTGGCGGCCGTGGCGGCCAGCGCCAAGCCGAGGATGAGCCAGCCCGTGCGGCCGGCCTGCAGGGCCGACGCGGCGCCGGCCTCTTCCATCTGCGCGTGCTGGGCCTCGACGAACTTGTCCAGCGCGGCCAGGTACTTGCCCTGCACCGCGCGCACCGAGAACATGTACTTGACCAGGGCTTCTTCCTTGTTGCCCTCGGCCACCATCTTCACGAAGGCGGCCTGCGCCGGCACGAACTTGTCGCGCACGGCGGTGATGTCCTTGAGCTGCGCCTGCGCGGCTTCATCGGTGGCGCGCTCGGCCAGTTGGGCCAGCGTGCTGTCGTGGGCCTTCATGAACTCGGCCACCTGGGCCAGTTCCTTCTGGGTCTGGCCGTCGTCGGTCATGATGAGCACGCTCATCATGCTGCGCGAGGCGTTGCCCACCTCGCCCTTGAGCTGGTTGGCCAGCACCGTGGTCGGGTAGCGCTGGCCGACGATGCTGCCGATCTCGGCGTTCAGCGCGCCGATGCGCAGGTAGGCGGCGGCCGCCATCACCAGGAAGACGGCGATGACGAGGCTGAAGACCAGCGCGAGGCGCTGGCCAATGCGTAGGCGAGAGATGTCCATGAGAACCCGATAAACCACAACGGCGCAGTTGGCATCTTGCCGGCGGGCGCCGGCAGGCCAAGGCCTTTGATGGCCGGCTTATCGGCCGCTGTTTTTCGGGTTCAGGCCCAGGGCTGGGGCCGGCCCATCCCAGAGGACGGGCGGCTGCACGACTTCAGTCGTCCAGTCCCAGTTCCTGGATCTTGCGCGTGATGGTGTTGCGGCCGATGCCCAGGCGCTGCGCCGCTTCGATGCGGCGCCCGCGGGTGAGGTCGAGCGCGGTGTGGATCAGGCAGCCTTCGAACTGCTTGGTCAGCGCATCCCACACCTCGCGCTCGCCGCTGTCGAGGCGGCGGCGGGCCTCGCGCTCCAGGTCGGCCAGCCAGGGCGGCGCGCCGCCGGCCACCGGCGCTGCGTCGGCCAGGGCCGGGGCCGCGCCGCTGCCGGCTGCACCCAGGGCAGCCAGCGCCAGGGGCTCGGAAGGGCTTGAGGGGGCAGCCGTCACCACCGCGCCCATCAGTTCGGGCGGCAGGTCCTTGGGTTCCACCACCTGCGCCGGCGCCATCACGGTCAGCCAGTGGCACAGGTTCTCGAGCTGGCGCACGTTGCCGGGGAAGTCGAAGCCGGCCAGGCGTTCCAGCGCGGCGTCGGTGATGCGTTTGGCTTCCACGCCCAGTTCACGCGCGCTCTTGCCCAGGAAGAAGCGCGTGAGCATGGGAATGTCGTCGCGCCGCTCGCGCAGCGCCGGCAGGCGCAGGCGGATGACGTTGAGGCGGTGGAACAGGTCTTCGCGGAAGGCGCCCTGGCGCACGCGTTCTTCCAGGTTCTGGTGCGTGGCGGCAATGACGCGCACGTTGCTCTTCAGCGGCTGGTGGCCGCCGACGCGGTAGAACTGGCCGTCGCTCAGCACGCGCAAGAGGCGCGTCTGCAGGTCGAAGGGCATGTCGCCGATCTCGTCCAGGAACAGCGTGCCGCCGTCGGCCTGTTCGAAGCGGCCGCGGCGCGTGGTCTGCGCACCGGTGAAGGCACCGCGCTCGTGGCCGAAGAGTTCGCTTTCCAGCAGGTCTTTCGGAATCGCCGCGGTGTTGATGGCGATGAAGGGGCCCTGGCCGCGGGGGCTGTGCTTGTGCAGCGCACGCGCCACCAGCTCCTTGCCGGTGCCGCTTTCGCCGGTGATCATCACCGTCACCTGGCTCTGGCTCAGGCGGCCGATGGCGCGGAACACGTCCTGCATCGCCGAGGCCTGGCCCAGCATCTCGGGCGCGTGCGTGGGTGCGGCTTCGGCCACCTCTTCGCGCAGGCTTTCTTCGACGGCTCGGCGGATCAGTTCCACCGCCGTGGTCACGTCGAAGGGCTTGGGCAGGTATTCGAAGGCGCCGCCCTGGAAGGCGCTGACGGCGCTGTCCAGGTCCGAAAACGCCGTCATGATGATGACGGGCAGGCCGGGGTGGCGCTCCTTCACCTGCGCCAGCAGGTCGATGCCGCTGCCGCCGGGCATGCGGATGTCGCTCACCAGCACCTGCGGGGCGTCTTCGTCGAGGGCCTTGACCACGTCGCGCGGGTTGCTGAAGGTGCGCACGGCGAACTGTTCGCGCTGCAGCGCTTTCTCGAGCACGAAGCGGATGGATTGATCGTCGTCGACGACCCAGATGGGTTTCATGCGGCGGTGGCGCTCTACGTCAAGGCAGGGGGATCAGGATCTTGAATACCGTCCGTCCCGGCACGCTGTCGCATTCGATCGTGCCTTGATGTTGCTGCACGAAGGTCTGCGCCAGCGTCAACCCGAGCCCAGAGCCGCCTTCGCGCCCCGATACCAGGGGGTGGAAGATGCGATCGCGGATGTCCTCGGGCACGCCGGGCCCGTTGTCCTCGATATGCAATTCCAGTGCCAGACGGAAGCGCTGACGCCCGAATGTGGCCTGCCGCGCCACCCGCGTGCGCAGCACCAGCAGCGCGTCACCGGCCGTGATGCGTTCGGCCAGCACCTGCGTCGCGTTGTGGGCGATGTTGAGCACGGCCTGGATGAGTTGTTCGCGGTCGCCGCGGAACTCGGGGATGCTGGTGTCGTAGTCGCGCGAGACCGCCAGGCCGCGCGGGTACTCGGCCAGGATCAGGCTGCGCACGCGCTCGCACACCTCGTGGATGTTGACGTCGGCCACCACCTGCGGGCGGCGGTGCGGGGCCAGCAGGCGGTCGACCAGGCCCTGCAGGCGGTCGGCCTCCTGGATGATGACGCGCGTGTACTCGGTCAGCTCCTTCGAGGTGACCTCCATCGCCAGCAGCTGCGCCGCGCCGCGGATGCCGCCCAGCGGGT
>CAYREA010000329.1:0-4659 GCA_964423075.1 uncultured Rubrivivax sp. | reverse complement strand
GTGATCTTCGGGCTGCTGGGCATCGTCAACTTCGCGCACGGGGCGCTGTACATGATCGGCGCCTACGTCGCCTACCTGTTGATGGACAAGCTGGAGATCGGCTTCTGGTGGGCGCTGGTGATCGCGCCGCTGGTGGTGGGGGCTTTAGGCATGTTGATCGAGCGCACGCTGCTCAAGCAGCTGTACAAGATCGATCCGATCTATGGCCTCTTGCTCACCTTCGGCCTGGCGCTGATCGCCGAGGGGCTCTTCCGCGAGCAGTTCGGCGTATCAGGCCAGCAGTACGCCGTGCCCGAGCTGCTGCAGGGCGCCACCAACCTCGGCTTCATGGTGCTGCCGAACTACCGCGGCTTCGTCGTCTTCGCTTCGCTGCTGGTGTGCCTGGCCACCTGGTGGACCATCGAGCGCACGCGCCTGGGCAGCTACCTGCGCGCCGGCACCGAGAACCCGGCGCTGGTGCAGGCCTTTGGCGTCAACGTGCCGATGATGGTGATGCTGACCTACGGCGCCGGCGCCGGCCTGGCCGCGCTGGCGGGCGTGCTGGCCGCGCCCGTCATCCAGATCACGCCGCTGATGGGCAGCAACCTCATCATCGTGGTGTTCGCGGTGGTTGTGATCGGCGGCATGGGCTCCATCCTCGGCAGCATCCTCACCGGGCTGGCGCTCGGGCTGGTGGAAGGGTTGACCAAGGTGTTCTATCCGGAAGCGTCGAGCATCGTCGTCTTCGTCATCATGGCCATCGTGCTGGTGATCCGGCCCGCAGGCCTGTTCGGCAAGGAGAAGTGATGAGCGCTCCGGCCGACGCTTCCAACTCAAACCTCCAGCGCCTGTCGCGCCTGGCCTGGCTGGCCGGGCTGGCGGTGCTGATCGCCGCGCCTTTCATCGGGCTGTACCCGGTGTTCATGATGAAGGCGCTGTGTTTCGCGATCTTCGCCTGCGCCTTCAACCTGCTGCTGGGCTACACCGGGCTGCTGTCCTTCGGCCATGCCGCCTACCTGGGCGCGGCGGCTTACATCACCGGCTGGCTGGTGCGCTCGGCGGGCTGGACGCCCGAGCTCGGCATCCTGGCCGGCATGGCCACCGGCACCGTGCTGGGCGCCGTGGTGGGCTTGATTGCCATCCGGCGCCAGGGCATCTATTTCGCGATGATCACGCTGGCGATGGCGCAGATGGTCTATTTCCTGTGGCTGCAGGCGCCTTTCACCGGCGGCGAAGACGGCCTGCAGGGCGTGCCGCGCGGCAAGCTGTTCGGCCTGCTGTCGCTGCAGAGCGACCTGGCGATGTACTTCCTGGTGCTGGCCTGTTTCGTCGCCGTGTTCCTGGCCGTCATCCGCATCGTGCATTCGCCCTATGGCCAGATCCTCAAGGCCATCCGCGAAAACGAACCGCGCGCCATTTCGCTGGGTTACGACGTCGACCGCTACAAGCTGCTGGCCTTCGTCCTGTCGACGACGCTGGCCGGCCTGGCCGGCGCGCTGAAGACCGTGGCCCTGGGCTTCGCCACCTTGAGCGACGCCCACTGGTCGCTGTCGGGCGAGGTGGTGCTGATGACGCTGCTGGGTGGCATGGGCACCTTCGCCGGGCCCGTGATCGGCGCCTTCACCATCATCGGCCTGCAGAACTTCCTGGCCGACCGGGTGGGCTCCCTGGTGACGGTGATCATCGGCGCCATCTTCGTGGTGTGCGTGGTGGGCTTCCGGCGCGGTTTCGTCGGCGAACTGCTGGCCTGGCGCAAGCGGCGCGGCGGCGGCTGAGCCTGCCGCCGGCCGGCCGGGCCGGCCGTTCGCGCCGTGGCGGCGCCGTTTCGTCGCAGCCGTCTTAGCGCCGACGCCGCCACGCTGTACGCTCGCGGCTTCACAAAGTCCCAGGGGGCGCCACCGACAGGGGGGCGCCCGCAAGAAGCCATGCGTTCATTGCTGCCCGTGCTCGTGGCCGCTGCCTTGTTGGCGGCCTGCGGCAAGTCCGACAAATCCGGCCCCGCGGCGCCCGCCGCCAAGGCCTCGGCCGCCGCCAAGGCGCCCGCCACGCTGCTGCTGGCGCCCGAAGATGTGCTGACACTCAAGGCCAGCACCCTCGCCAGCGGCCCGGTGGTCAGCGGCTCGGTGCAGCCCGAGCGCAAGGCCGACCTGCGCGCCGAGGTGGCCGCCGTGGTGCTGCAGGTGTTGAAGGAGAACGGCGATCCGGTGCGCGCCGGCGACCTGCTGCTGCGCCTGGACGACACCTCCATCCGCGACAGCCTGGCTTCGGCCGAGGAGTCGGTGCGCGCGCTGACGCAGGCCTTCGAGCAGAGCGAACGCCAGGTGCAGCGCCTGAAGACGCTGCAGGCCCAGGGCATGACGTCCACGCAGGCGCTGGAAGACGCCGAGGTGCGCCGCAACAACTCGCAGAGCGACCTGGTGGCGGCCAAGGCCCGCGTGGTGTCGGCGCGCCAGCAGATGCAGCGCACCGGCGTGCGCGCGCCTTTCGACGGCGTGGTGGTCGAGCGCAAGGCCTCGGTGGGCGACACGGTGCAGGTGGGCAAGGAACTGGTGAAGGTGATCGACCCGCGCAGCATGCGCTTCGAAGGCCTGGTCTCGGCCGACCGCATGAGCGAGCTGAAGGTCGGCCAGGCCGTGGTGTTCCGCGTCAACGGCTACACGCAGGGCGACTTCGTGGGCAAGGTGCGGCGCATCGACGCCGCGGCCAACGCCACCACGCGCCAGGTGGAGGTGATCGTCGCTTTCGCCGACCCCGCCTCTGCGCCGCGTGTGGCCGGCCTCTTCGCCGAAGGGCGTGTCGAGACCGGCAGCGCACAGGCGCTGATGCTGCCCGACAACACCGTGGTGCGCGCCGGCGACGAAGCGCATGTCTGGCGCGTCGGCGATGGCCGCGTGGCGAAGGTGAAGGTCAAGCTGGGCGAGCGTGATGCGCGCAGCGGCGAGTGGCCCGTGGTCTCGGGCCTGGCCGGGGGCGAGAAGCTGCTGCGCAACCCCGGCAGTTCGCTGGTCGACGGCCAGGCCTTCGAGTTCGCGAAAGCCGCGCCGGCAGGTGCCGCCGCCAGCGCCGCCGCCGCCAAGTAGGCAAGGAGGCAGCTCCCATGTTCCTCTCCGAATTCAGCATCAAGCGGCCGATGGCGATGATCGTCATCATCATCGCGCTGATGGCACTCGGCCTGCTCGCGCTGTCCAAGCTGCGCGTCAACCAGATCCCCGACGTCGAGCAGCCCATCCTGGTGGTGAGCATCCCGTACCCGGGTGCCTCGCCCGACACGGTGGAGCGCGAGGTCGTCAACCGCATCGAGAAGGCCCTGCAGGGCATCTCGGGGGTCGACCGCCTGCAGGCCACCGCCAACGAAGGCAGCGCCACGCTGGTGCTGTTCTTCAACTTCGGCAAGAACATGGTGGTGGCCGCCGACGAGGTGCGCAACGCCATCGGCACGGTGCGCTACAAGCTGCCCATCGAGATGCGCGAGCCGGTGCTGACGCGTGTCGACCCCGCCGCCCAGCCCATCATGCAGCTGGCGCTGTCGTCCGACTCGCAGAGCCACGCCGAGATCTCGCGCCTGGCCGAAGACGTGCTGGCCGACAAGTTCCGCGGCGTGGCGGGTGTGGCCACCGTCAACGTGCAGGGCGCGCTCAAGCGCGAGCTGTCGGTGCTGCTGCGCAGCGAGAAGCTGCGCGAGTACGAGGTCTCGGTCACCGACGTGGTGGCCGCGCTGCGGGCGCAGAACGCCACCGCGCCGGTGGGCAAGATCCGCGGCACGCTGGAAGACCAGAGCATCCGGCTGGTGGGCCGCATCGAGTCGCCGTCGGAGTTCGGCCAGATCGTCATCAAGCGGCGTGGCAGCGAGCTCGTGCGCCTGTCGCAGGTGGCGGTGGTGGCCGACGGTTTTGCCGAGCTGAGCGGCTTCTCGGTGCGCAACGGCCGCCCGAACGTGGGCCTGAGCGTCACCCGCACACGCGACGCCAGCACCGTGGGCGTGGCCGCCGAGGTGCGCAAGCTGGCGGACGAGCTGGAAAAGACGCTGCCCGGTGGCACCAAGCTCGAGATCACGCGCGACGGCGGCAAGGAAGCGCAGAACAGCCTCAACAACGTGGTGCACGCGCTGGTGTTCGGCGCCGGGCTCACGGTGTTCGTGGTCTACGTGTTCCTGAACTCCTGGCGCTCGACGCTGATCACCGCCTTGAGCCTGCCCACCTCGGTGGTGGCGGCCTTCATCGCGGTGTGGCTGTGCGGCTTCTCGCTCAACTTCATGAGCCTGCTCGGCCTGAGCCTGGCCATCGGCGTGCTGATCGACGACGCCATCGTGGTGCGAGAGAACATCGTGCGCCACATGGAGATGGGCGAAGACCGACGAACCGCCGCGCTCAAGGGCACGGCCGAGATCGGCCTGGCGGTGGCGGCCACCACCTTCTCCATCGTCGCCGTGTTCGTGCCGGTGGGTTTCATGCCCGGCGTTTCGGGCGAGTGGTTCCGGCCCTTCGGCCTGACGGTGGTGGCCAGCGTGCTGGTGAGCCTGTTCATCAGCTTCACGCTCGACCCCATGCTGTCGGCCTACTGGGGCGACCCGCCCGGGCACCACCTGGCGCCAAAGACCGGCATCACGAAGCTGCTGGGCCGTTTCAACGAGTGGTTCGACCACCAGGCCGACCGCTACGGCCGCGTCATCGCCTGGGCGCT
>CAYREA010000328.1:0-4695 GCA_964423075.1 uncultured Rubrivivax sp. | reverse complement strand
CGTACTGCCCGATCAAGATCATGATGAACGTCGGCAACCCGACGCTGGCCTTCGACTTCGCACAGATGCCGAATTCGGGTGTCGGCCTGGCTCGGCTGGAGTTCATCATCAACAACAACATCGGGGTGCACCCGAAGGCGATCCTCGACTACCCCAACGTCGACGCCGACCTGAAGAAGGCCGTCGAAAGCGTGGCCCGGGGCCATGCCAGCCCGCGCGCCTTCTACGTCGACAAGCTCACGGAAGGCATCGCCACCATCGCCGCGGCCTTCTGGCCCAAGAGCTGCATCGTTCGCTTGTCCGACTTCAAGAGCAACGAGTACCGCAAGCTGATCGGCGGCACGCGTTACGAGCCCGACGAAGAGAACCCGATGCTCGGCTTCCGCGGCGCCAGCCGCTACATCAGTGGCGAGTTCGCCGACGCGTTCGCGATGGAGTGCGAGGCGCTCAAGCGCGTGCGCACCGAGATGGGGCTGACCAACGTCGAGATCATGGTGCCCTTCGTGCGCACCGTGAAGCAGGCCGAGACCGTGGTGCGCATGCTGGGTGAACGCGGCCTGAAGCGCGGCGTCGACGGCCTGCGCCTGATCATGATGTGCGAGGTGCCCAGCAACGCCATCCTGGCCGACCAGTTCCTGGAGCACTTCGACGGCATGTCCATCGGCAGCAATGACCTGACCCAGCTCACCTTGGGCCTGGACCGCGACTCGGGGCTGGAACAACTGGCCGGCGACTTCGACGAACGCGACCCGGCGGTGAAAGCCATGATCTCGCGCGCCATCACGGCCTGCCGCGCCACCGGCAAGTACGTGGGCATCTGTGGCCAAGGCCCCAGCGACCATCCGGATTTCGCCGACTGGCTGGCCGAGGAGGGCATCGTCTCGATGTCGCTCAACCCCGACTCGGTGGCCGAGACCTGGCAGCGCCTGGCGGCACGTTGAGAGCCGTGAATTCCTGACGACTCGGCCCTGCGCGCCGAGTAGGTCACGTTCGTACCTGCATTTCAGGGGTTCTGTGTTTGTCAGACAGCGGTAAGATTTTCCATTCAAAAGTCGTGGGGCTTGACGCAGCGGCCTGCAGCGCGAGTTGCGGGCTGAGTGACGTGCGCAGGAGCATTGAATGGCCGAATCCAGGATCTTCGAGAAAACGGAAGCTGGCGCCGAAGAGGTGAAGGCACGCTCGCGCAAGCTGCCACCGCGACTGCGGGCGATGCTCATCATGGTCGACGGCAATACGCCGGTTCCGCAACTGGAGGTGGCCGCGGCCACCCTGGGCGCGCCGGGTGACTTTTTGCAGGCCCTGCTCGAGCAGGGCCTGATCCGCCGCCGCGAAGCGGCTGCCGCCGCCGAACGCACCGTCGATCTGAACCTCGACCACCCCATCACGACGCCGGCCTCGCTGCCGGCAGCAGGTGCGGCGCCACCTCAGCGTGCCGCTGCCGCCATCAACGACTTCGAAGCCCGCCGGCGTGCAGCCGTGCGCGAGCTCAACGAGACGCTGGGCCCGAGCGGTGAGTCTCTGGCCATTCGCATGGAAAAGGCCCGCGGTGCCGCCGAACTCGGCCCCCTGCTGGGCATGGCGGTGCAGATCATCGGCAACGCCCGCGGCAAGACCGTGGCCGACGCTTTCGCCGCGCGCCACATCGCCTGAGCGGGCGTTCCGGGTCGGCCGGGGTCAGCCCAGGATGTGCCAGACATGGCCGCAATGGCGGCAGCGCACCTGGACCTCGTCGCCTTCGGCGCCGGCCTGCAGCAGTTCGATGCGGCCGTAGGTCTTGCAGGCGCGGCACTCGGCCTGGTTGGCCATGGCCTCGGCGTGGGTCAGCAGGTACAGATAACGCCGCAGGGCCCACAAGCCGACAGCGCTGCACACCAGCAGAGCCACGAGGTCGGTGAGCTGATCCACCCATGAGCGGAAGCGCGACGCCGCCTCCAGAGCCGCGAAGACGCCGATGCCGCAACAGAAGCTGAGCGCCATGTGGGCATGGCTCTGCAGCAGCTGGCGCTCGTACCACTTGCGGAATCCAAGCTTGCGGATGCCTTCGGCCAGCTTCATGTCTGCGCATGGTGTCTCAGGCCCGCCGCCTGCGCCGGCCAGTATCCGGCTCAGGGGTACCTAGGGGAAAACCTATCCGTGCTTGCCAGCGGAAGTGCCCGCCGTGTCAGAAAGCCGTAAGCGCCGGATCAAACAGTCGGTACATCTCGTGTCCTACACCATGCTGACTCTTCTGAACCTGTTGCAACTGGTCCTCTACATCGCTCTGCTGGCCCTGCTGGGGCAGGGCATCCTCTATGTCCTGGCGGGAGCACGCCGCGAGTCCAACGTCTTCTACAAGCTGCTGCAGGTGGTGGCCAAGCCCTTCACCTGGCTGGTGCGCAAGATCACCCCGGTGCAGGTGTCCGACACCCAGGTGCCCGTCATCACCTTCCTGCTGCTCGCGGTGATCTACGCCATCGTCACCTTCGAGCGCGCCAACCTGTGCATCACGGCAGGCCTGGTGGGCCAGGACGGTTGCCCGTGAAGCCGCTACCCTACCTGGCCGGCAAGTGGCAGGCCATGGCGCTGCTGGTGCTGGGCCGCAACAAGGCCGCGCTGGCGCTGTTCAACCGCATGGCAACACGCTGGCCCGACGACGCCTACATCCTGGCCAGCCGAGCCCACCTCCTCACACAAGCTGGCCAGCTGGCCGCGGCGCTGGACGATTCTTCACGCCTGGTGCAACTGCGCGGCAACGACGCGGCGACCTGGTTCAACCATGGCTTCATGCTCGAAAGTGCCGGCCGCTGGAACGAGGCCGAGGCCGCCTTCCGCCGTGCCACCCAGCTCGGCCCCGAGCTCGACCGCGCCTGGTACGGCCTGGGCCTGGTGCTCATCCGCCTGCAGCGCTACGACGAAGCCGTGGTACCGCTCAAGCGCAATACCGAACTGCAGCCCATGAGCCCTTATGGCTGGTACCAACTGGCGCGTGTGCATGTCGATCGGCAGCAGCCCGACGAGGCGGTGAAGGTCATTCGCCACCTGAAGGGCTTCGAGCCCAAGGTGGCGGCGCAGCTCGAGCGTGAAACCGGGCTGAGCGTGGGCAAGGCCGCGACGTGATGTGAGGGGGTGGCGGCGCAAAGCGCCGCGGCCCATGAGGTGTTGGGGCCCGATCCTGGGCGTGTCTAGACGGCGAGAGGAGTCGCAATGAAGGTGAGTGAGAACCACCAGAGGTACTGGCAGAAGAACTTGCGGATCACCGCAATCCTGCTGGCCATCTGGTTCGTGGTGACCTATGTCGTGAGCTACTTCGCTCGTGACCTGCAGTTCACGTTCTTCGGCTGGCCGTTCAGTTTCTGGATGGCGTCGCAGGGCTCGCTGGTCATCTATGTCGCGATCATCTGGTACTACGCGAGCTACATGAACAAGCTCGACCAGGAACACGGCGTCTCCGAGGAGGAATGACATGGCGGGCTTGAGTTTCGAAACCAAAACGGGCGTTTCCAACAAGGAAGCGAACGAGGCCTTCAAGAAGGGCCTGAACAAGGTTTATGGCTGGTACACCGGGGGCTTCCTGCTCTTCGTGATCGCCATGGGCATCGCCGAGCAGATGGGCATGAGCCGCGGTGCCATGGGCATCGTGTTCCTGCTGGCCACGGTGGCGCTGTATGCCGGCATCGGCATCATGAGCCGCACCAACGACGCGGCCGAGTACTACGTGGCCGGCCGGCGCGTGCCGGCGGTCTACAACGGCATGGCCACCGGCGCCGACTGGATGAGCGCGGCCTCCTTCATCGGCATGGCCGGCACGCTGTACCTCACGGGTTACGGCGGCCTGGCGTTCATCATGGGCTGGACGGGCGGCTACTGCCTGGTGGCGCTGTTCCTGGCGCCCTACCTGCGCAAGTTCGGGCAGTTCACCATTCCCGACTTCCTGGGTGCGCGCTACGACGGCAACATCGCTCGCATGGTCGGCGTCATCGCCGCCATCCTGTGCTCGTTCACCTACGTGGTGGCGCAGATCTACGGCGTCGGCCTGATCACCACGCGCCTGTCGGGCCTGGCCTTCGAGGTGGGCATCTTCGTCGGCCTGGGCGGCATCCTGGTGTGCTCGTTCCTGGGCGGCATGCGTGCCGTCACCTGGACGCAGGTGGCGCAGTACATCATCCTGATCGTGGCCTACATGATCCCGGTGGTGTGGCTGTCGGTGAAGCAGACCGGCGTGCCCATTCCGCAGGCCGTCTACGGCTACCAGCTGGAGAAGGTGACTGCGCGCGAGAAGCAGCTGATCGACGACCCGAAGGAAAAGGAAGTCATCGCCATCTTCAAGCAGCGCGGCGACGACCTGGCTGCGAAGCTGAAGGACGTGCCCACCGCGCTGGCCGCCGACACCGAGGCCGCGCGCAAGAAGCTGGAAGACCTGCGCGCCGCCAACGCACCGGCGGCCGACATCGCGGCCGCCGAGAAGGCCGCTGCCGCACTGCCCAAGGACGCTGCCGAGGCCAAGGCCGCCTGGACCCGCGCCAAGGCCGCGGCCGACGCTGCCGCCAAGCCGCTGGCCGGCATGCCGCGCCATGCCGCGCAGTTCGCGGGTGACCCGAACGGCGACGAGAAGGCGCAGAAGACCTTCAACGAGTCGCGCCGCAACTTCCTGGCCCTGGTGTTCTGCCTGATGGTGGGCACGGCCGCGCTGCCGCACATCCTGATGCGCTACTACAC
>CAYREA010000327.1:0-4707 GCA_964423075.1 uncultured Rubrivivax sp. | reverse complement strand
CGCGCGCCAGTAGCCGGCCACCGCGGTGTCGAAGTACATCAGGTAGTGGCCGTTGAAGACGATCTTCTGCATGTCCACCTCGGCCCAGCGCACGCGCAGGGCTTCGAGGAAACGGAAGTCGCTGCGTTTCATGGCGGCAGGGTTCCTTTCAGGGCGGTGGCGATGGCGTCCAGCGCCGCATGGGCCTGCGGAATGGCACGGCCCATCTTGATGAAGTCGTGCGTGAGGCCTCGGAAGAGTTCCAGTTCCACCGCCACGCCCGCGGCGCGCAGGCGGTCGGCATAGGCCAGGCCTTCGTCCACCAGCGGGTCGCACTCGGCCAGCAGCACGAAGGCCGGTGCCACGCCGTCGACGTCGGCTTCCAGCGGCGCGAAGCGCCAGTCGTGGCGCTGCTCGCGGGCGATGGTCTGGTCGAAGAACCAGTGGATCGCATCGCTGTCGAGCAGGAAGCCGTGGCTGAAGACGCGGTGCGAGGCGCTGTCGGTGCGCGGCGCGGTGCCGGGTGTGATCAGCACCTGCAGCGCCAGCGGCAGGCCCGTGTCGCGGGCATGCAGGGCGCAGGCGGCCGCCAGCGTGCCGCCGGCGCTGTCGCCGGCCACGGCCAGGGGCCGCTCGGCCAGGCCGTAGCGCGCCGGTTCGCGGGCCAGCGCGTGCAGGGCGGCGAAGGCGTCGTCGTGTGCGGCTGGGAAACGGTGCTCGGGCGCCAGCCGGTAGTCCAGCGCCACCACGGCAAACCCGCTGCGGCGCGCGATCTGGCGGCACAGGCTGTCGTGTGTTTCCAGGTTGCCGATGACGAAGCCGCCGCCGTGCAGGTACAGCAGCCCCGGTCGCGGCCCGGTCCCGTCGGCATACAGCCGCGCCGGGCGCGGCAGGCCGTCGCCGCCGGGCAGGCTCAGCGCTTCGACGCGGGCCAGCGGCGCACGCGGCAGGTCCAGCACTTCGGCGCCGGCCGCGTAGGCGGCACGTGCCTCGGCCGGCGTCAGCGTGTGGAAGGGCGGGCGGCCGGCGCGGCGTATGCGTTCCAGCACGCCGGCCATCTGCGGAGTCAGGAGATGGGTGCTCACGGGGCAACGAGCATACGGGCGCCATCGGCCCCGGGCCCTTGGTCGGGGGGTTGGGGAATTTACTGTTCCTTCGTATTGGCGTTAGCATCGCGCCGGCGCCGCAGATGAGATTTGTTCGCAATAGCAAGTGACAAATCTCACGTTTGTGGTCAGACGGGTTAACCCGCAGCCAGGCTACCAACCCCCACACGAAAGGTCTGCACAAATGGGTTCAACGCTGCGACGTCGCGTCGTGCTGGGCAGCCTTGCCCTGCTGCTGGTGGCGGGCTGCGCCACGCAGGCGGAGTTCGATGTCGACGCCTTGCGCACACGCGCATCGGGGCTGTTCGGCCTGGTGCAGCCGGTATCGGCAGCCGACGTGGGCAAACCAGCCGCCGTGCTGGGCCGGGCGCTGTTCTGGGACCAGCGCCTGTCGCTGGACGGCAAGACCGCCTGCGCCAGCTGCCATGCGCGCGAGGACTGGAGCTCCGACCGCCGGCCCTTGTCGATCAACGCACGCGGCCAGGCCACCACGCTGCACTCGCAGCCGATGTTCATGGCCCAGGACCAGACCAGCCTGCGCTGGTATGGCGACCGCAAGGACGGCGCCAACCAGGCCGAGCGCTCCATCACCGGCTCGATGGGCTTCGACAACGCGGCGCAGATGGTGGGTGTGCTGAAGGCCAACGGCTACGAGGACGCCTTCCGCAGCGCCTTCCCCGCCGCGGCCGAGCCGGTGAGCGGCAGCCACTACGCGCAGGCGCTGGCCGCCTACCAGCGCACGCTGCGCACGCCGGCCCCGTTTGATGCCTTCCTGCGCGGCGACGCGGCCGCGCTGCGGCCCCAGGCGGTGGCAGGCCTGCAGAAGTTCATGGACTTCGGCTGCGCCGGCTGCCACAGCGGCGCGCTGCTGGGCGGCAACGGCTTCCAGAAGTTCGGCGTGGTGAAGGACTACTGGCTGGCCACCGGCTCCAAGGCCATCGACGCCGGGCGCTACACCAGCACCAAGCAGGAGGCCGACCGCTACGTCTACCGGGTGCCGATGTTGCGCAACGTGGCCAAGACGGCGCCCTACTTCCACGACGGCTCGGTGGCCACGCTCGACCGCGCCGTGCGCGTGATGGCCGAGGTGCAGCTGGGCCGCACGCTCAGCGACGCCGACACCGCTGACCTGGTGGCCTTCCTCGAAAGCCTGACCGGGCAGCCGCCGGACCACTACGCCCCGCCGCGCTGAGCATCCGCAAGTCCAAAGCCCCGCAACGCCTTTCAGAACCGACCACCATGCCGAAAGTCTCGACCGCCACCGACCCGTCTCAAGCTGCCCGCGCAGGCACGATCCGACTGTTCCTCGGCGGGGCACTGGCGCTGCTGCTGGGCCTCGTGCTGCTGCAGGCTTGGGCCCAGGGGAACGAGCCCATCCTGGTGGGCCAGAGCGGGGGCTTCACGGGCGGCCAGGCCGACTACGCCAAGGACGTGAAGCTGGGCATCGAGGCCGCCTTCGCCGCGGCCAATGCGGCCGGCGGCATAGCCGGGCGCCAGGTGAAGCTGGTGACGGCCGACGACGGCGGCAAACGCGACGCCGTACTGGCCAACACCCGCAAGCTGGTGGAAGGCAGCGGCGTCACGGCGCTCATCGGCTACACCAGCGGCGCCGGCACCGAGGCCAGCCTGAGCTACATCAACTCGGCACGGGTGCCGCTGCTGTCGCCGGCCACCGGCAACATGGGCATCCGGGCCGCGCACAGCCCCTACCTCTTCCACACGCGCGCCGGCTACTCCGACGAGATGGCCAAGATCGTCGGCCACGTGGCCACGCTGGGCTACACGCGCATCGCCCTGGCCTACCTGGCCGACGTAGGCCCCGCCAACCTGAAGGCCATGCAGGACGCGCTGGCCGCGCACAAGCTCAGCGCCGCGGCGGTGGTGGGGCTGGACCGCAACGCCGAGGACTTCACGCCGCAGATCGAGACGCTGATGAAGGGCAACCCGCAACTGGTGATCTTCATCAGCAATGCCAAGCCGATCACGCTGATCGTCAAGGGCATGCGCGAACGCGGCTACGGCGGGCAGTTCGCCACCAGTTCGTTCGCCGGCTCGCGCGTGGTGGCCGACCTGAAGCAACATGCGCCGGGCCTGATCATGATCCAGGTGCTGCCGCAGCCGGGGCGCGACCACCTGCAGTTCCACCGCGAGTTCCACGCCGCGCTCAAGCGAGTGGCGCCGGGCGCCGCGCCCAACTACACGGTGCTCGAAGGTTATGTCGCGGCGCGCGTGCTGCTGGAAGGCCTGCGCCGCGCAGGCCCCGGCCTGACGCCGACGCGCCTGGCCAGCACGCTGACCGCCGTGCGCGACCTTGACCTCGGCGGCTACCGCGTGCGCTTCGCCCCCGAAGACCACAACGGCTCGCGCTTCGTCGACCTGGGCGTGGTGGCCGACGGCGGCCGGCTGGTGTTCTGAGGCCGCTTCAGGAACCCAAGCAGGCGGCGCGCTGCCAGTCGAAGCGGTCGCCCGGCCGGCAGGCCACCGCGGCCACGGTGCCCGGAATCACCGGCGCGCAGGTCCCCGGCGCCAAGGCCACCGGGCCGAAGGCGCCGGCACCCGAGCGCGCATAGAGCATCACGACATTGCCACAGCCATTTTCCATGCACACCGCCCCGCCACGCTGGGTGACGCGCACGCAGGACAGCGCGGCGTAGGCCGCCGGTTCCGCCGCATAGGCCGCCGTCGCGCCGGGCTGCGCGCTGCCGGCGTTGGCACCCTGTGCGAAGTTGCTGCTGCTGCCCGGCCCCGAGCGGCCGGCACGGCGCGCCGCTTCGTACTCGCCCGCCGCCTGCGCCACCTGGGTGACGCCGCCGAGCATGGTCTTCAGGTCCTCCGCAGTCAGCGAACTGCAGCCCGCCAGGGCCATGGCCGCCGCGAGTGCCGCCGCCGCGGCTGTGCCCCTTGCCGTCCACCTGGGTTGGATGTGCACTGCGCCCTCCTTCTTGTTGGCCGCGGGCGGGTGCCACGGCATGCGGCCCACTCTAGGCAGGCGCGCCGGAGCCTCCATCCGCAGCCTTGTTTATGCGGGGGTCGCCGGCACCCGCAGTTCGTCGGATGAACCTGCAGCCTGTCGCCACGCGCTAGGGGCCGGCGGGACGGGGCGATATGGTGTGCTACATCAGCAACACACCAAGCGGGCCCACCCCATGCAGACCTGGGACCAGAAACAAGCGATCTACCAGCAGCTGGCCGACATCCTGGCCGCGCAGCTGCTCGATGGCGATCCGCCCGAAGGCGAGGCCATGCCGAGCGTGCGCGCCCTGGCCGGGCGTTATCTCCTGAACCCGCTCACCGTCAACCGCGCGCTGCAGGCGCTGGGTGACGAGGGGCTGCTGGAGAACCGCCGCGGCCTGGGCCTGTTCGTGGTGCCCGGCGCGCGCGCAAAGCTCAAGGCGGCCGAGCGCGAACGTTTCCTGCATGACGAATGGCCACGCCTGCGCGACCGCCTGCGCCGCCTGGACATCGGCGCCGATCAACTTTCCTGGGAGGAACAAGCATGAGCGCCGAGATCACCGGCCAGCCCCTCGTCGAGGCGCGCAACCTGAGCGTGCGCTACGGCGCCAAGCGCGCGGTGGACGACGTGAGCTTCACCATCCCCAAGGGTCGCGTCGTCGGCCTGCTG
>CAYREA010000326.1:0-4712 GCA_964423075.1 uncultured Rubrivivax sp. | reverse complement strand
TGAACTTCCCCACGCGCGGCATCGGCGCGCGCAGCATCGAGCAGCTGCAGGACGCCGCGCGCGCCAGCGGCCGCAGCCTGGCGCAGAGCGTGGGCGCGGTGCCGGGGGCTGCGGGGCAGAAGCTCGCGGGCTTCGTGAGGCTCGTCGACGAGCTGCGCAGCGCCACGCAGGGCCTGACGCTGCGCGAGATCATCGAGCACATGCTGCAGCGCTCGGGGCTGGTGGACTTCTACCGCACCGACAAGGAAGGCCAGGACCGCATCGAGAACCTGGAGGAACTGGTCAACGCGGCCGAGAGCTTCGTCACCCAGGAAGGCTTCGGCAAGGACGCCGTGGCGCTGCCGGTGGACGAGCAGGCCACCGATGTGGCCCCTGACGTGGAGACGGGCGAGATCCTGTCGCCGCTGGCCGCCTTCCTCACGCACGCCAGCCTGGAAGCCGGCGACAACCAGGCCCAGGCCGGCCAGGACGCCATCCAGCTGATGACGGTGCACAGCGCCAAGGGCCTGGAGTTCGACGCCGTGTTCATCACCGGCATCGAGGAAGGCCTGTTCCCGCACGAGCAGAGCCTGTCCGATGCCGATGGCGTGGAGGAAGAGCGCCGACTGATGTACGTGGCCATCACGCGCGCCAGGAAGCGTCTGTACCTCAGCTTCAGCCAGACGCGCATGCTGCACGGCCAGACGCGCTACAACGTGAAGAGCCGCTTCTTCGACGAGATCCCCGAAGGCACGCTGAAATGGCTGACGCCGAAACAGCAGGGCTTCGGCAGCGGCTATGCGCGCGAGTACCAGCAGGCCTGGCAGCGCGGCAGCGGCTTGAGCGGCATCGTCGGTGCCGGGCGCGTGGAGGCGCCGCCGCCGGCACCGGCCTTCGTGGCCGCGGCGGCCGGGCAGGCGGCCGGCCTGCGCGTGGGCCAGGCGGTGTTCCACACCAAGTTCGGCGAAGGCATCATCAACGTGCTCGAAGGCCGCGGCGCCGATGCGCGCGCGCAGGTGAGCTTCGGGCGCCACGGCGTGAAGTGGCTGGCGCTGTCCATCGCCAAGCTCACGCCGGTGGACTGAGCCGCCTGCGGCGGCGATTCAGCGCGGGGGCCGGGGTTCCTCGGCCACCTGCTCCGGTGCGTGGCCGAAGGTGTCGTTGAAGCAGAACAGCGTCGAGATGTAGAACACCGCCGACAGCACCAGCGACAGCGGCAGCAGCAGCAGCGCCGGTGGCTGCTGCTGGCCCAGGGCGCCCATCAGGATGGCCGCGGCCAGCGCCATCAGCAGCACCAGCCCCGTCCAGGCCGCCAGGTAGATGAACAGGGCGCCGCGCGTGCGCCACATCGCCAGCGTGCTGGAGAACAGCGCCTGCTTGGCGCCCTGGCGGCCCCAGTGCACCAGCGCCGGCGCGTGCCAGAAAGGCACCGACACCAGCGTGCCCAGCAGGGCCAGCACCGCCATGCCGCGGCCCAGCGCGGGCAGCAGCAGTTCCATCTGGGCCGGCAGGTCGGGGCGCTTGGGGTCCAGGGCCTGCATGCGCGTCCAGGCCTCGTCGGAGACGCTGTCGGCCAGGATCATCACCACCACCATGGCCACGGCGTAACCCAGGCACAGCTTGAGCAGCGCCAGCCGCCGCGGCTTGTCCGTCAGCAGCGGCTCGACGAACTGGCGCGGGTGCACGGGCCCGTCCAGCAGCGCCGACTGCGCGGCGATCATGAAGCCCAGCGAAAGCAGCGGCATCGCCGCCAGCGGCAGCAACGCGCCCAGCAGCGGCAGCAGGCGCATCAGCATGGCCAGCACGAAGTAGGCCAGGGCCAGCAGCGTGAAGGCCATGGGCCGGCGCGCGAACAGGCGGAAGGCGTCGCCGACCCAGCGCGAGCCATGGCCGGCTTCCACGGACTTGAGGGTCAAGGGCATGGTCGTGTCCTCACGCGGCGTGCCAGGGCGCGGCGATGCGCGCGCGCAGCACGCGCTCGAAGTGTGCCGGGTCCTTGGGCGCCAGCAGCGCCGCCGGGCGCGGCAGGTGCCAGTCCCACAGGCGGCTGATCCAGAAACGCAGCGCGGCGGCGCGCAGCAGCGCCGGCAGTGCGCGGTGCTCGGCGCCGGACAGCGGCCGCGCCGATTCGTAGGCCTGCGCGAAGGCCGTGGCCAGGGGCTCCACCAGGGCGCCGGTGTTGGCGTCGCAGCACCAGTCGTTCAGGCACACGGCCAGGTCGAAGAGGAAGCTGTCGGTGCCGGCGAAGTAGAAGTCGAAGAAGCCGCAGAGCTGGTCGGGGCCGGCGGTGTCGTCGAACATGACGTTGTCGCGGAACAGGTCGGCATGGATGGCGCCGCGCGGCAGCGCCTGGCCCGCGGGCGAGGCGGCGAACTGCTGCTGGAAGGCCAGTTCGTCCTGCAGCAGCGCGGCCTGGGGCGGCGGCAGGTGGGGCAGCACCACGGGCACGGTGTCGGCCCACCAGGCCAGGCCGCGGTCGTGCGGCTTGGCGAGCGGGAAGTCGGCCACCGCCAGGTGCATGCGGCCCAGCATGCGGCCCACCTGGCGGCAGTGGGCGGCGTCGGGCCGCAGGCGGTGGCTGCCGGGCAGGCGCGTCACCACGGCGGCGGGCTTGCCGGCCACGGTGTGCACCAGGGCGCCGTCGCTTTCGGCCTGGGGCGAAGGCACCGGGATGCCGCGTTCGGCCAGGTGCTGCATCAGCTTCAGGTAGTAGGGCAGTTCGTCCGCCGGCAGGCGTTCGAACAGCGTCAGCACCCATTGGCCGCGCACGGTGGCGGCGTAGTAGTTGGTGTTCTCGATGCCCGAGCGGATGCCCTGCAGGTCGGTCAACGCGCCGAGGCCCAGGCGTTGGCACAGGGCGTCGGCTTCCGCGAAGCCGACCTCGGTGTAGACGGCCACGGTGGCGCTAGAAGGAGAAGATCGACCAGGCGCGCTTGCCGGCAGCGCCGTTTTCCTGGGAAGGGTCCTTGCCGGCGGCCGGCACGATGATCTCGTAGTCCTTGGCGCCCGGCACCTTGCTGCGCACCACGATGCGCTGCGGCGCGCCACGCAGGCGGGTTTCCTCGATGCGCACGGCGTCGTCCTCGACCACGGTCTTCGTCAGCGCGGTGCGGCTGGTGGCCGCGGAAGCCGCAGTGGCCGGCGGCAGCGGCGGCGCCTGGAGCCGGGGCGGGGCCGGCGGGGTGGCGGTGGTCTGGGCGCCGCAGGCAGCGGCGAGCGTCAGACCGGCGGCGAGGAGCCCCAGACGGGCAGTGGCATGCATCCCCGGGATTCTACGCAGCGGCACCCCCGCGGCGCGGGACGCCCCCGCTTGAACCCGCACAATGAACGGATGAGCGAGAAAACCCTGCTGCTGGTGGACGGTTCCAGCTACCTCTACCGCGCCTTCCACGCCATGCCCGACCTGCGCGCGCCCGACGGTTTCCCCACCGGCGCCGTGCACGGCATGGTGGCGATGATGAAGCGGCTGCGCGAGCAGATCCCGGCCGAGCACGCCGCCTGCGTGTTCGATGCCAAAGGCAAGACCTTCCGCGACGACTGGTACCCGGCGTACAAGGCCCAGCGCGCGCCCATGCCCGAGGCGTTGGTGCAGCAGATCGAGCCCATCCACGAGGTGGTGCGCCTGCTCGGCTGGCCGGTGCTGGAGGTGCCGGGCATCGAGGCCGACGACGCCATCGGCACGCTGGCACGCCTGGGTGCAGCCAGCGGGCACAAGGTGGTCATCAGCACCGGCGACAAGGACCTGGCGCAGCTGGTCACGGCCGACATCACGCTCATCAACACCATGAGCAACGAGCGGCTGGACATCGAAGGCGTGAAGGCCAAGTTCGGCGTGCCGCCGGAGCGCATCGTCGACTACCTCACGCTCATCGGTGACACGGTGGACAACGTGCCCGGCGTCGACAAGGTGGGCCCCAAGACGGCGGCGAAGTGGATCGCCGACTTCGGCAGCCTGGACGGCGTGGTGGCCGCGGCCGACGGCATCAAGGGCGTGGCCGGTGAGAACCTGCGCAAGGCGCTCGGCTGGCTGCCCACGGGCCGCAAGCTCATCACCGTGGTCACCGACTGCGACCTCACCGGCCACGTGGACGGCTGGCCGGCGCTGGAGGCGCTGGCGCTGCGCGAGGAAAGCCGCAGCGGCCTGCACGACTTCTACCAGCGCTACGGCTTCCGCAGCTGGCTCAGGGAGATCGACGCCGGCCTGGGCGACGCCCCCCGGCCCACGGTGGCGCCCGACGCCGTGAGCCACGCGCCGTCCCGTGCCCCGGCCGCGCCGCTGGCGCGCGAGTACGAGACCATCGTCACCTGGGAACGCTTCGACGCCTGGTTGCAGCAGGCCCAGGCGGCCGAACTGGTGGCGCTGGACACCGAGACCGACAGCCTGGACGGCATGCAGGCTCGCATCGTCGGCATCAGCCTGGCCACCGAGCCCGGCCGCGCGGCCTACATCCCCTTGGCCCACAGCTACCCCGACGCGCCCGAGCAGTTGCCCATCGACGAGGTGCTTGCGAGGCTCAAGCCCTGGCTGGAAGACGGCAGCCGCGCCAAGCTGGGCCAGAACGTCAAGTACGACCTGCACGTCTTCGCGAATGCCGGCATCAGCGTGCGCGGCTACCGGCATGACACGATGCTGGAGAGTTATGTGCTGGAGGCGCATCTCAAGCACAGCCTGGAATCGCTGGCCGAACGCCACCTGGGCCGCAAGGGCCTGAGCTACGAAGACCTGTGCGGCA
>CAYREA010000325.1:0-4740 GCA_964423075.1 uncultured Rubrivivax sp. | reverse complement strand
ACTCGAAGCGCTTGATGTTGGCGCTGGTCTTGCCATGCAGCTTGGTCACGGCCTCGTCGCCCGTGGTGCCGGTCTGCACGCCGACCTTGAGCTTCTTCAGGTCGGCGAACTTGGCCACCTTGCTGTTCTGCTTGACGGCGATGAGCTGCTGCGCGTCGAAGTAGGGCTCGCTGAAGTCCATCGTCTGCTTGCGCTCGGCGGTGATGGTCACGGCCGACACCACGAGGTCGCGGTCGCCCTGCGCCAGCGTGTTGAAGATGCCTTCCCAGGGGGTGTTGATGAACTTCACCTCGATGCCGGCCTTCTTGGCGATGGCCTGCACCACCTCGATGTCGAAGCCGACGATTTCGCCCTTGTCGTTCTGGCTCTCGAAGGGCGCGTAGGCGGCGTCGGTGCCCACGGCGTAGACCTTGACCGGGGCGGGCGCCGGGGCCGAAGCCACGGGGGCCGGCGCGGGCGGCGGCTCTTCCTTCTTGCCGCAGGCGGTGAAGATCAGCGTGGCGGCGGCCAGGCCGGCGATGTGCAGGAAGCGACGGGTAGACAGCAGCGTCATGGTTGTCGGCGTGTGGGTTTGTGGAAGGGGCGCAGTGTAATGCGCACACGCAGGATTCAGGCCTGCCCGAGGCGCGCGATTTCGTCGGCGGTGAAGCCGGCGGCCGTGCGCGCTTCGAGGTTGAAGGGGCCGCGCAGGCGCGGTGCGCCGTGGTGTGCGGCCAGGCTGTCGTAGGCACACAGCGGGTCGAGCCCCTCGCGCTCGCAGAGCCAGCGGAACCAGTGGTTGCCGATGGCGACATGGCCCACCTCGTCGCGCAGGATGATGTCGAGGATCGCCACCGCGCGCTCATCGCCGGCCCGGCGCAGGCGCGCCTGCATCGGCGGCGTGGCGTCCAGGCCACGCGCTTCCAGCGTGCGCGGCACCAGGGCCATGCGCGCCAGCACGTCGTGCGCGGTCTTCTGCACCATCTCCCACAGGCCGTCGTGGGCGTCGAAGTCGCCGTAGCCGTGGCCCAGCGTGGCCAGGTGCTCGGCCAGCAGGCTGTAGTGGTGGGCTTCCTCGCCGGCCACGCGCAGCCAGTCGCGGTAGTAGGGCTCGGGCAGTCCAGGGAAGCGCCAGGCCGCGTCGAGCGCCAGGTTGATGGCGTTGAACTCGATGTGGGCCACCGCGTGCAAGAGGGCGGCGCGGCCTTCCGTGGTGAAGGGCGAGCGCTGCGGCAGCCGGGCTGGCGCCACCAGCAAGGGGCGCGCCGGGCGTCCCGGCAAAGGCGCCTCGGGCGCCAGCACGGCCAGCGTGTCCACCGTTGGCACTGCAGCCACCAGCGCCTGCACCGCAGCCACCTTGGCCTGCGGATCGACGAGGGCCAAGGCCTTCAAGGCGGCACGACGCAACTCCATCCCTAGAATTATCGGCTTTGCCCGGGAGACGTCGTGGCCATCTACCAGCTCGGGGACGAGGTTCCCCGCATCGCCGCCAGCGCCTGGGTGGCAGACAGCGCCCAGGTCATCGGCCGTGTGCAGATGGGCGAAGACGCCAGCGTCTGGTACGGCGCCGTGCTGCGCGGCGACAACGAATGGCTCACCTTGGGCGCGCGCGTCAACATCCAGGACGGCAGCGTGCTGCACAGCGACCCCGGCTTTCCGCTGCTGCTGGAAGACGATGTCTCGGTGGGCCACCAGGTGATGCTGCACGGCTGCACGGTGGGTGAAGGTTCGCTGGTGGGCATCCAGGCCGTGGTGCTGAACGGCGCGCGCATCGGCCGCGGCTGCCTGGTGGGGGCCGGCAGCGTGGTGACCGAGGGCAAGGAGTTCCCCGACCACAGCCTGATCCTGGGCGCACCGGCCAAGGTGGTGCGCGAGGTCACGCCCGAGCAGGTGGCGCGCCTGCGCATGACCGCCCTGCATTACGTCGAAAAAGCACGGCTGCACCGCACGCAGCTCAAGAGGCTGGACCGATGAGCGAATTGACCAAGTTCCTGTTCGAAGGCCTGCCCGTGCGCGGCGCGCTGGTGCGCCTGACCGACGCCTGGCAGGAGGTGCAGCGCCGCCGCCAGGCCGTGGGCGAGTTTCCGCCGGAGGTGCGTGTGCTGCTGGGCGAGATGGCGGCCGCGGGCGTGCTGATGCAGTCCAACATCAAGTTCAACGGCGCGCTGGTGCTGCAGGTCTTCGGCGACGGGCCTGTGAAGCTGGCGGTGGCCGAGGTGCAGCCCGATCTGTCCTTTCGGACTACCGCCAAGGTGGTGGGCGAGGTGGCCGCGGGCGCGCAGCTCGAGGCCCTGGTGAACGTGCACGGCCAGGGCCGCTGCGCCATCACGCTCGACCCCAAGGACCGGCTGCCGGGCCAGCAGCCCTATCAAGGCGTGGTGCCGCTGCACGGCGACCAGCGCGAGCCGCTGCAGCAGGTGCAGCAGGTGCTGGAGCACTACATGCTGCAGAGCGAGCAGCTCGACACACGCCTGATCCTGGCCGCCAACGGCGAGGTGGCGGCGGGCCTCCTGATCCAGCGCCTGCCCGTGGAAGGCGACGGCAATCTGGCAGGCCGCCGCAACGAAGACGACATCGGCCTGTCCGAGGCCTTCAACCGCATCGCGATGCTGGCCGCCACGCTCACGCGCGATGAACTCCTCAAGTTGCCGCCCGAGCAGATCCTGCACCGCCTGTTCTGGGAAGAGACGCTGCGCGTGTTCGAACCGCAGCGCCCGCGCTTTGCCTGCACCTGCTCGCGCGAGCGCGTGAGCGGCATGTTGCGCGGCCTGGGCCGCGAGGAAAGCGACGGCCTGATCGCCGAGCGCGGCCTGGTGGAGGTGGGCTGCGACTTCTGCGGCCAGCAGTACCACTACGACGCCGTTGACGTGGGCGAGCTGTTCACGCCCACGCGCGACCAGCCGCCTTCCAGCCCCGCGGTTCAGTAGCGCGCCTGCTGCAGCCGGTGCTCGCAGGCCGGGTCGTCGCAGTTCTCGCAGCGCCAGCGCCGGGCCGCCGGTTCGGCGTTGCGTTCGGCCAGGCGCGTGAAGAGGCCACCGCGCCCGCCGGTACTGCCGCGCAGCAGCGGCGCCACGGCGTCCACGGCCGCCTCGACACGTGCCTCGCCGTGGCCGGCGACCAGGCTCCAGGGCAGGTGGTGCCGGATCAGCAGTTCGCGCAGCAGGCGGTCCACCGGCTCGCGCACGTGCGGGCCGTCGCGCTGGATGCCGTCGGCCACCCAGGGCAGGTCGAGCGCGGTCAAGAGCGTGAGCGACATACGGCTGTGCAGCGCCACCGCGCGCTCGTCCAGGCTGCGGTCGGCGAACACCATGCGGCTGTAGACGGCCGTCATCAGCGCGGTGGTGTCGCAGATCACCACGTCGTGCGTGGCGGCCGCCGCCTCGATGCGCTCGTGCTGGGCGCGCACCAGGGCCGCCTGCTCGGGCGCGCGCGGCGTGCGGCCCATGTGCTGGCACCAGTCGCGCAGCACCTCGGGCACCCAGGTCACGCGCAGGCCGCAGTCCCGGGCCAGGCGGGGGGCCAGCGCGGCGGCCAGCGTCGTCTTGCCGGTGCTTTCGGCACCGACGATGGCCAGGCGGATGGCCGGTTCAGGCATGCGCCGCACCCTGTGCTTCGAGCCGTCGCCAGGCGCGCCAGCCGGCCAGCGCCATCAGCGTGAACAGGGCGTACAGCAGCACCGTCAGCCACAGGCCCTTGTAGGCAAAGAGGCCGACGCTGACGATGTTGACCATCACCCACACCGGCCAGTTTTCCACCAGCTTGCGGCCCAGCAGCAGCTGGCCGGTGATGCTGGCCACGGTGGGCAGCGCGTCGAGCCAGGGCACGTCGCTGTCGGTGGTGTGCTGCAGCAGCAGGGCCAGCAGCGGCCAGGCGGCCAGCGTGGCCGCCAGGGCCAGCAGGCGCCAACGTGGTGCCAGCGAGCGCACGCGCAGCGCATTGCCATCCAGGCCGCGCCCACGTTGCCACTGCCACCAGCCCCACGCCGCCACGGCAATGAACACCAGCTGCAGCGAGGCTTCGCCGTAGAGCTTGCTGTCGGCGAACAGCAGCGCATACAGCAGCGAACTCACGATGGCCAGCGGCCAGCCGATGGGGTTGACGCGGAAGTTGGCCAGCACCATGCACACGGCCAGCACGAAGGCCACGATCTCCAGCCAGGTGACGGGGCTGCCCCAGGCGGTGAAGGCCGCGCCCAGCAGGGGGCGCGCGGCTTGCAGCAGCGAATCGAGCACGGCGCCCCGGCTACTGTCGCTTGGTGACCTGGACCAGGATCTCGTCCGGCCGCACCATGCCCAGCTCGGCGCGTGCCTTCTCTTCCACCATCTCCAGGCCTTCCTTGAGGTCGCTGACCTCGGCCGTCACGCGCGCATTGCGCTCGCGCGCCGTGGTGTTGGCTTCGCGCTGCGCGTCGACCTGCTTGCGCAGGCTCATCACATAGGGCATGTTGCCCTTTCCGAACCAGAGGTCGGCCTGCACCGCCAGCAAGCCGGCGGCAAGGGCGACCGTGGTCCAGCGGGCCACGGCTTCACTTGATGTTGTAGAAGGCCGCGCGGCCCGGATAGTTCGCCACGTCGCCGAGGTCTTCCTCGATGCGCAGCAGCTGGTTGTACTTCGCGATGCGGTCGCTGCGCGACATCGAGCCGGTCTTGATCTGCCCGGCGTTGGTGCCCACCGCGATGTCGGCGATGGTGCTGTCTTCGGTCTCGCCGCTGCGGTGGCTGATGACGTTGGTCCAGCCGGCGCGCTTGGCCATCTCGATGG
>CAYREA010000324.1:0-4773 GCA_964423075.1 uncultured Rubrivivax sp. | reverse complement strand
ACTCGCTGGCCGCCGTGCTGTACCACCTGATCGCCGGGCGCCCGCCCTTCGACGCAGTGCAGCAGCAGGCCATCATGAACCAGATCTACCACGGCACCGCGCCGCCGCTGTCGAGCCTGCGCGAAGGCGTGCCGCCGGCGCTGCAGGCGCTGATCGAGCAGAGCCTGGCCAAGGAACGCGAGCTGCGCCCGGCCAACTGGCAGGAATTCGCGCAGGCGCTGTCGGCACTGGGCCACGACCGGTCGCTCGCGCAGGGTTCGGTGCAGGAGGTGCTGGACAGCGAACGCTTCACGCTGCTGCGCTCGCTGGAGTTCTTCACCGGCTTCGGCGACGTCGAACTCTGGGAAGTGGTGCATCGCGCCAAGTGGCAGCGCCATACCTATGGCGAGGCGCTGTACCGCAAGGGCGAGATGGGCAACAGCTTCCACATCGTCACGCAGGGGCAGGTGGAGGTGTACCGCGACGGCCGTGCCGTGGCCACGCTGAACGCCGGCGCCTCGGTGGGCGAGATGGCCTACCTGGCGCCCAGCCCCGAGCTGCGCACGCACTCGGTGGACATCCTCGTCGCGCAGCAGGCCACCACGGTGGCGTTCACACCCGAGGCCATGGACCAGCTCTCGCTGGCCACCCGGCACCTGTTCGACAAGGCCTTCATCGGTGTTCTGGTGAAGCGTCTGCACGCGGCGCACGAGGCGCTGGCGCACCCGCGCCGCATCATGTAGCGGCAGGGCAGGACCAAAGTCCGGTCGGCGGAAAACGACAGCCGCGCGTTCACGAGTAGCCCGGCGTCGGCTTGCTCTGTTGAAATCGGCGGCGGCAAGTCCAGCCACCCCACCCACGGACGAGGAGAACCCCGCCATGAAGAAATCCCTGCTGACCGCCCTGATCGCCGCCTGCGCCCTGTTTGCCGGCCAGGCCTTTGCCGCCGACAGCGGCTGCGAAGCCAAGGCCGTGGACAAGAACGGCAAGCCGCTGGCCGGCGCCGCCAAGGACAGTTCCATCAAGAAGTGCGAAAAGATGGCCGCTGCCGGCGCCGCCTGCGAAACCAAGGCCGTGGACAAGAACGGCAAGCCGCTGGCCGGCGCCGCCAAGACCAGCTTCCTGAAGAAGTGCTCGAAGGACGCGGAAGCGGCCAAGTGATGCACCGGCTCCCGGCCTGAATCACGAAGGGGCGCTGCGGCGCCCCTTTTTTCATGCTCACGCGGTGCTGCCCGCCCAGTACTTCGGATCGCGGTAGGTGTGCTTGATGAAGTCGATCCACAGGCGCACGCGCAGCGGCAGGTGCTTGGCATGCGGGAACACGGCGAAGATGCCGTTGGGCGGCGCGGCGAACTCTTCCAGCACCACCTGCAGGCGGCCGGCCGCCACGTCGCGTTCCACCTCCCAGGTGCTGCGCCAGGCGATGCCCAGGCCCTGCAGGCACCAGTCGTGCAGCACCTGGCCGTCGCTGCAGTCCAACGGGCCGCTGGGGCGCAGGTGGGTGACCTCGCCTTCCACCGTGAAGGCCCAGCCGCGTGTCTGGCTGGCGTCGGAACTGAGCGTCAGGCAGGCATGGCGCATCAGGTCGGCCGGCGCCGCCGGCACACCGGCGCGCTGCAGGTACTCGGGCGTGGCCACGCACAGACGCCGGTTGTCGGCCAAGCGGACGCTGACGAGGCTGGAATCGGGCAGGTCGCCGACGCGGATGGCGCAGTCGAAACCTTCGTTGACGATGTCGACCACGCGGTCGCTGAGGTTCAGCGACAGGCTCACCTCCGGATGCGCGGCCCGGAAACCCGGCACCAGCGGCGCCACATGGCGGCGGCCGAAGCCGGCGGGCGCCGTGATGCGCAGGTGGCCACTGGCCTTCACCCCGCCGGCGCTGACGCTGGCCTCGGCGCTGGCGATGTCGGCCAGCAGGCGTTGGCAGTCTTCGAGGAAGGCGCTGCCTTCGTGCGTGAGCGTGATGCGGCGCGTGGTGCGCACCAGCAGCTTCACGCCCAGGCGCTCTTCCAGCCCGTCGATGCGGCGGCCGATGACCGCCGGCGCCACACCCTCGGCCTGCGCGGCGGCCGTCAGGCTGCCCTTGGTGGCCACGGCGACGAAAGACTCGATCTGCTTGAGCCGATCCATGCGGTGGGATTATGCACATTCAACGCACAAATCCATCGCATTTGGGCTACTTAATGCCGCTGAGCATATCGAATACAGTGCTCCCATGACGCTGCGCGCGGTGCTCTTCGACGCCTATGGCACGCTGTTCGACGTGCACAGCGTGGCCTTGCTCGCCGAGCAGCTGTTCCCCGGACAGGGCGAACGCCTGAGCCTGCTGTGGCGCGAGAGGCAGATCGAATACACGCGCTTGGTGTCGATGAGCAGCCCCGACGGTGCCCGCTACCGCCCGTTCTGGGAACTGACGCGCGCCGCCCTGCAGTTCAGCGCACAGAAGCTGAACCTGCCCCTGACGCCGGCACTCGAAGAACGCCTGATGAACGAGTACCGCCACCTCAGCGCCTTCCCCGAGAACCGCGAGGTGCTGGCCGAGCTGAAGCGCCGCGGCGTGCCGGCCGGCATCCTCTCCAACGGCGACCCCGAGATGCTGGGCGTGGCCGTCAAGAGCGCCGGCTTCACCGGCTTCCTGCAGCATGTGCTGAGCGTGCACGCCACGCGCCGCTTCAAGACCGACCCCGCCGCCTACGCACTCGGCCCCGCCGCCCTGGGCCTGCCGGCACGCGACATCCTGTTCGTCAGCAGCAACGGCTGGGACGCCATCGGCGCCACCTGGTACGGCTACACGACACTGTGGGTGAACCGCGCTGGCGCTCCGCTGGAGCGCCTGGACACATCACCCACCCACACCGGGCGCAGCCTGCGCGACGTGCTGCCGCTGTTCGCGCCGGCTGCCCCTCCTGCCCACTGACCCCAACGCGAGGACCATCATGCGCACCTCCATCCACAGCCTGCAAGTCGCCGACGTGCTCGTGCGTTTCATCGAAGACGAAGCCCTGCCCGGCACCGGCATCGAGCCGGCCCGCTTCTGGGCCGGCTTCGACGCCATCGTGCGTGAGCTGGCGCCGAAGAACGCCGCCCTGCTGGCCGAACGCGACCGGCTGCAGAGCGAGCTCGACGCCTGGCACCGCGCGCACCCCGGCCCGATCACCGACATGCCGGCCTACCGCAGCTTCCTCGAACGCATCGGCTACCTGGTGCCGGTGCCCGCCGGCGTGAAGGCCACCACCGAGAACGTCGACGCTGAACTGGCGCTGCAGGCCGGGCCGCAGCTGGTGGTGCCCATCCTCAATGCCCGTTATGCCCTGAACGCCGCCAATGCACGCTGGGGTTCGCTGTACGACGCGCTCTACGGCACCGACGCCATTGCCGAGACCGGCGGCGCCGAGCGCAGCGGCGCCTACAACCCGGTGCGCGGCGCGCGCGTCATCGAGTTCGCGCGCCGCTTCCTCGACCAGTGCGCGCCGCTGGTGGAAGGCAGCCACCTCGACAGCACGGCCTACGTGGTGGAACACGGCCACCTGCACGTGGCGCTGAAGTCGGGCCGCATCGTCGAGCTGCGTGATCCTTCGCAGCTGGTCGGCTTCCAGGGCGACCCGGCCTCGCCCAGCGGCGTGCTGCTGCGCCACAACGGCCTGCACGTGGACGTTCGCATCGACCGCACCAGCACCATCGGCCGCGGCGACCCAGCGGGCGTGTCCGACCTGGTGATGGAAGCGGCGCTGTCCACCATCCTCGACCTCGAAGACTCGGTCGCCGCCGTCGACGCGGACGACAAGGTGCTGGGCTACCGCAACTGGCTCGGCATCCTGAAGGGCACGCTCACCGAGCAGGTCAGCAAGGGCGGCAAGAGCTTCACGCGCGGCCTGAACGGCGACCGGCGCTACCACGGCGCTGCCGGCGAAGACATCATCCTGCACGGCCGCAGCCTGATGTTCCTGCGCAATGTCGGCCACCTGATGACGAACCCGGCGGTGCTGTGGGACGGCGGGAAGGAGATCCCCGAAGGCATCCTCGACGCCGTGGTCTCCACCACCATCGCGCTGCACGACCTGCAGCGCCATGGCGAGGGCGGCATCGTCAACAGCCGCGCCGGCAGCGTCTACATCGTCAAGCCCAAGATGCACGGCCCGGCCGAGGTGGCCTTTGCCAGCGAGCTGTTCGGCCGCGTCGAGCGGCTGCTGGGCCTGCCCGCCAGCACCGTGAAGCTGGGCATCATGGACGAGGAGCGCCGCACCAGCGTGAACCTGGCGGCCTGCATCGGCGCCGCTTCCAGCCGGGTGGCCTTCATCAACACCGGCTTCCTCGACCGCACCGGCGACGAGATGCACACCGCCATGCTGGCTGGCCCGATGCGCCGCAAGGGCGACATGAAGACCAGCGAATGGATCCAGGCCTACGAACGCAGCAACGTGCTGGTGGGCCTGGCCTGCGGCCTGCGCGGCAAGGCGCAGATCGGCAAGGGCATGTGGGCCATGCCCGACCTGATGGCCGCGATGCTGGAGCAGAAGATCGCGCACCCCAAGGCCGGTGCCAACACCGCCTGGGTGCCCAGCCCCACCGCCGCCACGCTGCACGCCCTGCACTACCACCAGGTGGACGTGGCCGCGGTGCAGGAAGAGCTGGAAAAGCTCGACTACGCCAGCCAGCGCGAGGCCCTGCTCACCGGCCTGCTCACCGTGCCCGTGGCCGCCAACCCGAACTGGAGCGCGGCCGAGAAGCAGCAGGAGCTGGACAACAACGCGCAGGGCATCCTGGGCTACGTGGTGCGCTGGGTCGACCAGG
>CAYREA010000323.1:0-4785 GCA_964423075.1 uncultured Rubrivivax sp. | reverse complement strand
GAAGGCGCCCATGCCCCACTTCATGAACTGGTAGCGCTCCTGGTTGCGCTGGAACTCCAGCTTCATGTTCAGGTCCAGCGCCTTCTTGCTGCCGTAATGGTCGACCATCACGCTGTGGTCGACCACCAGGTCCACCGGCACCAGCGGTTCGATGCGCCCCGGGTCCTGGCCCAGGCGCGCGGCGACGTTGCGCATGGCGGCCAGGTCGGCCAGCAGCGGCACACCGGTGAAGTCCTGCAGCACGACGCGGGCGACGACGAAGGGGATCTCTTCGGTGCGCTCGGCCGTGGCCTTCCACTGCGCCAGCTGCGCCACGTGCTCGGGCGTGACCTTCTGGCCGTCGCAGTTGCGCAGCACACTTTCCAGCACGATGCGCAGGCTGTGCGGCAGCCGGCTCACGCCCGGGAAGCGCCGCGCCAGGGCGGGCAGCGAGTGGAAGTGGCCTTCCCTGCCGCTGGCGGTGCGGAAGGTCTTGATGGTGCTGGCGTAGGGATGCGGGTTCTGGGTCATGGCGGGGTCCTTGTTCTTGGCGGCATCATCATGCTATCGACGCGGTCCGCCGTGATGACAGGAAGGGCTTGACGATGCTTCGCCGCCACTTTGCCGCTGCTGCCGCAGCGCTGGCCGTTCCCGCCCTGGCCCGGGCCGCTGGCGATGACCTGTGGTTCATCTTCCTGGAGAAGGGCCGCCCGACGCCGCCCGACAAGGAAGCCGTGATGGCCATGCAGCGCGGCCACATCGAGAACTTCAAGCGCCTGTTTGCGCTGGGCAAGCTGTTCTCGGCCGGGCCGCTGGCCGACCCCAGCGGCGTCAAGCGCGGCATCGTCACCGTGCGCGCCGCCTCGCGCGACGAGCTGATGGGCTACTTCCAGCCCGACGAATACGTGCGCGAGGGCTACATGACGCTGAACGCCGTGCCGGCCGTCGCCTACAAGGCGCTCAACACCGAAGGCATCGACGCATCGAAGATCGAAGAGGTGCGCATCGTGCTGGTGCCGCGCAGCGCGCCCGCGCCGGCCGCGGCCTTGAAAGCGCTGGTCGACGGCGGCGCCGCGGGCGCCTGGTACACGCTGAAGGAAGGGCCGGTGGCCGAGGTGCTGTTCGCCCGCAGCACCGACACGGCCGCGCTGGAAGCGGCGCTGGCCCCGCATTCGAGCGGGGCGATGGTGTGGAAGCAATGGCTCAGTCCGGGGGTCGTCCGGTAGGCCGGATGTCCGTAGCCTCTGCGAAACTAGGGGCATGAAGATGCCCAACCTGCTCGCCACACGCTGGGGCCGCCTGACGGCCTTTTTCTTTTTGTACGTCACCGAAGGCATACCGCTGGGTTTTGCCGCCACCGCCATCGCCACGCAGCTGCGGCGGCAGGACGTGGGGCCGGCCGAGATCGGCGCCTTCGTCGGCAGCTTCTACCTGCCCTGGGCCTTCAAGTGGGCTTTCGGGCCCTTCATCGACGTCTTCGTGTCCGAGCGCTTCGGGCGCCGGCGGGCGTGGATCATCGGCACGCAGCTCATGCTGATCATCACGCTGCTGGCCTGCACCGGGCTGAACCTGCCGTCGCAACTGGGCCTGCTGACCAGCGTGCTGCTGATCCACAACAGCTTCGGCGCCATGCAGGACGTGGCCATCGACGCGCTGGCCGTCAACACACTGGCGCCCGACGAGCGCGGCCTGGCCAACGGCGTGATGTTCGGCGGCGCGGCCATTGGCACCGCCATCGGCGGCAGTGGCGTGCTGTTCCTCATGCCCTACATCGGCATCAAGGGCGGCTTCGTCTTCGTGGCTGCCTGCATTGCGCTGGTGACGATCTTCATCGCACTGCCGCTGCAGGAAAAGCCCACGCCCGAAGCCGACCGGCGCGCGCCGGGCCTGGCCTCAGCCGGGCGCGAGATGAGGAACTTCGCGGTCGAGGCCTTCCGCAGCTTCCTGGGCACGCGCGGCGCCTTCGCCGCACTGTTCTTCGCGCTGCTGCCGGCCGGCGCGATGGGCCTGGGCCTGGCGCTGCAGTCCAACATCGCCGTCGAGGTGGGCATGAACGACGACCAGGTCGGCTGGCTCAGCCTGTGGACGCAGGTGATCTCGGCCTTGTGCATGGTGCTGGGCGGGCTGATGTCCGACAAGCTGGGCCGGCGCCGCATGCTGGCCCTGTACCTGCTGCTGATGAGTCCGCCGGCGCTGTACCTGATGTGGCAGCTGCAGGCGCAGGGTTGGATCATGCCCAACCCGGCCGCGGGCAAGGTGGGCCACCGCGAGGTGTCCTTGGTGCTCATCACGGCGGTGTGGGCGGCTTCGCTGGCCTACGCCGTCGGCCAGGGGCTGATGTACGGCACGCGCACCGCGCTGTTCATGGACGTCACCAACCCCAAGGTGGCGGCCACGCAGTTCACCGCCTACATGGCGATGATGAACCTGGCGATCTCGTACTCGTCCACCTGGCAGGGCATCGCGGCCGAGGTCTTCGGCTACCCCACCACGCTGCTGATCGACGCCATCACCGGCCCGCTGTGCGTGCTGCTGCTGCCCTTCATCAAGCCGAGCGCGACACCCGCGGGCGACGGCGGCGGTGCCGGCCGCGCACGCATCCTGGCCCTGGTGCTGGCGCTGGGCTGCCTGTGCTGGCTGCCCTACCGCCTGGGCCTGTGGGGGCAGGGCCCGGCGCAGCCGATGTGGGAGACGCTGTTCACGCTGATCTTCGTGGCTTCGGCGGTGTTCATGGCCGCCGGCTCGGCGGCCTTGGGCGAAGGCGGCGGCACGCTGGCGCGCGCCGCCCTGGTGCTGTCGCCGCTGCTGCTGGCCATGTACGTGCGCAAGTGGTTTCCGCAACTCGACTGGGTGTACCTGGTGGTGCCGGTGGTCGGTGCCGCGGTGCTGCTGATGAAGTCACGCCTGAGCTGGCAGGTGCTGCGGCCCGTGCCGGCCTGAGCCCGGCTCCAGCGGACTTATTGCACGCCCGGGCCCATCTGGCTGGGGAAGTCCCCTCTTTTCAGGGCCTGTGGCATGGCTCATGCAATCAAAGCTTCGCATCGGGGCCGTCGCGTACGAAACGTGGCGGCCCCACTCCGACGAACAGCCGGGAGCCCGCGATGCGAATCTGCCTGTGGTGGCTATGTGCCTTGTTGTGGTGCCCGGCGCACGCCGAAGACATCACCCAGGTCTTGCAGCGTTCGCAGCAGTGGCGCTTGCAGCAGCGCCCTGCGCCCGACCTGCAGAGTGCGGCGGCCGACCGCGTGCGCACCAGCTTCGAACGCGTGAAGCAGCTCGATGCGCGCGGGGCCGACGTGCAACTGCGCATCGTCGGCGGCGAGCTTTTCGCCGAGGCCCTGTTCGGCCAGCGCACCCTGGTGGTGAGCGAGATCGCCGGTGACCTGCCCGAAGGTGAACGCCTGCTGATGCTGGCACACGAGATGGGCCATCTGATGCTGGGCCACTGGGGTGGGCTGAGTGCGCTGTACCGCAGCCACATACCCGGCGAGGTGCGGCCCGAGACCACCGACCCGGTGGCACGCAAGCTGTCCATCGAAGCCCAGACCCTGTCGCACCGGCAGGAGTTCGAGGCCGACAGCTACGGCTTCGAACTGGTGCGCAAGATGGGCTTCGGCCTCGACCACGCCTTCGGCCTGTTGATGCGGCAGGGCCTGCAGTTCGACACGCCCACGCACCCGGGCACGCGACGCCGCCTGGCGCAGATGCGGGTGCTGGAGGCACAGGCCGGGCGCGTGCTGGTGAACCCGGGGCCGACCGACACGGTGGCCGCCCGCGAGGGCGGCGCACCACGTTGAAGTCACACCGCCTTGGCGGCTTCGGCGTATTCCTCGATCTGGTCGAAGTTCAGGTACTTGTAGACGCTGGCGTTGTCCTTGTTGATGATGCCCATCGCCTCGTGGTACTCGGCCACGGTGGGGATCTTGCCCAGCCGCGACGCGATGGCCGCCAGTTCGGCCGAGGCCAGGAACACGTTGGTGTTCTTGCCCAGCCGGTTCGGGAAATTGCGCGTGCTGGTGCTCACCACCGTGGCCCCTTCGCGCACCTGCGCCTGGTTGCCCATGCACAGGCTGCAGCCCGGCTGTTCCGTGCGCGCACCGGCGGCGCCGAAGTTGGCGTAGTGGCCTTCCTTGATCAGCTCGCTCTGGTCCATCTTGGTGGGCGGCGCCACCCACAGCTTGACGGGTATGTCGCGCTGCCCGGCCAGCAGCTTGGCTGCGGCGCGGAAGTGGCCGATGTTGGTCATGCAGCTGCCGATGAAGGCTTCGTCGATCTTGGTGCCGGCCACTTCACTCAGGAACTTGGCGTCGTCGGGGTCGTTCGGGCAGCACAGGATGGGCTCCTTGATCTGCGCCAGGTCGATCTCGATCACGGCCGCGTACTCGGCGTCCTTGTCGGCTTCCAGCAGGCTGGGGTTGGCCAGCCAGGCTTCCACCTTCTGGATGCGGCGCTCCAGCGTGCGCGCGTCGGCGTAGCCATTGGCGATCATGTTCTTCATCAGCACCACGTTGCTGGTGAGGTACTCCTTGATCGGCGCCGGGTTCAGCTTGATGGTGCAGCCGGCGGCGCTGCGTTCGGCACTGGCGTCGCTCAGCTCGAAGGCCTGTTCCACCTTCAGGTCGGGCAGGCCTTCGATCTCGAGGATGCGGCCGCTGAAGACGTTCTTCTTGCCGGCCTTGGCCACCGTGAGGTGACCGGCCTTGATGGCGAACAGCGGAATCGCATGCACCAGGTCGCGCAAGGTCACGCCGGGCTGCATCTGGCCCTTGAAGCGCACCAGCACGCTCTCGGGCATGTCCAGCGGCA
>CAYREA010000322.1:0-4811 GCA_964423075.1 uncultured Rubrivivax sp. | reverse complement strand
GCGCCGTCTGGCCACGCAGCAGCGGCAGGCCGTCGAGCGCGCCTTCGACGACGAACCGGATCTCTGCCGCGTGGGTGGCCTCGCTCGCGGTGATCGCCCGCTCGATCGAGCTCAGGGCGGATGCGGGAAAGGCGCGGCGCACGCGCGCGGAGGTCGTCGCCAGGTGGCGCAGGAGTCGTGCGAGGTCCATGTTCACCACCTGCCGGAGGCACCGCCCCCGCCAAAACCGCCGCCGCCGCCGCCGAACCCGCCGCCTCCGCCGAAGCCACCGCCCCGGCGCCCGCCGTGCCCGTGCATGCCGCCGTGGCCGCCCATGCCGATGCCCAGCAGCGTGACGAAGAAGCCGGTCAGTCCCGCGGTCGCAGCGACGGCCAGGGTGCCGAGCGCGAACCAGGCGACGACGCCCAGCACGCCGCCCACCACCAGGGCGCCAGGCACCCGGCCCAGCACCTGTCGCAACACGCCGCCGAGCACCAGTGCGACGATGAATAGCACGGGCCAGCTTTGCCCGAGGCCGTTGTCGGCCGACGCCGGGCCGCGCCGCGTTGGCGTCGGCAGGGCTTCGCCATCGAGGACGCGCACGACCTGATCGAGCCCGGCCGTGAGGCCCCCATAGAAGTCGCCCTGCCGGAAGCGTGGCGTGATGACCTCCGCGATGATCCGCGCCGCTGTCGCGTCGTTCAGCGCGCCTTCGATCCCGTAGCCGACCTCGATGCGCACGGCGCGATCGTCCTTCGCGACGAGCAGCAACGCGCCGTCGTCGACCTTGCGGCGGCCCAGTTTCCACTGCTCGACGACGCGCAGCGCGAAGGGTTCGATCGCCTCCGGCCGCGTCGTCGGCACGATGAGCACCGCGATCTGCGTGCCCTTGCGCTCCTCGAAGGCGCGCAGCGACTGCTCGAGCGCGGCGCTCTGCGGTGCCGTCAGCGTGCCGGTCAGGTCGGTGATGCGTCCCTTCAGCGGCGGCACCGGGACCAGATCCTGCGCCGCCGCGCCGAGCGCGGCGAGGCACAGGACCCAGAGCACGGCGAGCCCGCGCAGGAACTGCACGATCGGGACGCGGCCGGTTGTCACTTCTTGGCACCCGAAGCGCCGATGCCACCGAGATCGACCTTCGGCGGCACCGCGAGCGCCGCCTCGTCGGTGACGCTGAAGTTGGCCTTGACGCCGTAGCCGAACACCATCGCCGTCAGGTTGCTCGGGAAGCTGCGAACCGCGACGTTGTAGTCCTGCACGGCCTTCACGTATCGGCCACGCGCCACGGTGATGCGGTTCTCGGTGCCTTCGAGCTGCACGCGCAGGTCCTGGAAGCCCTGGTTGGCCTTCAGGCTGGGGTAGTTCTCGCTGACGACCAGCAGGCGCGACAGCGCGCTCGACAGCTCGCCCTGCGCGGCCTGGAACTTCTGGAACGCCTCGGGGTTGTTGACCAGCTCGGGCGTGGCCTGGATCGAGGTGGCCTTGGCGCGCGCCTCGACCACCTTGGTCAGCGTCTCCTGCTCGAAGTTGGCCTCGCCCTTGACGGTGGCCACGATGTTCGGGATCAGGTCGGCGCGGCGCTGGTACTGGTTCAGCACTTCGGACCAGCTCGCCTTGATCTGTTCCTCGGTGGACTGAAAGGTGTTGTAGCCGCAACCGGACAGCGCGAGCGTCAGTGCGGCGAGAAGGGTGACGAGAAAGTGGCGCATGGTCAGAGCTCCTGGGGATGTCGCTTGGAAAGCGGGTCGGAAAGAATGCGGGGCGACTGCGGAAGAGGGGCCTCGGTCGACCACCACGCAGGCCGCACGATCAGGGTGCCCAGCGTGGCCAGCAGCGGCAGCGCGAGCCACGCGAAGCTGAGCTGGGCCACCGCGCCGAAGAGCCAGCCGGCGGCCGCCGAGCCGAGCGTCTGGCCGAAGCCCGCTGCCGCGGCCAACCCGCCCATCGCGGCACCGAGCCGTCGCCGGGAGGCTCCGGCCGCGAGGTAGGAGATGGTCGGCAGCACGAGCCCGGTGCCCGCGGCGGTGAAGCTGACCCCGATGTACATCCAGGCGTCGCTGCGGTGCTGCGCCAGCATCGCCAGGCCGGCGATGGCCAGCACGAGCCCGGCCGCCATCACGCCGCGGCCGGCGGCGCGCTCGAGCAGCCCGGTGAAGAATAGCAGCGCGTTGACGCCGAGCATCACGAGGCTGCACTCGGCGAACATCAGCGAGATCTCGCGCGACGACAAGGTCGGATGCTGCTGGCCCTGCAGCACGATGCCGAGTTCGAAGCCGGACAGCACGAACATGACCACGCCGTTCAGCCCCCACAGCGCCATCGCGCGCCTGCGATCGGCAGCCGCGGGCTGCGAGTCGTCCTCGAGGGCGGCCGGCGCGGCGCGCGGCAGGGTCGCGGCCAGTCCCAGCATCATCAACGCCCCCAGCGCTGCCGACATCACGATCACGAGATCCGTCGGGTCGAAGGCGCCGCCACCGATGCTGGCGAGCGTGGCGGATACCTGCGCGGCGGCTGCGTTGAGCCCCGGTCCGAACAGGAAGCCCAGCAGCGACATCGCGCCAAGCCACGCGAAGCGGCGCGCGCGTTGACCCTGAGGCGTGTACTCGGCGACGAGCGCCGGCACCACGGGCACGACGGCCGCCACGAAGAAGCCGGTGGCCCCGCGCAACGTGTAGATGCCAGGGAGCCCGACCCAGTCGGCCCGCAACAAGGGCAGCAAGCTGGCGACGTAGCCGACTAGGCCGATCACCAGAATGTGGCCACGGCCCCAGCGGTCGGAGACCAGGCCCCACAGCGGCGCGCCGACCAGCACCCCGGCGGCGTACAAGCCGCTGAGCAGGCCGACATGGCGTGCGACCTCGGCTTTACCATCGGCTGCCATCAGCGGCTCGAGCCAGGCAGGCAGCAGCGGCATCAGCGCGCCGTACCCGGCTGAGACAACGAAGACGGCGGCGGCCAGCCATGCGAGTTGCACGCGCCCCAGCCCAGCCGGTTCGGACGGCGGCGAATGGAGGCTGGGCGCAGACGACATCGTGATGTTCTCGACGAGTTTCAGAGCACCAGCCGCAGGCCTGCGCGCACCGAGTTCGCGCTCGTGCTGCCACTGGCCTCGCGCTGCCACTGGCGGCTGACCTCCAGGTACGGCGAAACCGCGCGCGTGATCTCGTAGCGCAGGTTGAGCCCCCACTCGGACGACGTCGCGCCGGCCTTGATCCCCTCGGCCGGCAGCGAACGCGCCGCCCAGTCGACGCCCACGAACGGCTTGGCGATCAGGCGGTTCGTGAACAGCAGGTCGTACTCGATGCGGGTGCGCGCGAAGAGTCGTCCGTCGCTGCGCACGAAGCCCGCGAGGTCGACGTCGAAGGCGTACGGGGCCAACCCGCGGATCCCGATCACGCCGAAGTTGCGAGCCTCCGGCTTGAGTTCTCTGCGCAGCCCCACCTGCAAGTCCCAGAAGGGCGCGACATAGCGGCTGTACAGCGCCTGCACTTCGGCGTCCTCGAGTCGGCCGTCGCGGCGCGAACCTTCGGTCCGCCATGCGAAGCGGTTGTAGTCGGTGCCGATCCAGCCTTCGGCGCGCCAGGCCGCCACGTCCCTGGAGTTGCTGCGGCCGGCATCGACCTCGATGCGGGTGGTCTGGAAGACGGCGTCGTCTTCCATCGCGCGGGCAGTGCCGGCAACGCCGGCGAGGGAGAGGGCCAGCGCGCCGGCCAGCGGACGCACCCATTGGATTCTTTTCGTGTTCATGCTTGTCTGTGCTCGGGTCTGAGGGCGGACTCACTTCACGACGATGGCCTGCACCATGCCGGCGGCAGCGTGATAGAAGAGGTGGCAGTGGAAGACCCAGGGCCCGGGTTCGTCGAAGCTGGTGTGCACCGTGATGGTTTCGCCAGGCTTGACGATGACCGTGTGTTTGAGCGGCGCGCGCTCGCCCTTGCCGTTGTCGACGACGAAGAACGCGCCGTGCATGTGCATCGGGTGTTCCATCATGGTTTCGTTGATCAGGCGGATCTCCAGCCGTTCGCCGACACGGGCCTCGAAGAACTTCGCCTGAGAGAGCTTCTTGTCGTTGATCGACCAGATGTAGCGGTTCATGTCGCCGGTCAGGCGCATGTCGATCTTCTTCGCCGGTCCCGCTGGCAGCCGCAACGGCGTCAGCGCCTCGAGATCGGCGTAGGCCAGACGGTCCTTCGCCTCGTCGGCGCGTGGATCGGCTCCCTTGGGGCTGCCCATCGCCATGCCTCCCATGCCGGGCATTCCCTCGGGCATCGGCATGCCGCCATGCATCGCATGCGGGTCGGCCACGGCTGGCGCCGGGGATGCGGCTGCGTGTCCCGCGTGGGGGTCGCCCGCCGTCGGCGCTGCCGCGGCGGCCGGTGCGCCGTGGGCGCCGCCGTGTGCACCCGCCATCTCGGACATGCTGCGCACGGGCCGCGGTCCCAGCGGCGGGATCTCGCCTTCCATGCCGAGCTCCGGCGCGAGCGTGCCGCGGGCGAAACCGATGCGCCCCGAGGTCGCTGCGAACAGCGTGTAGGCCTTGCGCTCCTTCGGCTGCACGATCACGTCGTAGGTCTCGCCGTTGCCCATGCGCAGCTCACGGACCTTGACGGGCTGGACGTTCTGGCCGTCGGCCTGCACCACGGTCAGGTCCAGCCCCGGGATCGAGACGTCGAAGAAGTTCATCGCCGACGCGTTGATCAAGCGCAGGCGGATGCGCTCGCCGGGCCGGAACAGCGCGGTCCAGTTGTCTTCGATGCGCTGGCCATGGACGAGGAACTGCCACTGGCTGCCGCCGTCGGTTGCGTCCGTCGGGTCCATCCGCATGCGCGCCCAGG
>CAYREA010000321.1:0-4858 GCA_964423075.1 uncultured Rubrivivax sp. | reverse complement strand
CGGTGATGCCGGTGTAGACGCTGGTGATCTTGCAGGCGGCCATCATCTCGGCCTCTTTCAGCGCCTGCTGGATGCTCTGCACGGTGGCGTCGATGTTCACGACCACGCCGCGCTTCAGGCCATGCGTGGGCGCCACGCCCAGGCCGGCCACGCGCAGTTCGCCGTCGGGCATGACTTCGGCGGCCACCACCATCACCTTGGCGGTGCCGATGTCCAGCGCGAAGACCATGTCCTTGAATTCCTTGGCCATGTGCCGGCTCCTCAATTCGTCCTGGCCGCAGCGGCAGGCGCCGCGGTGCTGACGCCGCGCAGCCGCACGGCGTACCCGTCCACATGCCGCAGGTCGGCGTACTCCAGCTTGCGGTTCCAGCGCTCGGCCACCTGGCCGTAGGTGCGCGCGAAACGTTCGGTGCGGGCCACCAGTTCCTCTTCCTGGCCGCGGCCCAGTTCCAGGGCTGCGCCGCTGTCCAGCTCCAGCCGCCACGAACCGCGGCCGGACAGCTGCATGCGCATCACTTCGAGATCCAGCGTGGCCAGCACCGGCAACAGGCGCTGGTGCAGGGCCAGCATGGCAGCGGCCGAGCCGGCGGGGCCATTGAAGATGGGTAGGCTGTCGTCTTCCACGTCGCCCACGTTGGCCTCGAAGACCTCGCCGTAGCTGTTGACGAGCCGGCTGTCGCCGCTGTCGTCTTCCCACAGCGCCACGGCGCGGTGCTCTTCCAGGCGCACGGCCAGACGGTCGGGCCAGACGCGGCGCACCACCGCGCGGCGCACCCAGGGCACATGTTCGAAGGCGGCGCGGCCCTGCTGCAGGTCGATGCTGAAGAAGTTGCCCGCCAGCAGCGGCGCGGCGTTGGCGCGGATGGTGGGCACGCTGTTGCGCAGCAGGTCGCCGTCGAGCTGGATGGTGCGGATGGGGAAGACCGGGCTGCGCATCAGCCAGGCCAGGCCGGCCACCACCGCACCCACTGCCGCCAGCACGAAGATCACGCTGGCCACGCCGTTCATCAGGCGCACGTCGGCCGGCAGCGGAGGCTGCGCGGCGGGGCGGGGGGTGGTGGTGCGGGCCATGTCAGCGGGTGCTGTCCAGGGCGGCCTGCTGCACGAGGTGCAGGCACAGTTGTTCGTAGCTCATGCCGGCGGCGCGCGCCGACATCGGCACCAGCGAGTGGCCGGTCATGCCCGGGCTCGTGTTCATCTCCAGCAGGAAGATCTTGCGGTCCGAGGCGCGCAGCATCAGGTCGGCCCGGCCCCAGCCGCGGCAGCCCAGCACGCGGTAGGCGGCCAGGGTCAGGCGCTGCACCTCGGCCTCTTCCTCGGGCGGCAGGCCGCTCGGGCAGCGGTAGCCGGTGTCGTCGCTGAAGTACTTGTGGTGGAAGTCGTAGTTGCCTTCGGGCGCGTCGATGCGGATCACCGGCAGCGCACGCGCGGCCGAGCCCGCGCCCAGCACCGGGCAGGTGAGCTCGATGCCTTCGATGAACGCTTCGCAGAGCACGTCGGCGTCGTACTGCGCGGCCAGCTTCACCGCGTCCTGCATCTGCGAGTAGCCGGCCACCTTGGTGATGCCGATGGACGAACCTTCGCGCGGCGGCTTGACGATGAGCGGCAGGCCGAGCGTGTCCGGCACGGCGACGATGTCCGCGCGTGCCTGGTGCTCGGGCGACAGCCACAGCCACTGCGGTGTCGGCAGGCCTTCGGTCTGCCACACGCGCTTGGTCATCACCTTGTCCATGGCGATGGCGCTGGCCATCACGCCGCTGCCGGTGTACGGAATGCCCAGCAGTTCGAGCGCGCCCTGCACCGTGCCGTCTTCGCCGTGGCGGCCGTGCAGGGCGATGAAGACACGCGCGTAGCCCTCGCGCTTCAGCTCGGACAGATCGCGCTCGCTGGGGTCGAAGCTGTGCGCATCCACACCCTGCGACTGCAGCGCGGCCAGCACGCCGCCGCCGGACATCAGCGACACCTGGCGCTCGGCGCTGCTGCCGCCCATCAGCACGGCGACTTTCCCGAGGCTCTTCACGTCAGCGTTCATCGTGTGGCCTCCGCGGCGGGCAAGAGCTGGCGCGGCACGCCGCCGATGGAGCCGGCGCCCATGGTGATGATCACGTCGCCGCTGCGCGCGGCGGCGCGGATGGCGGCGGGCAAGGCGGCGATGCCGTCGACGAAGCTGGCGGTGGGCACGGCCTGCGCCAGCATGCGGCCGTCGGCGCCAGGAATCGGCGCTTCGCCGGCGGGGTAGACCTCGGTCAGCAGCACCGCGTCGAACTTCGACAGCACGGCCACGAAGTCATCGAAGCAGTCGCGCGTGCGGGTGTAGCGGTGCGGCTGGAAGGCCAGCAGAAGGCGGCGACCCGGGAAGGCACCGCGCGCGGCAGCCAGCACGGCGGCCATCTCGGCGGGGTGGTGGCCGTAGTCGTCGATCAGCGTGGCGCTGCCGCCCGGCACGGCCAGTTCGCCCCAGCGCTGGAAGCGCCGGCCCACGCCCTGGAAGCGCTCCAGCGCGCGTGCGATGGGTGCGTCGGCCACTTCAAGTTCACGCGCCACGGCGATGGCGGCCAGCGCGTTGCGCACGTTGTGTTCACCGGCGAGGTTCAGCGTGACGGGCAGGTCGGGCAGGCCGGCTTCGCGCGCGATGAAACGCATCTGGCCGCCGGGCAGTGCCGTCACGTCCAGGGCGCGCAGGTCCACGCCCTCGTCCATGCCGTAGGTGGTGATGGGCCGCTGCAGCGCGGGCAGGATGGCGCGCACGCCGGGATCGTCGGCGCAGACCACCGCGCGGCCATAGAAGGGCAGGCGGTGCAGGAACTCGACGAAGGCCGCATGCAGGCGCTGCAGGTCGTGGCCGTAGGTCTCCATGTGGTCGGCGTCGATGTTGGTGACGACACTGACCACCGGGCTCAGGTGCAGGAAGGACGCATCGCTTTCGTCGGCTTCGACGACGATGAACTCGCCCGCACCCAGCCTGGCGTTGGCACCGGCCGCCAGCAGCTGGCCGCCGATGACGAAGGTGGGGTCCAGGCCGGCTTCGGCCAGCACACTCGCCACCAGCGAGGTGGTGGTGGTCTTGCCATGCGTGCCGGCGATGGCCACGCCCTGCTTCAGGCGCAACAGCTCGGCCAGCAACACGGCGCGCGCCACCACGGGCACCCGCTGCGCCTTGGCGGCGAGGACCTCGGGGTTGTCGCTCTTCACCGCCGTGCTGGTGACCACGGCCTGTGCGCCCGCGATGTGCGCCGCCTCGTGGCCGATGAAGACCGTGATGCCCAGTTCAGCCAGGCGGCGCGTGACGCTGCTCTCGCTCTGGTCCGCACCCGAGACGCGGTAGCCCAGGTTGTGCAGGATCTCGGCGATGGCACTCATGCCCGCGCCGCCGATGCCGACGAAGTGGATGTGCTTGATGGCGTGTTTCACTTCTTCGCCACCAGCTGTTCGAGTTCATCGGCCACACGCGCCGCCGCGTGTGGGCGCGCCAGGGCGCGGGCCTTGCCCGCCATCTGCAGCAGGGTTTCGCGCGACAGGCCCTGCAGCGTGTCGGTCAGCTTGCGCGGTGTCAGTTCACTTTGCGGCAGATGCAGCGCCGCGCCCTGCCCCGCCATCCACGCGGCGTTGTCGCGCTGGTGCGCCGTGGTGCTGACGATCAACGGCACCAGCACCGCCGGCACGCCGGCGGCGCAGAGTTCGCTGACGGTGATGGCGCCGGCGCGGCACACCATCACGTCGCAGGCGGCCAGGCGGCGCGGCATGTCGTCGATGAAGGGCAGCACCTCGGCGGGGATGCCGGCCTGCTGGTAGGCCTCGGCCACTTCGTCGGCCTGCAGGCTGCCGGTCTGGTGCACCACCTGCAGGCGCTGGCCGGCGGGCAGCAGGGCCAGCGCGGCAGGCACGGTCTGGTTCAGCACCTGCGCGCCCAGGCTGCCGCCCACCACCAGCAGGCGCAGCGGGCCCTGGCGGCCGGCGTAGCGCAACGCGGGTTCGGGCAGGGCCTCGATCTCGGCGCGCACCGGGTTGCCGGTGACGACGGCCTGCTTGGTCTTCGCGGCGGCCTCGCCCGCAAAGCCGAAGGCCACGCGGTCGGCCACGGGCAGCAGCGACTTGTTGCTCATCAGCAGCGAGGCGTCGGCGTTCACCAGCAGCAGCGGCTTGTTGAGCAGCGAGGCCATCAGGCCGCCGGGGAAGCAGACATAACCGCCCATGCCGAGCACGGCGTCGGCGCCGCGGCGGCGCAGCAGGCGCAGGCAGTCCCAGAAGGCCTTGAGCAGGCGCAGGCCGCCAGTGGCGGTGTGCAGCAGGCCCTTGCCGCGCAGGCCGCTGAAGCTGATGGTGTCGAGCGCGATGCCGCTCTTGGGCACGAGCTGGTTTTCCATGCCGTGCGAGGTGCCGAGCCAGCTGACGGTCCAGCCGCGGCGCTGCATTTCCTTGGCGACAGCCAGGCCGGGGATGATGTGTCCCCCAGTGCCTGCCGCCATGATCACGAGGTGCGGCATCACGCGCGCCCTCCGCGCATCAGAGATCGATTTTCAATGTCGACCCGCAGCACCAGCGCCAGCGAGATCAGGTTCATCAGGATGGCCGATCCGCCGTAGCTCATCAGCGGCAGCGTCAGCCCCTTGGTCGGCAGCACGCCCAGGTTCACGCCCATGTTGATGAAGGCCTGGAAGCCGATCCAGATGCCGATGCCCTGGCACATGAGCCCGGCGAACACGCGGTCCAGCGCCACGGCCTGGCGGCCGATGACGAAGATGCGGCGCGTCATCCAGAAGAACAGCACGATGACCGCGGCCACGCCGATGAAACCCAGCTCTTCGCCGATCACGGCGAGCAGGAAGTCGGTGTGCGCCTCGGGCAGGTAGTGCAGCTT
>CAYREA010000320.1:0-4869 GCA_964423075.1 uncultured Rubrivivax sp. | reverse complement strand
CAGTCATGCCGTGGTAAGCTAACCGGCATACAACGTGATCCTGTTCACAGCCCGGGGCGACGCCGGGCGCGAGGAGACAACACATGGCGATCAAGCCTAATGCTTTCACGCCGGACCTGGGGCCAGAGGCGAATGCCTTCGGTGCCGCCATGGGCGACATCTTCAAGTCCATGTCCGGGCTGAACCTGCCGGCGCAGCAGATCGGGTCCCTGCAGGGCGAGTACCTCAAGAGCGTCACCGACATCTGGAACCGCTCGCTGCAGGCGATGGGCGCCGAAGGCGCGAAGGCCGCCGCCGCCATCGGCGACCGCCGCTTCGCCAACAACGCCTGGCTCGGCAACCCGGCCGCGGCGTTCACGGCGCAGATGTACCTGCTGAATGCGCGCACGCTGATGCAGATGGCCGACTCGGTCGAAGGCGACGAGAAGACGAAGGCGCGCGTGCGCTTCGCCGTCCAGCAGTGGATCGACGCCGCCAGCCCGAGCAACTACCTGGCCTTCAACCCCGAGGCGATCCAGAAGGCCGTCGAGACCAAGGGCGAGAGCATCGCCGCCGGCCTGCAGCACCTGCTGGAAGACCTGCAGAAGGGCCATGTCTCGCAGACCGACGAGAGCGTCTTCGAGGTCGGCCGCAACGTCGCCACCACCGAGGGCGCGGTGGTGTTCGAGAACGAGCTGTTCCAGCTCATCGAATACAAGCCGCTGACGGCCAAGGTGCACGAGCGGCCGATGCTGTTCGTGCCGCCGTGCATCAACAAGTACTACATCCTCGACCTGCAGCCCGAGAACTCGGTCATCCGCTACACCGTCGAGCAGGGCCACCGCACCTTCGTGGTGAGCTGGCGCAACCCCGACCAGAGCCTGGTCGACAAGACCTGGGACGACTACATCGAGCAAGGCCCGCTGACGGCCATCCGCACCGTGCAGGCCATCAGCGGCGCCGAGACCATCAACACCCTGGGCTTCTGCGTCGGCGGCACCATCCTGGCCACCGCGCTGGCGGTGCTGGCGGCGCGTGGCGAGCAGCCGGCCCACAGCGTGACGCTGCTGACCACGCTGCTCGACTTCGAGAGCACCGGCATCCTCGACATCTTCATCGACGAAGCCTCGGTCAAGCTGCGCGAGATGACCCTGGGCCCTGACGCCCCGGGCGGCCCGGGCCTGCTGAAGGGCAAGGAGCTGGCCACCACCTTCAGCTTCCTGCGCCCCAACGACCTGGTGTGGAACTACGTCGTCGGCAACTACCTGAAGGGCGAAACCCCGCCGCCCTTCGACCTGCTGTACTGGAACGGCGACAGCACCAACCTGCCAGGCCCCATGTACTGCTGGTACCTGCGCCACACCTACCTGCAGAACGAGCTCAAGCAGCCCGGCAAGCTGACGGTGTGCGGCGAGAAGGTCGACCTGTCGGCCATCCAGGCGCCGTTCTTCATCTACGGCTCGCGCGAAGATCACATCGTGCCCTGGACCGCGGCCTACGCCTCGGTGCCGCTGTTCAAGGGCCCGCGCACCTTCGTGCTCGGTGCCTCGGGCCACATCGCCGGCGTCATCAACCCGCCGGCCAAGGGCAAGCGCAGCCACTGGACCAACAAGAAGCTGCCGGCCACGGCCGAAGCCTGGTTCGAAGGCGCGACCGAACACCCCGGCAGCTGGTGGCCGGTCTGGGCCGACTGGCTCAAGCCGCACGCCGGCAAGCTGGTCAACGCGCCCAAGGCGCCCGGCAGCGCGAAGTTCAAGGCCATCGAGCCGGCGCCCGGCCGCTACGTCAAGGCCAAGGCCACTTGAGCCGGCCCCCAGGAATTCAATACCCCGGGCGAACCCGATTGACCGCGCAGCGGCGGCGGGCCACGCTCACCCAACCTTCAAGGAGCGACACATGGCAAAGGTGGCATACGTAACGGGCGGCATGGGTGGCATCGGCACCGCCATCTGCCAGCGCCTGCACAAGGACGGTTTCAAGGTCATCGCGGGCTGCGGCCCGAGCCGTGACTTCGTCAAGTGGCTCGACGAGCAGAAGGCGCAGGGCTACAACTTCCACGCCTCGGTGGGCAATGTGGCCGATTGGGAAAGCACGGTGGTGGCCTTCACCAAGGCCGTGGCCGAGCACGGCCCCATCGACGTGCTGGTGAACAACGCCGGCATCACGCGCGACCGCATGTTCCTGAAGATGTCGCCCGAAGACTGGAAGACCGTCATCGACACCAACCTGAACAGCATGTTCAACGTCACCAAGCAGGTGGTGCCGGGCATGGTGGAAAAGGGCTGGGGCCGCATCATCCAGATCAGCTCGGTGAACGGCGAGAAGGGCCAGGCCGGCCAGACCAACTACTCGGCCGCCAAGGCCGGCATGCACGGCTTCACGATGGCCCTGGCGCAGGAACTGGCGGCCAAGGGCGTGACGGTGAACACCGTGAGCCCGGGCTACATCGGCACCGAGATGGTTCGCGCGATCAAGCCCGAGGTGCTGGAGAAGATCGTTGCGACGATTCCCGTGAAGCGCCTGGGCACGCCGGAAGAGATCGGCTCCGTGGTCGGCTGGCTGGCTGGCCCGGACTCCGGCTTCACCACCGGTGCTGACTTCAGTTGCAACGGCGGTCTCCACATGGGATGACCGCGCTGGTGAGCGCGCGCAGGAAGGCGGCCATCGCGGCGCGGTCCTGTGCGCCCAGCGTGAAGGGGCGGATGCGCGGGTCTTGCGCTGCATCGCCCGGCGTGCCGCCGGCCGCGTAGTAGTCCAGCACGTCTTCGAGCGTCGCGAACGAGCCGTCGTGCATGTACGGCGCCGTCAGCGCCACGTTGCGCAGCGTGGGTGTGCGGTAGGCGCGGCGGTCTTGCGGCCGACCCGTCACCTCGAAGCGGCCCAGGTCGGGCGCGTCGGGCACGCCGATGCGGCGCAGGGTTTCCGGATCCACCGACGCGTGCAGGTCGGCCGCCAGCACGACGGCCTGTTCGCGCGTGCGTAGCGCTTCGCTGCGCGCCTGCACACCGGTGTTGTGGAAAGCGCCGTCGCTGAACATCGCGTGCTGCTCACCCACCGGATGGCAGGCCACGCAGCCATGTTGCTGGAACAGCACGAAGCCGCGCTGCGCCTCGGCGCCCAGCGCTTCCGGCTGCCCGCCGTAGCGCCAGCGGTCGAAGGCCGAGTCACCCGCCAGCAGGCTGCGCTGGAAGGCGGCCAGCGCGCCTGCCACGCGCTGCGGCGTCGGCAAGACCGAACCGTAGGCACGCTGCAGCGGCCGGCGGTAGTCGGGCAGCGAGCGGATGCGCCGCATCACCGCGCCCAGGTCGCGGTTGGCCATCTCGTCGGGGTGCACCAGCGGCTGCAGGGCCTGCACCTCCAGGCTGGCTGCGCGGCCGTCGACGAAGAGCGCGCCCACGTAGGCGACGTTCAGCAGCGTTGGCGCGTTGCGCCGCAGGCTCACGCCTTCCATGCCCACCGAGGTGCGCAGCTCGTTCGACGTGAGGCCCTGTTCCGGCACATGGCACATGGCGCAGGACTGCGTGCCGTTGGCCGACAGCCGGCGGTCGAAGAAGAGCTTGTGGCCGAGGGCCACGCGCGCTGCGTCCTGCGGTGGGAGCGCGGGCAGGCCCAGCGCTGCGGCAGCGGCCAGCGCCAGCAGGCTCACGGCTGGCGCCGCGCCGCTTCCAGCTGCAGCGTGCGCAGGTCGTTCAGCAGCGCCTGTGGGTCCAGCGTGGCCACGGAGTAGATCTCGCGCACCTGCAGCTGCGCATCCACCAGGAACAGCTTCAGCAGGTGGTTGAGCGTGCGGGTGGGGCGGCCCGCGGCGTCGGTTTCCACCGTCACGTCCTGGCCGAAAGCCGACAGCAGCGGCAGCAACGCGGGCACCGAGGCGGTGGTCAAGAAGTGCCAGCGCACCGCAGGGTCGCGCAGGCGTTCGCCGCCGAACAGGCGCATCTGGGCCGGCGTGTCGTTGCCGGGGTCGAAGCTCAGGCTCACCAGTTGCGCCGGCAGCGGTGACGGGGCCTCGCGGTGCAGGGCGGCAAACAGCTGGTCCATCGCCGCCCAGGCGCGCGGGCAGGCCTCGGGGTCGCGGCAGTAGGTGTACATGAAGGACAGCACCGTCGCCCGGCCGCGCAGCAGCGCGTGCAGGCGGCGCGGGCGGCCGTCTGCGTCGAGCACGGTGCCATCCGGCGCCGGCATCACGCGGCGCAGCACGTAGCTGCCGGGCGCGGGCAGGCGCGAGCTGTCGACGCGGCTGCGCGCCGGCGGGCCGCCCTGCGCATCGGTGGCGGCCCGCGCCCGCCAGGCCGCTGCGCACAGCGCCGCGCCCAGCAGCGCGCGGCGCGAACTCACCGCTGCGCCACGCGCTGCACGGCCAGCGCCGCCAGGGGCTTGCCGCTCGGCTGGGCCGAGAACTTCATGTGGTGCGCGCGGCCCAGCTTCAGCTTGGTGAAGTCGACCTCGAAGCGCTGCGTCAGCGCCTTGCCGTCCCAGTCGTAGGCGCGCAGCACCTGTTCGTTGTCCGCGCCCTTCTTGTCCCAGTTGGCCAGCAGCGACGAGGTGATGTACACGCGCTTGCCATCCCAGCTCTGCGACACCATGTTGACCTGCTTGCCGGTGACCTTCGTGTACGTCTCTTTCGGCGCCTCGGGGTTGCTGAGGTCGAAGTAGCGCGTGGTGCCGTCCATGAAGGTGTTCACCCACAGGCCCTTGCCGTCGGCCGTGATGCTGATGTCCACGGGCAGCGGGATCTTGGCCGGGTCGCCGATGGTGGCCACGTCTTTGGCGGCCCAGTTCCCCTGCGCGTCCTGCTTCACCAGCCAGAGCTTGGACGTGAGCGCGGTGGCGGTGATGGCCCAGTTGTCGCCGTCCTTCAGCGACCAGCGGATCTCCAGCGGCGCGCCCGGC
>CAYREA010000319.1:0-4883 GCA_964423075.1 uncultured Rubrivivax sp. | reverse complement strand
GCGTTGTCGGCCAGCGAGCTGAAGAACTGCGCCGACATGATGGTCGAGAAACCTTTTTTCATCGTGTCGCGCGCATCGCGGCGTCGTGCCAGGGGCCGACGCCTTGTCTCCGTCTTCAGGGCGGGCGGTTTATAGCATGCGGCAGAATGAGCCGATCCGCCGGAGTGAGCACTGTGCCGCGTCCCATCGAAGCCCTGGTCCACGTCGACGCACTGGCGCACAACCTGTCACGCGCGCGCGCCGCGGCACCCGATGCGCGGGTGTGGGCGGTGGTCAAGGCCAACGCCTACGGCCACGGCATCGAACGAGCCTTCGATGGCCTGCGTGGCGCCGATGGTTTCGCGCTGCTCGACCTGGCCGAAGCCGAACGGGTGCGCGAACTCGGCTGGCGCGGCCCCATCCTGCTGCTGGAAGGCGCCTTCGAAGCGCGCGACCTGGAGCTGTGCTCGCGCCTAAACCTGTGGCACGTGGTGCATGGCAACGAGCAGATCGACTGGCTGGCTGCGCACAAGACGCACCAGCCGCACCGCGTGTTCCTGAAGCTGAACAGCGGCATGAACCGCCTGGGCTTCACGCCCACCGCCTACCGCAGCGCCTGGGTGCGCCTGAACGCATTGCCGCAGGTGGACGAGATCTCGCTGATGACGCACTTCGCCGACGCCGACGGCCCGCGCGGCATCGCGCAGCAGGTGGAAGCCTTCGAATGGGCCACGCGCGACCTGCCGGGTGAACGATCACTGGCCAACAGCGCGGCGATCCTGCGCCACGGCCTGAAGAACGACTGGGTGCGCGCCGGCATCATGAGCTACGGCAGCGCGCCCGACTTCCCCGAACACGACATCCGCCACTGGCAGCTGCAGCCGACGATGACGTTGCGCTCGAAGCTCATCGCCGTGCAGCAGCTCAAGGCCGGCGACACCGTGGGCTACGGCAGCAGCTACACCGCAAGCGCTGACCAGCGCATCGGCATCGTCGCCTGCGGTTATGCCGACGGTTACCCGCGCCATGCGGGCACCGATACGCCGGTGCTGGTGGACGGCGTGCGCACCGGCACCGTGGGCCGCGTGTCGATGGACATGCTGGCGGTCGACCTGACGCCCGTGCCCGGCGCCGGCACGGGCAGCGAAGTGACGCTGTGGGGCCATGGCCCTGGCGGCACCATTCTTTCCATCGACGACGTGGCGCGTGCGGCGGCTACCATCGGCTACGAACTCATGTGCGCCGTGGCGCCGCGGGTGCCGATGCACGCAGCACCGCGGCAGGCGCTCTGAGGCTCGCCAAGCGCACAGGAGGCGCTGCACACCATGGGCATCATCGGAACCATCTTCGTCGGCCTCGTCGTCGGCGCGCTCGCGCGCTTCCTGTTGCCCGGCGACCAGAAGCTGGGCTGGATCATGACCATCCTGGTGGGCATCGGCGGCAGCCTGCTGGCGGGTTTTGCCGGACAGGCCATGGGCTGGTACGCCGCGGGCGAAGGCGCAGGCTGGATCGCCTCGGTGGTGGGCGCCATCGTGCTGCTGGTGGTGGTGGGCAAGCTGCGCGGCGGCTCTTCGTCGTAATGCGCCCATGACGCGGCGCGCGCTGGTCAACCGCGCCGAGGTCGAGTTCAGCGCCGTGCGTTCTCAGGGTGCGGGCGGGCAGAACGTCAACAAGGTGTCGAGCGCGGCGCAGCTGCGCTTCGACATCGGCGCGTCTTCCCTGCCCGACTGGATCAAGCACAAGCTGGTGGCACTGCCCGACCAGCGCATCAACGGCGAAGGCGTGATCGTCATCAAGGCGCAGACGCACCGCAGCCTGCCGCGCAACCAGGCCGACGCGCTGGCGCGCCTGCAGGCCTTGGTGGACCTGGCGCAGGAACCCGAGACGCCGCGCGTGCCCACCAAGCCCACGCGGGCCTCGCGCCGGCGGCGGCTGGAGGGCAAGGCGCAGCGCGGCGAAGTGAAGGCCGGGCGGCGCACGGTCAGCGAGTAGCCGGCGTCGCATTTCGCGCCGCCGCCGCGCCGTTTCGCGAAGCGGCCGCAGCGCCGGTCGCAAGACAGCGGCGCGGCGCTGCGGTGGTGGCCACCATGCGTTCCATCAACACGCCTGGAGGCCTTCATGTCGCACCGCATCACCCTCACCACCCTCTTCATCGCCCTGGCCTCGGCCGCGTTCGGCGCCCGCGCTCAGGCCTGTGCCGAGGTGGTGGTGGAGAACGTCCGCCCGCAGCAGGGCCAGCTGATGGTGGCCGCTTACGGCAGCGGGCCCACCTTCGGCAAGACCCCCATCACCCAGCAGCGCCTGCCGGCCGGCGAGGCGCGCATGAGCTTCAAGCTGTGCAACCTGTCGGGCAGCGAAGTGGCGCTGACGCTGTTCCAGGACCTGGACAGCGACGGCAAGATGGCGCGCAACCTGATGGGCGTGCCCAGTGAACCCTGGGGCTCTTCGGGCTCGCCCGGCACCTTCGGGCCCAGCTGGGACAGCGCGCGCGTGCCGCTGGACGGCAAGGTCATCGTGGTCAAGCTGTCGCAGTGAGGCCGGCCATGCAACGCCGCTCCATCCTGCTGCAAGCCTGCGCCGGCCTGGCCGCTGCGACCACCGGCTCGGTGCACGCCGCGCCGGCACGCGCCGACAGTTTCGACACCGCAGTGAAGAACCAACCCCTGCTCAAACCCTTCAAGGGTGTGAGCGACGCCAGCGGCGACCGCGACGGCCAGGCACTGCTGCGCGGCCGCTGGCCCGATGAACTGCGCGGCCGCTTCTACCGCAACGGCCCCGCGCTGTTCGAACGCGGCGGCGAGCGTTACCACCACTGGTTCGACGGCGACGGCATGGTGCAGCAGTTCCGCATCGACGGCGGCCGCATCACCCACCGCGGCCGCCTGGTGCGCACCACCAAGCTGAAGGCCGAGCAGCAGGCCGGGCGCTTCCTGATGCCGACGCTGGGCACGCACATCGAGAACACGCCGCCGCTGACCGGGCCCGATTCGGTGAACGCCGCCAACACCAACGCGCTGGAGCATGGCGGCCGCCTGCTGGCGCTGTGGGAAGGGGGCTCGGCCTACGGCATGGACCCGGCCGACCTGTCCACACAAGGCCCCGTCACCTGGGGCAAGGGCCTGCAGCAGTTGCCCTTCTCGGCGCATCCCAAGGTGGATGCAGCCGGCCACCTGTGGAACATCGGCACCCAGGGCGACAAGCTGATCGCCTGGCACGTCGACCCGCAGGGTCAGCTGGTCAGCGCGCAGGTGGGCGAGCTGCCCTTCCGCGGCGGCATGGTGCACGACATGGCCGTCACCGAGCGCCACCTCGTCGTGCCGCTGCCGCCCGTGCGCCTGCACTTCAACCAGCCCGTGGGCGACGGCCCGCGCCGCTTCGCGCTGGAGCCCGGCGAGCCGCTGCGCGTGCTGGTGATGGACAAGGCCGACATCCAGCGCCGCCGCATCTTCGAGCTGCCGGCCGAGATGGTGTTCCACGTCGGCAATGCCCACGACACCGCCGACGGCGGCGTGCAGCTGAGCTGGGTGGGCGCACCCGACGCCTGGTTCCTGGACCAGGGCGCGGTGTCCTTGATGGCCGGCAAGCCAACGACGGCCGGCGCGGTGACGTTGCGGGTGGGCCGCTTCGACATGGCCACCGGGCGCGTGCAGCTGCATTCGCACGAGGGTGAAGTGGAGTTTCCGCGCGTGCACCCGCAGCGCATCGGCCTGCCGGCGCGCCACCTGGTGATGGGCGCGGCCTGGCCGGTGCACCCCTCGCGCCGCGGCCTGCCTTTGCTGCACGGCGTGCAGATGCTGGACACCGAGACCGGCCGCATGCGCCGCTTCGACTACGGCGAACACGCCATTGCCGAAGAGCATGTGATCGTGCCCAAACCCGGCAAGAGCGGTGAACTCGATGCCTGGCTGCTGGGTACCACGTTCGACGCACGCCGCCAGGCCACCGTGCTGAACCTGCTGGACGCCGCGCACGTGGAAGACGGCCCCATCGCCGAGGCCGTGCTGCCCTACGCGCTGCCCTTGGGCTTCCACGGCAACTTCCACGCCGCGTGACGGAGGCCCTGCGCGGCCACAATCCGCGCATGGCCACCCCGAAGACGATCTACACCTGCCGCGAATGCGGCGGCAACAGCCCCAAGTGGCTGGGCCAGTGCCCGCACTGCAAGGCCTGGAACACGCTGGACGAAACCATCGCCGAGCCCACCGGCGCGGCCTCGCGCAACAACCGCTTTCAGGCGCTGTCGAAGAGCCAGCCGGTGGCCACGCTGGCCGAGATCGAAGCCGCCGACGTGGCACGCACACCCACCGGCCAGGAAGAGCTGGACCGCGTGCTGGGCGGCGGCATCGTCGAAGGTGCCGTGGTGCTGATCGGCGGCGACCCCGGCATCGGCAAGAGCACGCTGCTCTTGCAGGCAGTGGACGCACTCTCGGCACAGATGAAGGTGCTCTACGTCACCGGCGAAGAAAGCGGCGCGCAGATCGCGCTGCGCGCGCGGCGCCTCGGCCTGTCGGGCGCGAAGGTGCGGGTGCTGGCCGAGATCCAGCTGGAGAAGATCGTCGCCGCCATCGAGGCCGAGAACCCCGCCTTCTGCGTCATCGATTCGATCCAGACCGTCTACTCCGACCAGCTCACCTCGGCGCCCGGCTCGGTCGCCCAGGTGCGCGAATGCGCGGCCCAGCTCACGCGCGTGGCCAAGACGCGCGGCTGCGCCGTGGTGCTGGTGGGCCATGTCACGAAAGAAGGTGCCCTGGCTGGCCCGCGCGTGCTGGAGCACATCGTCGACACCGTGCTGTACTTCGAGGGCGACACGCACAGCAGCTTTCGCTTGGTGCGTGCCATCAAGAACCGTTTCGGCGCCGTCAACGAGATCGGCGTCTTCGCGATGACCGAGCGCGGCCTGAAGG
>CAYREA010000318.1:0-4884 GCA_964423075.1 uncultured Rubrivivax sp. | reverse complement strand
CCGCCCAGCGCTGGGTGGCGCGCGCCATCACCGGCGAGGTGACGCTGGAGCTGCGGCGCGGCAATGACTACAGCCTGCTCAACACCGAGAGCCCCAATCTCACCTACCACCCCGAGCGGCTGACGATGGAGAAGGGTGAAGGGGCCTTCACCCCGGCCGACCGCATCGGCCAGCTGACCATGCGCAACCTGGACATCGAGGACACACGCGGCAAACTCGGCATCTACAGCGCCGCCGGGCTGCTGGGGGCGGACAGCGACGGGGCGATACCGCTGCTGTCGTCGCCTTCGAAGGGCGTCTGAGGCTCAGCCCACGACGCGGTTGCGGCCGCCGTGTTTGGCGGCGTACAGGTGGGTGTCGCCGGCCGCCAGCAGCTCGCGCGCGCCGGCCATGCCGGCGCCCAGCACGGCCACGCCGATGGACACCGTCTGCTCGTGTAGCACGGCGCTGCCGTCGGGCTGGCGCAGCGCCGCCTTGCGCGCGGCCACCGCCACGCGCACGCGCTCGGCCAGGGCCAGAGCTTCCGGCGCGGTGGCGCCGGGCAGCACCACCAGGAATTCCTCGCCGCCGATGCGGCCCACGATGTCGCCCGAGCGCACGCTGCCGTGCACCGCCGCGGCAGCCTCGCGCAGCACCTGGTCGCCGGCGTCGTGGCCCCAGCGGTCGTTGACGGTCTTGAAGTGGTCCAGGTCCAGGCACAACACCGCCAGCGGCTGGCCGCTGCGCGCGGCCTGGCGGATCTCGCGCTCCAGCGCGTCCATCACGAAGCGCTTGGTGAAGACCTCGGTGCCGGCGTCGACGGTGGCAATGCGGTAGATCTGGTCGTGCAGCAGCGCGTCGAGGCTGTCGCGCTGGAAATACTTCAGCAGCACCTCGCCCAGGCGCAGCATGTCGCCGTCCTTCAGCGTCACCGTGCCTTCGACGCGCTGCCCGTTGACCTGGGTGCCGTTCACCGAGCCCAGGTCGCGCAGCTGCACCGCGTCGCCGGCCACCAGCAGTTCGGCGTGGTGGCGGCTGAGGCTCGCGCTTTCCATCAGCGGCAGCGTGCAGTCGGGCGCGCGGCCGATGCTCAGCGTGCCGTCCTGCAGGTCGTAGCGGCGGCCCGGCACGCTGCCGCTGTACAGCACCAGGCAGGCGCTGCGCGAGCCGGGGGCACCCAGCGACATGAACAGCGTCAGGTCGGCCTGGCTCAGGTGCACCGTGGGCTGGTCCCAGGGCTCGGTGCGCGAGTTCACGGCTGCGGGCTCCCACCTGCCTGGCGCAGCGTGCTGCTGGCGACCAGCCGGCCCACCTCGATGCCGTTCCAGTTCACCAGCGGCACGTCGCTCAGGCTGCGCATGAAGACGGCCTCCGCGTCCGACAGCGGCAGCAGGCGCTCGATCAGCGCCGCCATCACCACTTCGCAGGCGCGCGCCGTGTTGCCGTCGTCCATCTTGATGGCCACGCCCAGGCCCAGCGTGGGCAGCGCGGCGCAGTACATGCCTTCGGCGCCCACCTTGCAGAAGACGCGCTCGCCGAGGCGTTCCATCACGCGGCTGTCGAAGCGGCCGCTGCCGGCCACCATCTGCGGCGCGCGTGCCACCGCAGCGCGCAGCCGCGCGGCAGCCTGGGCATGGCCCGGGCTCAGGCCCGTGCCGGTGCCTACCCGCGCAAACGCATGGGCCAGGTGCTGCAGCGGAATGGCGTAGGTGGGGATGGAGCAGCCATCGGTGCCCGCCGGCGTGTTCGACAGGTTCCAGCCGGTGCTGGCCTGCAGTGCGGCGGTGACCTCGCGCATCACCGCGTGCCCGGGCTGCACGTAGCCGCGCACGAAGGCGCGCCGGTCGCCGCTGCCGGCCAGGTGGCAGCCCAGGCACACGAAACCCGCGTGCTTGCCCGAGCAGTTGTTGTGCAGCGCGCTCGGTGCCTGTTCGGCGCGCGCCAGCGCCTTCAGCGCGGCGTCGTTGTAGGGCCAGTGCGCGCCGCACTCCAGCGCGGCCACGTCCAGGCCGGCCTTGGCCAGCATCGCGGCCGAAGTGCTGGCATGGCGCGGCTCGCCGCCGTGCGAGGCGCAGGCCAGGGCCAGCTCTTCGTCGCTCAGGCCGAAGGCGTCGGCGGCGCCGCTGGCCACCAGCGGCAGCGCCTGCAGCACCTTCACCGCCGAACGCGGGAACACGGGGCGTGAGATGTCGCCGGCGGCACTGTGAACGCGGCCCTGGGCGTCGACGACGGCATAGGCGCCGCGGTGCAGCGATTCGGCGACGCCACCACGTTGCGCTTCGACGAGGATGGGATTGGCAGCCATGGCAGGACTGTAGCGGCCCTGGCCGCTGCACCGCGCCCGCCGCGCACGCGACTTCAAGCTGGGGGTGCGCGCGGCCCTGGCCCCCCTACGGCACGCGTTGTCCGGCGCCGGCCTGCTGCCTAGACTGTGCTGCACCCTCAAGCTCTGCAGGAGACACCGATGGCACGCCTCGTCCTCAAGCGCTTCCAGTGCGTCGAAGACACCGACGAAAGCGGCGGCGAGAGCCCCTACTTCATCACCTGGGTCGGCAACCTCAACAACCCCGCTGCCAGCACGCTCACCCTCACCGCCAAGAGCTACTGGAACAACAACGTGGACAAGGGTCCCGGCGCCTGGCCGGTGGACCACGTGGTGTGTCCGGCGCTGCCACCCACGCCGGCGCGCACGCTGGCACTGGCTGTGATGGTGGAGAAGGACGAAGGGCGCGACATCGTGACGGCCGAAATGCAGGCCATCAAGGCCACCCTGGAAGGAGCGCTCAGCACCTGGGTCGGCTCCGGCATCCTCGACAGCAGCAATGCCAACTTCGTCAACACGATGAAGAACACCTTCGAAAGCCAGGTCCGGGCCAAGCTGCAGAGCAGCGTCGGCGCCGACGACGACCTGATGGAAGAGGACAACTGGCGCGCCGCGCGCCGCATCGCGCTGACGGGCCAGAACGAGGAGCTGGCCATCGTCACCTTCAAGGGCGACACCGGGCAGTACAACGTGCGCTACGGGCAGGCCGCCTGAGGCGCCCGGGGCCGTGCGGTGGCGGCCCTTAGCATCGGGGCATGCCCCTGTCCGCCCTGGCGCTGGTGATCACCGCCGCGCTGCTGCACGCCACCTGGAACATCGCGGCCAAGCGAGCCGGCGGCAACCGGCACCTGCCGCTGCTCAGCGGCCTCTTCGTCGTCACGCTCTGGCTGCCGCTGGCGGCGTGGTTCGGGCTGCGCGAGCTGGCGCACTGGTCGCTGCAGGCCTGGCTGATGGTGCTGGCCAGCGCCGTGGTGCACCTGCTGTACTTCAAGGCCCTGCTCAAGGGCTACCGCGTGGCCGACCTGACCGTGGTGTACCCGGTGGCGCGCGGCAGCGGCCCGCTGGCCAGCGCGCTGGCTGCCGTGCTGCTGCTGGGCGAGACCCTCAGCCTGGCCGGCGCCCTGGGCGTGCTGGCGGTGTGCGGCGGTGTGTTCCTGGTGGCCGGCGGCCCGGCGCTGTGGCATGCGCCCGACCGCCAGCGTGTGCTGGCCGGCCTGCGCTGGGGCGGCCTCACGGGCCTGCTGATCGCAGGCTACACCGTGCTCGACGGCTACGCGGTGAAAGTGCTGCTGGTCGGCCCCGTGCTGCTGGACTACATGGGCAATCTGCTGCGCCTGCCCTTCCTGCTGCCCAGTGCGCTGCGCGACCCCGAAGGCTTCAAACAGGCGGCGCGCCAGCACTGGCGCGCGGCGCTGGCCGTGGGTGCCCTGGGCCCGGCCGCCTACACGCTGGTGCTGTACGCGATGCAGAGCGCGCCGCTGTCGCACGTGGCGCCGGCGCGCGAGCTGTCGATGCTGTTCGCCGCGCTGCTGGGCGGCCACCTGCTGAACGAAGGTGCACGCGGCTGGCGCATCGCCGGCGCGGCCTGCATCGCCCTGGGCGTGGTGGCGCTGGCCCTCGGTTGAGAATGCCCGCATGACGATGCAACTGCTGGGCGTGGACTTCACCTGCGCGCCGACGCGCCGCAAGCCCGTCACGGTGGCCCGTGGCGAGCGCCACGGTGCCACCGTGCGCCTGTCGCGTGTGGACGCGCTGCCTACGCTGGCCGACTTCGAGCAACTGCTGGCCGCGCCCGGCCCCTGGCTGGGCGCCTTCGACTTCCCCTTCGGCCTGCCGCGCGAGTTCGTGGTGTCGCAGCAACTGGGCGACAGCGCCGCCGCGATCATCACCGAGCTGCACCGCCGCTGCCCCACGCGCATGGCCTTTCGCGCGCTGGTCGACGGCTGGGGCAACGGCCGCCCGGCCGGGCAGCGCCTGATCCACCGCGTGGCCGACACGGCGATGCCGGGCATCAGCTCGTCGAGCCCGCTGCAGACACGCTACGTGCCGGTGGGCTTCATGTACTACGAAGGCTTTGCGCGCCTGGTGGCGGCCGGCGTTTCGCTGCCGCGCCTGCACGAAGGCGACACCACACGCGTGGCGCTGGAAGGCTACCCCGGGCTGCTGGCCTTCGAGCTGATAGGCCGCCGTTCGTACAAGAACGACGCCAGCGCCGAACGCCTGATCGCGCGCAAGGACATCGTCGAGGCACTGGAACAGGGCCGCACGCGCCTGAAGCTGCGCCTGAAGCTCACGCACGCGATGCGCGACGCGCTGGTGGACGACGCCAGCGGCGACCGCCTGGACGCCGTGTTGTGCCTGATGCAGGCGGCCTGGGCCGCCGAGCAGCCCGGCCACGGCCTGCCCGCGGTGGTGGACCCGCTGGAAGGCTGGATCACCAGCGCCATGCCGTGAGCGCGGCAGCCGAGGCCTGGTTCGCCGGCCGCGGCTGGTCGCCTTTTCCCTTCCAGCGTGAGGTCTGGGCGGCGATGGCGGCCGGCGAAAGCGGCCTGCTGCACGCCACCACCGGCAGCGGCAAGACC
>CAYREA010000317.1:0-4898 GCA_964423075.1 uncultured Rubrivivax sp. | reverse complement strand
GCGCGGCGCGGGCGGCGGCCACGGCGGCGTTCACGTCGTCCACGCTGGCCAGCAGCACCTGGCGCGCGATGGTGCCGGTGGTGGGGTTCCACACCGGCTGGCTGCGCGGGCCGCTGCCGCGCTGGCGGCTGCCGGCGATCCAATGCGTGATGTCTTCGGTGGCGTCGTAGGCGGCTGCCATGCGCATCTCCTGCAGGCTGATCGGTCAACCCGCAGTCTATGCCGCCCAAAAAAAGCCAACCCGGGGCTTGCGCCGCGGGTTGGGTCAAGTCCTTCGAGAAGGACGTCGTTGGGACCGGAGACAGCCGTGCTGCGGGACAATCTCCCTTCAGCAGCAGCCACATCGCCAATCTATCCGCCGCCCTTGCGGCCTCATATCCCCAAGCGAGGGGAAAGCACCGTGACCCCCCCAATTCAACAGTCAGCTCCCGCCGCTGCGCCCTTGTCGGACACCGACATCCAGCGCCTGGAAACCCTGCTCGACGCCCTGCCCGCGCCGCTGCAGCCCATGGACGTGTGCGCCGTCGACGGCCTCTTGTGCGGTGCCCTGCTGCAGCCGCAGCGCGTGCCGGTGGAACGCTGGCTGGCGCTGGCCTGCGACGTGGACGGCCGCCCCGCGCCACCCGGCCCGGCGCTGGACGAGCTGCGCGCGCTGCTGGCGCGCCGCCACGCCGAGCTGGACCGCGCCATCGGCCAGCGCCAGTGGTTCGACCCCTGGATCTTCCAGCTCGACGAAGACGCCAGCCCCAGCGACTGCGTGCTGCCCTGGGTGGCCGGCTTCGCGGCGGCGATGGAAGCCTTCCCCGCGCTGATGGCCCTGGCCGACCCCGAACTGGTGGAGCCGCTGGCCCTGCTCTTCATGCACTTCGACCCCGAAGACCTGGAAGACGCCGACGCGCTGATGGAAGTGATCGCCACGCTGGAGCCGCCCGAAGACCTGGGCGAGGCGGTGCAGGACATCGTGCGCGCGCTGATGCTGATTGCCGACGTCACCCGGCCCCGTGCCACCAGGCCTGCGCCGCCGCAGCGTCGGCGCCCCGGCCCGGCGCGGCGGCGCTAGAAAGCCTTCAGCCGAACACCGCGCGAGCGTGCAGCCCGAGGCCGGCGGCCACGCTGGCGAAGCGGTCGCCGCGCACACGCTCGGCAGCGGGGAATTCGGCGGCGATGCGGTCGACCAGGGGCTGCAGGCCGGTGGAGCCGCCGGTGAAATACAGCACGTCCACGGCCGCCGGCGCCACGCCCGCCATGCGCGCCGTCTCGGCAGCCGCAAGCACGATGCGCTGCAGGTCGGCTTCGATGGCCTGCGCCGTCTGCGCTTCCTTCAGGCCCGCCACCAGGCCCGTTTCCAGCGCGTGCAGGTCGATCAGCGCCTCGCCGTGCGTGGCCACATCGATCTTGGCCTGCTCGGCCGCCGCGGCCAGCGCGTGGCCCAGACGGTCTTCCACCGTGGCCAGCAGGCGCGCGTGGTGGCGCGGCTCGGCGTACCAGCTCTTCATGCTGCGCAGCTCGGCCAGGCGGGCCGGGGCGTAGACGGTGTTGATCAGGTGCCAGGTGGACAGGTCGAAGTACACGCCGCTGGGCACCTCGCGCGGCGGCTCGCCCTTCTTGGCCGGGCGGAAGGCGCGGTAACCCAAGAGCGGCATGATGCCGGCCAGCTCGACGTGGCGGTCGAAGTCGGTGCCGGCCAGGTGCACGCCGTGGTTGGCCAGGATGTCGTCGCGGCGCTCGGCACGGCCGCGGCGCGAAGGGCCCACGCGCACCAGCGAGAAGTCGGAGGTGCCGCCGCCGATGTCGGCCACCAGCACCAGCTGTTCGCGGCTGATCTTGCTCTCGTGGTCCAGCGCCGCGGCGATGGGCTCGAACTGGAACTGCAGCTCGCTGAAGCCAACCTGGCGCGCCGCGGCTTCCAGCGCGCCTTGGGCCTGCGCGTCACGCGCCGGGTCGTCGTCGACGAAAAACACCGGGCGGCCCAGCACGGCGCGCGTCACCGCGTGGCCGGCTTCGAGCTCGGCCAGGTGCTTCAGGCGGCGCAGGTAGCCGGTGACCACGTCGCGGTAGCGCACCGCGCGGCCGCCGCCGATGTCGGTGCTCTGGTCGAGCAGCGACGAGCCGAGGATGCTCTTCATCGAACGCATCAGCCGGCCGTCGACCCCTTCCACGTAGGCCGCCACCGCGGCGCGGCCGTACAGGCGTTCGGCTTCCAGCTGCTGCGGCGGGGTGTCGGCGCGGTAGAACACCGCGGTGGGCATGGTCGGCTGGCCGGGTTCCAGCTGCACCAGGCGCACACCCTCGCCGTGGGGAAGGGCCACGGCCGAGTTCGAGGTGCCGAAGTCGATGGCCACGAAACCGGCTGGGGGCTTGGAGGGCATGGCTTTCGGATGGGAAAAAAGGGCGCGATTGTAGTCACGCCGCCGCAGGCGTCCACGGCGACGTGAACTGGCACACGGAGACCCCTCAGTTCCGCATGCACGCAAGACGGCAAGGCGTGACACTGGTTACCAGTCATCACGAAAGGCGCTCGTCATGTCCAAGCCCACCCCCCCGCAGAGCTGGTTCACGGGTTGGCGCTCGGCGCCGGCGGCGGACTTCGACGACCTGGCCGACCAAGGCACCGCGTTTGGCCTGGACATGAGCATGGACGACTCGTCCCGCGAGCCTGCACCGGTGCAGCCCGCACCCGGTGTGGGCTGGGCTCAGCGCCTGGGCCTGGCCCGCAAGTCGGGAAACTGAACAAGACTGCACTGTTGGCGGCACGACCGCAGCGTTCAGGGTGCGACAGCGCCGGCTAAACTGAGCCCATGGCCCGACTCTCGTTTCGCGAACAGGTGCTGCGTGTCCGCGAGGACGCCATCGTCACCGCCGTCAACCGGCTGCTGGCCGACAAGGGTTTCGACCTGATGACCGTGGACGAGGTGGCCGCCGATGTCGGCATCGCCAAGGCCAGCCTCTACAAGCACTTCGCTTCCAAGGAAGCACTGGCCGCCGCGGCCATGGTGCGGCTGCTGGAACGCACGCTGGCTTTTGTCGACCAGCAGGCGGCGCGGCCCGAAACCACGCCCTTCCAGCGCCTGGAAGCAATGGTGCGCTGGGCCCTCACCTTGCAGCTGGCCGGCGAGATGCCCACGGTGCCGTCGCAGAACTCCTCGCTGCGCGCCGAGCTGCTGGCCAACAAGACCTACCTCGAGCTGCTGATGCAGGTGAGCGAATGCCTGGGTGGGTGGATCCAGCAGGCCCAGGCCGACGGCGACATCGACCCCGCACTGCCGCCCGAGCTGGTGCTCTACACCGTCTATGCACGCGCCTGCGACCCGGTGCCGGCCTTCCTGAAGGCCGGCGGCGCCTTGAGCGACGCGCAGATCGTCGAGCTCGTCACCAGCACCTGCCTGCGCGGGCTGCGCAAGCCGGCCGGCTGAGGCGTCAGCGGATCAGCAGCACCGGCGTGCTGCAGTTGGCCAGCACCTTGGTGGACACCGAGCCCATCACCAGGTTGGCCAGCGTGCCGTGGCCGTGCGAGCCCATGATCACGAGGTCGTAGCGGCCTTTCATGGCAGCGTCGGCAATCACCTCGGCGGCGGGGCCGACCTTGGCGACGAAGCTGGCCTTGATGCGCTGCTTCGCGAAGAAGCTGCGCAGCGGCTTGAACACCTTCTCGGCGGTCTCGTCGTAGAAACCCTTCAGCGTGGCCTTGTCCAGTGCCGATGCGGCGCGCGGCGGCAGTGCGTTGACGGCCGTGATCAGGGTGTACTCGTGTTGCGGGCCGAGCCATTCGTCGTGCGCGGCCACATAGGCCAGCATGCGCTTGGTGTAGGTGCTGCCGTCGACGGCGGCGAGGATCTTCATGGGGGCTCCAGTGTGGCCGGGTGCGGTGGCGAGTGTGACACCGTGCCCACCGGCCACCTTGACGCCGCTCAGACCTCCAGCACCCGCAGTGGATCGAAACCCTCGTCCTCACCCTTGGCCACCAGCCCGCGTGCGTTGCACACCACCCGTGCCGGTGCGCGGCCGGCGCGTGGCTGCAGGTAGTCGTGCCGGCAGTGCAGGTGGCCGTGCAGCCAGACGTCGGCGCGCGGGATCAGGTCGTCGTCGTTGTTGCAGAAGCTGGCGGTGCCGGGCTGCTTTCCGTAGCGCGGGTCGGCGCTGCGCAGGCTGGGGCCGAAGTGGGTGACGACGAGGCTGCGGTCCCAGCGGCCTTGCGGCGTCTTCGACAGCTCGGTGTCCAGCCAGGCGCGGCAGGCCAGGGCTTCCTCGCGCACGCCGGGCACGTCGAAGGGTTTGCCGCGCCGCGTGCTGCCCATCAGGCGCATGAAGTACTCGGCGGCGCGCTCGGCGCGTGGGCGAGCTTCGGGGCCGAAGAGGTCGAAGTCGCTCCAGCGCGTGGTGGCGAGGATGCGGATGCGCTCGCCTCCCGCACCCGTGACGATCAAGGACTCGCGTTCGAGAAACGTGAAGCCCAGCTCGGCGCACAGGGCACGCAGCCCGGCCTGCGCGTCATCGAAGTCGCGCCCGTCGTATTCGTGGTTGCCGGCCACCACCAGCACCGGCACCGGCCAGCCGGCGAAGCGCCGGTAGCCGCTCCAGTTGCTGTCGATGTCGCCCGCCAGCACCAGGGCTTCGGCCCCGGCGGCGGGTGCGGGGTCGAAGCTCTCGGTTTCGAGGTGCAGGTCGGAGAGAAGCTGGAGCCTCACCCCGCGATCATCACATCAGGCCTTCAGGCGTTCGTCGATGCGCGCCTTGGTGGCGGGCAGCTCGGCGGGCAGGTGGTGTTCCAGCTGCTTGAACAGCTCGGCGTGCAGGGCCAGTTCTTCCTGCCACGCCGCCTTGTCGATGCCGATCACGCTGTTGAACTGCTCGCGCGTGAAGGGCAGGCCTTCCCAGCGCAGGTCTTCGTAGCGCGGGCT
>CAYREA010000316.1:0-4912 GCA_964423075.1 uncultured Rubrivivax sp. | reverse complement strand
CCACCGTGCTGTAGATGTTGGTGAAGACCTTGAACTCGGGCGCGCAGCGGATGTCATAGCCGTAGCTGCTGGTGCCGTAGCTCACGATGCGGTGGCCATCGGGCGCGGTGCGCACCTGGCCGGGCTCGAAGGGCTCGATCATCCCGTGCTCCTGCGCCATGCGGCGTATCCAACGGTCGCTCTTGATCGACATGCACTTCCCCGGTTTTGACTGGTCCGGATTCTAGGTTGCTGCGCTAGGATGCAGCCCAAGGAGGCACGCCATGGCAACCCCGTTCCGCCCCGCCCTCGTTCTGCTGAAGCAGTACGCCGAGTACCACCGTGACCGGCGCAACATCCTCACCCATTTCATCGGCGTGCCGATGATCGTGTTCGGCGTCGGCGTGCTGCTGGCCGGCGCGCATGCCGTGGTGGGCGGCATCGACATCACCCTGGCCTGGGCCGTGTACGCCCTGGTCGCGGCCTGGTACCTGACGCGCGGCTCCTTCGCCGTGGGTGCGGCCACCACGCTGGGCGTGGGCCTGCTGATGCTGGCGGCGCACGCTGTCTCCGGCGGCAGCACGGCGCAGTGGCTGGCCTGGGGCGTGGGTTTCTTCGCCGTCGGCTGGGTGATCCAGTTCATCGGCCACTACTACGAAGGCAAGAAGCCCGCCTTCGCCGACGACCTGGTCGGCCTGCTGGTGGGCCCGATGTTCGTGGTGATGGAGATGCTGGCCCTGCTGGGCCTGTTCAAGGGCCTGATCGCCGAGATCGAGCGCCACGCCGGCCCCACCCACATCCGCGACCTGGCCCATCCGGCCACCCGATGACGGTTTCCACGCCGGGCCCGGTGGCCGTGATGGGCGCCGGCTCGGTGGGTTGTTTCGTCGGCGGCCGGCTGCAGGCGGCCGGGGCCACGGTGCATTTGATCGGCCGGCCGCGGGTGCTGGGGGGGCTGAAGGCCGAGGGCCTGAACCTCACCGACTGCGACGGCCCGCCCGCCACCATCCCCGCCAAGCGCCTGCACCTGCACGAAGAGGCTCCGGCCGATGCCGCGCTGGTGCTGCTGTGCGTGAAGAGCGGTGCCACCGCCGAAGCGGCCGCCCAGCTGGCGGCCCGGGTGGCGCCGGGCACGCCGGTGCTGTCGCTGCAGAACGGCCTGGCCAACGCCCAGGTGGGCGCGGCAGCGGCACCCGGGCTGACGTGGATACCGGGCATGGTGCCTTTCAACATCGCCGAGACCGGCCCCGGCCACTTCCACCGCGGCACCACCGGCCGCCTGGCGGCGCAGGACCACCCCGCGCTGCGCCCCTGGCTGCCGCTGTTCGCCGCCGCCGGCCTGCCGCTGCAGTTGCATGCCGACCTGGCCCCGGTGCAGTGGGGCAAGCTGCTGCTGAACCTGAACAACCCCATCAACGCGCTGTCGGGCCTGCCGCTGCGCGCGCAGCTGCTCGACCGCGACTACCGCATGGTGCTGGCCGCGCTGCAGGACGAGGCGCTGGGCGTGATGCGCAGCGCCGGAATCCGCCCGGCCCGGCTGACGCCGCTGCCGCCCTGGCTGCTGGTGCAGGTGCTGCGGCTGCCGACCTGGCTGTTCAGGATCGTCGCCGCGCGCATGCTGAAGATCGACGGCAAGGCGCGCTCCAGCATGGCCGACGACCTGGCGCTGGGCCGCCCCACCGAGGTGGACGCGCTGTGCGGCGCGGTGGTGCGCCTGGCGCGCGAACTCAAGACCAAGGCGCCGCTGAATGCCCGCATGCTGCTGATCATGAGTGCCGCCAAGCCCGGCACCTGCAGCGGGCGCCGCATGCGGCACGACCTGGGCTGCTGACTGAAGCCCCAAGCTCGCTTGTCGCTCGCGGCCCCCCGAGGGGGATGCTCCGCCTACGGCCCGATGGAGCCGGTTCCGCGGCCGGAAGCTGGGTCGGGCCGTGTTCAGGCGGGCGCGAGCAGCGGCTCCTGCAAGAGCCGCTGGGCCTGCAGCGCCGTGATGGGCCGCCCCAGCAGGTAACCCTGGCCGATGGTGGCGCCCATCTGGCGCAGGCGCGCCAGCTGCTCGTGGGTTTCGATGCCCTCGGCCACCACCTGCTTGTTGAGCGACAGGCCCAGCGAGATCACGGTGCGCACGATCTCGGCGTTCTTAGGGCTGCTGTCCATGCCGATGACGAAGCTGCGGTCGATCTTCAGGCAGTCGAAGGGCAAGGTGCTCAGGTAGGCCAGGCTGGAATACCCGGTGCCGAAGTCGTCGATGCCCAGCTTCACGCCCTGCTCGCACAGTGCGGCCAGCGCGGCCAGGGCCTGGTCGCGGTGTTCCATCAGCGTGCTTTCGGTGATCTCCAGCAGCAGCTGCCGCGCGGGCAGGCCGTGGCGCTGCAGCACGTCGCAGACATGGCCCACGAAATCCGGGCGCGACAGGTCGCGGCCCGAGACGTTGACATGCATCACCAGCTCGGCATCGGCACCGGCCCGCGCCGCCCAGGCCGCGTGCTGGCGCACCGCCTCGTCGATGGCCCAGGCCGTCAGCGCCTGGATGCAGCCGGTCTCTTCGGCCAGCGCGATGAAGACACCCGGGCTGACGCTGCCGCGTGTGGGGTGGGTCCAGCGCGCCAGGGCCTCGAAGCCGATCAGCCGGTGCGGATCCAGCGCGTACAGCGGCTGGTACACCAGCGCGAGCTGGCCGTCGCCGATGGCGCGCCGCAGGTCGCCTTCCAGCTGCAGCTTGTGGCCCAGCTCTTCGTGCAGGCTGGCGTCGAACAGCGCCATCCGCCCCTTGCCTTCGGCCTTGGCCTGGTACATGGCGAGGTCGGCATCGCGCAGCACCTCGTCGGGCTCGCGGTAGCCCAGGTCGCTGAAGGTCAGGCCGATGCTGGCCTGCGGCCGCACCTCGGTGCCGTTGATCAGCGCCGGCATCTCCAGCGCCTGCAGCAGGCGCTCGGCCAGGCGCACCGCGTCGCTGCGCTGCGGCGCGCCACCCAGCAGGATGGCGAACTCGTCGCCACCCAGCCGGGCCACCAGGTCGCTGGGGCGCAGGCAGGCGGCCAGGCGCTGCGCGGCCAGCATCAGCAGCTGGTCGCCGGCGGCATGGCCCAGGCTGTCGTTGACGACCTTGAAACGGTCCAGGTCCAGCACCATCACCGCGAAGCCGCTGCGGCGGTCGGTGCGGCTGTGCTCCACCGCTTCGGCCAGGCGTTGCTGGAAGCAGGCGCGGTTGGCCAGGTCGGTGAGGGCGTCGTGGTAGGCGATGTGGCGCAGCTCGCCTTCGGCCCGGCGGCGCTGCGAGATGTCGTGCAGCTGGAAGATCAGGCCGGCGTCGCCTTCATCTTCGTCGGCCCCGGCGCCGGGGTCGTCGAAGAGCGCGCAGTGCAGCGAGACCCAGGTCTCGCGCTGCGCCTGGTCCAGGCAGCGCAGCTCGATGGAGAACTGCTCGGCGTCGCGCGACAGCACGTCGGCCATGTGGCGGTCGAGCAGGCCCACGTCGCCGGCATGCAGCAGCGAACGCAGCGGCCGCCCCGGCAGCGTGCCTTCCAGCACGCCCAGCAGCTGGTACAGCGCCGCATTGGCCTGCAGCACGACGCCGTCGCGGTTGACGATGGCCATGCCGATGGCCGCCTGCGTGAAGGCCGAGCTGAAGCGGCGCTGGTTGAGCTGCGCATCGCGCTCGGCCGCCGCCACGCGCGCCTCTTGCGCCTGCTGGGCGGCGATCTGGCGCAGGAACTGCGCGCGCAGCAGCGCCAGCGCCAGGCCCAGCACCGCCAGCACGGCGACCACCGTGGCGCGCCCGAACTGTTGCGCGTTCAGCGCCAGCAGGCCGGCGCCCACGGCCGACACCAGCTGCAGCACCAGCATCCAGCTGCTGGCGGTGAACCAGCGCGCCAGCGTCAGCGGCAGCCTGCGCTTGAGCAGCAGCAACTTCATCAGCCCGGCGCTCACCAGGCTGCAGTGCAGCAGCGCGGCCAGTGCCAGCAGCACCAGCTGGGCCGCCGGCACCGGCCAGCCCTGCGCCTGCAGCCACGGCAGGCCGGCGCTGTAGGCCAGGCCCCCGGCTGACATGCCGATGGCGGCCATGGCGGTGGAGCCGACGTGGCTGGACAGCCGCGACGAGGTGCGGGCGCTGGCCACCAGCGCCTCCAGCGACGCGCACAACACAGCCGCCGGCGCACCGATCAGCGCCAGCACCAGGAAGTTCAGCAGGTCGGCGCCCGAGACCGACTGTTTCAGGCGCGGCAGCGTCACCGGGAAGGCCGCCGCCGCCATCACCAGCAGCACCCAGCCGGCCAGCTGCCAGCATTCGGCGCCGCTCAGGGCAGCGAGTTGCGACAAGGCGGCCGCCAGCGCCACGCCGCCGGCCAGCACCAGGGCCAGCCACAGGCGCACGGCGGCGGGGCTGTAGTCGAACAGCTGGGTGCGCCGAAAGGCGGCCCAGGGCGACCGGGCCGGTACGTCCTCGCGGGGCTCTGGTTTCACCCCAGCCAGATCGGCCGGAGCGGCGCGGACTTGAGGGACTTGTGCGCGCTGCGTGGGGTTTAGCCCCACACCTCCTGTGCCACCTCGATCACCAGCCGCAGCTTGGCACGCTGCGCTTCCACCGCGATGTTGTTGCCGTGCACCGTGCTGGAAAAGCCGCACTGCGGGCTCAGGCACAGCTGGTCCAGCGGCGCGTACTTCGCGGCCTCGTCGATGCGGCGCTTCAGCGCGTCCTTGCTTTCCATCTCGCCGAACTTGGTGGTCACCAGGCCCAGCACGACGATCTTGTCCTTGGACAGGAAACGCAGCGGTCGGAAGTCGCCGCTGCGGTCGTCGTCGTACTCCAGGAAGAAGGCGTCGAGCTTCATCTCCGACAGCAGCGCCTCGGCCACCGGCTCGTAGTTGCCGGCGGCGGCGTGCGTGCTCTTGAAGTTGCCGCGGCACAGGTGCATGGCCAGCGTCATGCCGG
>CAYREA010000315.1:0-4930 GCA_964423075.1 uncultured Rubrivivax sp. | reverse complement strand
AGACGAAGGTCACCACCACCATCATCATGGCCGTCAGGCCGTCGACCAGGAAGCCCACTTCCATGATCAGCTTGCCCACCGCCGACCATTCGTAGATGGTGGCGTTGAAGCGTGCGCCACCCGCCACCTGGTACAGCACCATGGCCGAGCCGATGAAGGCGATCAGCACGCCCAGGATGGTGACCGTGTGCGCGCCGCGCTGGCCCACCGTCTTGCCGAACAGGCCGGCGACGATGGCGCCCGCCAGCGGGGCCAGGGCAATGGTGAGCAGCAGCCCTTGGGAGATCGTGGAAGCCATGTCAGCCCTTGAGCTCGTCGAGTTCTTCGACGTTGATCGATGCCCGGTTGCGGAACAGCACCACCAGGATCGCCAGGCCGATGGCCGATTCGGCCGCCGCCACCGTGAGGATGAAGAACACGAAGACCTGGCCCGCCATGCGGTCGGCTTCGGCCGGCAGGTAGTGCGAGAAGGCGATGAAGTTCAGGTTCACGGCCAGCAGCATCAGCTCGATCGCCATCAGCAGCACGATGAGGTTGCGGCGGTTCAGGAAGATGCCGATCACCGACAGCGCGAACAGGATGCCGCCCAGCGACAGATAGTGGCCCAGCGTCAAGGCTCCGAGCGTCATGCCGCACCGCCTTCCTGCTTGGGCACGGAGGGCGCCTCGATGGTGGGCGGCACCTTCACGATGCGCATGCGGTCGGCCTTCTTGGCCTTCACCTGCTGCGAAGCGTCCTGGTGGCGGCTGTCCTTGCGCGCACGCAGCGTCAGCGCGATGGCGGCGATGATGGCCACCAGCAGCAGCACCGCGGCCAGTTGCAGCGGGTAGAGGTAGTCGGTGTAGATCTCGATGCCCAGCAGCTTGGTGTTGCCGACTTCCACGCCCTTGGCCACCGCCGCCGGCGCCTCGACGCGGAAACCGCGCATCAGCACGAGTGCCATCTCCAGCGCGATCAGCGCGCCCACGAAGCCGGCTATCGGCATGTGGCGCCAGAAACCTTCGCGCAGGCTGTCGGTGTTGACGTCCAGCATCATCACGACGAACAGGAACAGCACCATCACCGCGCCGACGTAGACCAGCACCAGCGCGATGGCCAGGAACTCGGCGCGCAGCAGCATCCAGATGCAGCTGGCGCTGAAGAAGCTGAGCACCAGGTACAGCGCCGCGTGCACCGTGCTGCGCGCGGTGATGACGCGGAAGGCCGCGAACAGCAGCACCGCCGAGAAGACGTAGAAGAGACCGGTGATCGTGTTCATGTGTGTGTGGCCCGCGCCCGAAGACTGGCGCGCGACGCCTCTTGCCTCAACGGTATTTGGCGTCGGCCGCGCGAGCGGCAGCGATCTCTTTTTCGTAGCGGTCACCCACCGCGAGCAGCATGTCCTTGGTGAAGTACAGGTCGCCGCGCTTCTCGCCGTGGTATTCGAAGTGGTGCGTCTCGACGATGCTGTCCACCGGGCAGCTTTCTTCGCAGAAACCGCAGAAGATGCACTTGGTCAGGTCGATGTCGTAGCGCGTGGTGCGGCGCGAGCCGTCGGCGCGCACGTCGCTTTCGATGGTGATGGCCATGGCCGGGCACACGGCCTCGCACAGCTTGCAGGCGATGCAGCGCTCTTCGCCGTTTTCGTAGCGGCGCAGCGCGTGCAGGCCGCGGAAGCGCGGCGACAGCGGCGTCTTCTCTTCCGGGAACTGGATGGTGATGTTCTTGGAAAGGAAGTAGCGGCCCGTGAGCTTCATGCCCTTGAACAACTCGGCCAGCATGAAGCTGGACAGCACGTCCTTGATGGCGGTGACGGTGGACATCGTGTTCAGCGCCTCATTTCCAGATGTTGAACGGCGACTGGATCCACAGCCCCACGACCACCAGCCAGACCAGCGTGATGGGGATGAAGATCTTCCAGCCCAGACGCATGATCTGGTCGTAGCGGAAGCGCGGGAAGGTGGCGCGCACCCACAGGAACATGGTGACGACCATGAAGGTCTTGATGCCGAGCCAGATCCAGCCCGGAATCAGCTCGAAGGGGCCGCCGAAGGGCGACAGCCAGCCGCCCAGGAACAGCAGCACGGTCAGGATCGAGACCAGCCACATGTTGGCGTACTCGGCCAGGAAGAACATCGCGAAGGACATGCCCGAGTACTCGATCATGTGGCCCGCGACGATCTCGCTTTCGCCTTCCACCACGTCGAAGGGGTGGCGGTTGGTCTCGGCCAGGCCCGAGATGAAATACACCATGAAGATGGGCAGCAGCGGCAGCCAGTTCCAGGACAGGAAGCCCACGCCCATGGCCGCGAACGTGCCCTTGCCCTGCGACATGACGATGTCGGTCATGTTCATGCTGCCGGCCACCATCAGCACCACGACGAGCGCAAAGCCCATCGCGATCTCGTAGCTGACCATCTGCGCCGAGGCGCGCAAGGCGCCCAGGAAGGCGTACTTCGAGTTGCTGGCCCAGCCGGCGATGATGACGCCGTAGACCTCGAGCGAGGTGATGGCCATCAGGAACAGCAGGCCGGCGTTGATGTCGGCCAGCGCCACCTCGGGGCCGAAGGGGATGACGGCCCACGCTGCCAGGGCCGGCATGATGGTCATCACCGGGCCCAGGAAGAAGAGGCCCTTGTTCGCGGCGGTGGGGCGGATGATCTCCTTGAAGATCAGCTTCACCGCGTCGGCAATCGGCTGCAGCAGGCCCAGCGGGCCGACGCGGTTGGGGCCAAGGCGGATCTGCGTGAAGCCGATGCCCTTGCGTTCCCACAGCGTGAGGTAGGCCACGCAGATCATCAGCGGCAGCACCACGGCGACGATCTTCACCAGGCTCCAGACCACGAGCCAGAGGTTCGCGCCCAGCAGGTTCGCGCCGAACTGGTTGACGGTGTCGAACATGCTCAAGCTCTTTCGACGGTGACGGTGCCGAACATCGCACCCAGCGCGGCGGTGGCGGCGTGCCCGGCGGCGATGCGCACCGTGCCTTCGGCCAGCGTGGCGTCGGCACGTGCGGCCAGCACGGTACTGCCGCTTCCTTGCGCGACGCGTACACGGCCGCCCAGTTGCGCGAACAGCGCCGGCGGCAGGCCCACCACGGGCTCGCGCGCGTCGGCCGTGAGCTGCAGCGAAGGCGCGCGGCGCACCAGCATGTCGGTGGCGTAGATCGGCACGTCGGCGATGCGTTGCAGGCCCGCGGGCGTGGCAGCGAAGGAAGGCGTGGCCGTGCTGCCGTTATCCAGGCGCGATGCGAGCGCCGACAGGTCGCCCAGCGCCTCGGCGCGCACGCTCTCGACGGTTTCGAAGTCGAAGCCCGGCAGGCCCAGCAGGTTGCCCAGCACCCGCAGCACCTTCCAGCCCGGGCGCGTTTCGCCGAGCGGCTTCACGACGCCGTGGAAGCTCTGCACCCCGCCTTCGGCATTGACGAAACTGCCGCCGGTTTCGGTGAACGGGGCGATGGGCAGCATCACGTCGGCGAACTCGGCGGCGCTGTCCTTGAACGGCGTCAGCGCGACGACCAGGCCCGACGCGGCCAGTGCAGCGCGCGCAGCAGCGGCATCGGCGGCATCGAGCACGGGCTCGGTGTTCAGCAGCAGCAGCGCCTTCATGGACTGGCTCAGCATCTGGCCGGCGTTCAAGCCGCCAGCACCCGGCAGCGCACGCACCAGCTGCGCGCCGACGCCGTTGCCGGCATCACCCAGGTAGCCGACGCTGGCGCCGGTGTGCTGGGCGATGAACTGCGCCACGGCCAGCAGCGCGCCGGCCTGCGGGTGCGCCGCAGCCGCGTTGCCCAGCAGCACGGCCTTGCGTTCGCCCGACAGCAGCGCGTCGGCCACGGCCTGCGCATGCGCGCCGGGGTCGGCCGGCAGCGGCGCGGGCACGCCCGCGGCCTTGGCCACGGCAGCGGCCACATCGGCCAGTTGCTGCAGCCAGCCCGCGGGCGCGGCGGTCAGCGTTCCGGCCAGGTTGATGGCCCAGTCGTCGTGCACGGCGTTCAGGCTGAAGAGCTTCGCGCCGTGGCGCACGGCCTGGCGGATGCGCTGCGCAAACAGCGGGTGGTCCTTGCGCAGGAAGCTGCCGACCACGAACACGCGGTCGAGCTTGGACAGCGCTGCGATGGGCGCACCCAGCCAGCGCGCCTTGCCGGCCGGCGCGGCGTTGCCGAAGTCGGCGTGGCGCAGGCGGTGGTCGATGCTCTCGCTGCCGAAACCGCGCACCAGCTTGGCCAGCAGGTGCAGCTCTTCGGTGGTGGAGCCGGCATGCGCCAGCGCGCCGATGGTGGCGGTGCCGAACTCGGCCTTCACGCGCTTGAGGCCGTCGGCCACGTAGCCCAGCGCGGTGTTCCAGTCGACGGCCTGCCAGTGGCCGCCCTGCTTGATCATCGGCTGCGTCAGGCGCGAATCGTTGCCCAGCGCTTCGTAGCTGAAGCGGTCGCGGTCGGCGATCCAGCATTCGTTGACAGTTTCGTTCTCCAGCGGAACGACGCGCATCACCTTGCCGGACTTCACCTGCACGATGAGGTTGGCACCGGTGCTATCGTGCGGGGACACGGACTTCCGGCGCGAGAGTTCCCAGGTGCGGGCGCTGTAGCGGAAGGGCTTGCTGGTGAGCGCGCCGACCGGGCAGATGTCGATCATGTTGCCCGACAGCTCGCTGTCCACCGTGCGGCCCGTCACCGTGGTGATCTCGCTGTGCTCACCGCGGTGCACCATGCCCAGTTCCATGATGCCGGACACTTCCTGGCCGAAACGCACGCAGCGGGTGCAGTGGATGCAGCGGCTCATCTCTTCCATGCTGATGAGCGGGCCGACGTCCTTGTGGAACACCACGCGCTTTTCTTCCTGGTAGCGCGAAGCCGAACCGCCGTAGCCGACGGCCAGGTCCTGCAGCTGGCATTCGCCGCCCTGGTCGCAGATGGGGCAGTCCAGCGGGTGGTTGATGAGCAGGAACT
>CAYREA010000314.1:0-4977 GCA_964423075.1 uncultured Rubrivivax sp. | reverse complement strand
CGAGGGCACCCAGCACGGCAAGACCTTCCGCCTGCGCGGCAAGGGCATCAAGGGCCTGCGCAGCAGCTACCCCGGCGACCTGTACTGCCACGTGGCGGTCGAGACGCCGGTCAAGCTCACCGAGCACCAGCGCAAGCTGCTCAAGGAACTGGACGACGCCTTCAAGAAGGGCGGCGAGCGGCATTCACCCAACGCCAAGAGCTGGACCGACCGGGTTAAGGACCTTTTCAAGTAGTTTTTTCGGCTTCAGCTTCGGCCGCAGGTGGCCGATAGTCCTGGGAGCTTGAAAAACTTCCGCTGGACCATGCCTGCCACCGCCCCCTGCTGCAAGAGCCGCCGGCCCATCCCGGCTCGGGGGTGCGCATGTGCCGGAGGTGCGCATGCAGCAGCTTGACCGCGACGTCAGCAAGGCGCACGCGCTCATCATCGACGGCAATCCCACGTCGCGCAGCGTGCTGTTCCAGCACCTGCGGGACTTCGGCTTCGGCACCATCAAGACCGCCGGCCGTCTGATCGACGCCCGCGACCAGCTGGAGCGGCGCCGCTTCGACCTGGTGATCTGCGACTACCACTTCGAGAACAGCAACGACTCCGGCCAGGACCTGCTGGAGGAACTGCGGCGCGAGCACATGCTGCCCTACTCCACCGTCTTCGTGATGGTGACCGGCGAGGCCACCTACCAGAAGGTGGCCGAGGCCGCCGAGGCGGCGCTGGACAGCTACCTGATCAAGCCCTTCTCGGCCAACACGCTGTTCGAGCGCCTGAAGGAAGCACGCCAGCGCAAGCGCGTGCTGAAGGACATCTTCGATTCGATGGATGCCAAGCAGTACGAGCTGGCGGCCCAGCTGTGCCTGAACCGCTTCGAGCAGCGCCAGCTGTACTGGCTGTACGCGGCGCGCATCGGCGCCGAGATCCTGCTCATGCTCAAGCGCAACGAAGAGGCCAAGGTGCTCTTCGACGCCGTGATCGAGGCCAAGGCCGTGCCCTGGGCGCGCCTGGGCGTGGCGCGTGTGCAGCTGGCCGACGGCGAAGTGGCCGCCGCGCGGCGCACGCTGGAATCGCTGCTGGGCGACCTGCCGCAGTACGCCGACTCCTACGACGTGATGGGCAAGGTGCAGATGGAGCAGGGCCACATCGACGAGGCCCTGGCCACCTACCGCACCGCCGCCAGCATCACGCCGGGATGCATCCTGCGCCTGCAGCATTGCGGCACGCTCAGCTTCTATGGCGGCGACACGGCCACGGCCATCGACATGCTCGAGCGCACCTGGTCGATGGGCAACAAGTCGCGCCTGTTCGACGTGCTGTCGATGATGCTGCTGGCCTTCCTGCGTTTCGACGCCGGCGACACCAAGAATCTGGCCGCTGCGTACGAGGTGCTGCAGCGCTTCTCCGACACCTATTCGCAGTCGGTGCGCCTGCGCCGCATGGCCGACATCGGGCACATCCTGGTGACGCTGAACGAGGGCAAGACCGCGGTGGGCGTGCTGCGTGCACGCGAGATGGTCGACGACATCACCGAGCCCGACTTCGACATGGAGGCCGGCACCAATACGCTGTCCCTGTGGTCGCGGCTGGAGCCGCATGGTGTGGACGATGCCGAGTTCATGGCGGTGGTGCAGCGTGTGGCCAAACGCTTCTCGGTGTCCAAGGCGGCCACCGAGGTGCTGGTGGCGGCCGTGCGCCGCACGCCGCAGGCGGCCGAATGGGTGCGCAGTGCCCACACCGAGGTGATGCAGCTGGCCGAATCGGCCATGAACCACGCCATCCGCGGCCAGCCGCGCGCGGCCGTGGAGTCATTGCTGCTGCATGGCGAGAACACCGGTAACGCCAAGTTGATCGAGATGGCTGGCGCCGTGGCGCGCCGGCACCAGGAGCGCATCGACCAGTTCGAATCGCTGATCGACTCGGCCGACAAGCTGTCGCACCGCTACTGCGCGCCCAGCACGCACATCGCCGGCGTGCGGCGCAGCAACCGCTCGGCCGGCGGGCTGGTGCTGCGGCGCTAGAACAGCTGGCCCTGCGCCGCGCCGCGTGGGTCGCGGGCCGGCGGGCGGAAGAGCGACAGGTCCAGCAGCTCGCGTTCGCGGCTGTATCCCAGCCGCACACAAGCCTTCTCGAAACGCTGGCGCAGCAACTGCGCCCACACGCCCTGCCCCTTCATGCGGGTGGCGAAATCGCTGTCGTAGTCTTTGCCACCGCGCATGTCGCGCACGCGGGCCATGATGCGCGCGGCACGCTCGGGCACATGCTGCTGCAGCCACTGCTGGAACAGCGGGTTCACCTCCCAGGGCAGGCGCAGCACGATGCTGAAGGCCGAGCTCGCGCCCGCGTCGCGCGCCGCTTGCAGGATGTGCTCGAGTTCGGGCTCGTTCAGGAACGGGATCACCGGCGACACGCTCACGCCCACCCGCACACCGGCGCGCGCCAGCGTCTCGATGGTGCGCAGCCGCCGCTGCGGCGCGGCGGCGCGCGGCTCCAGCGTGCGGGCAAGCTCGCCGTCCAGCGTGGTGATCGACACGTACACCGCGGCCAGCTTCTGCTGGGCCATGGGCGCGATGAGGTCGAGGTCGCGCTCGACCAGGCTGCTCTTGGTGATGATGGAAAACGGGTGCCGCGCTTCCGACAGCACCTCGATGACCGAGCGCGTGATGTTCAGGCGCCGTTCGGCGGGCTGGTAGGCGTCGGTGACCGAGCCGATGTTCAGGTAGGAGGGCGAATAGCCCTTGGCAGACAGCGCCTCGCGCAGCTTCTCGGCCGCGTTGACCTTGGCGACGATGCGCGTCTCGAAGTCGATGCCCGGCGACAGGTTGAGCCAGCTGTGCGTGGGCCGTGCGTAGCAGTAGATGCAGCCATGTTCGCAGCCGCGGTACGGGTTGATCGAGATGTCGAAACCCACATCGGGCGAGTCGTTGCTGGACAGGATGCCGCGCACCGCCTCCTGCGTGACCACGGTGTCCGGAGACGCCTGTTCCTCCAGCGCGGCCTGCTCCAGCGTGCCCCAGCCGTCATCGAGTTCCTGCCGCGTGTCCTGGCTGAAACGGTGCTCGATGGCCCATACCGTGCCACGGCCCTTGAGCGACCCGCTGCCACTGGGCGGGCGCATCAACATCAGGGTGGCGTTGGGAATGGGATCGGTCGGCATGCTGTAAATATATACAGCACTCGTTCCACCCGCAAGCCACGCCAACGGCCTGCGCCCGCCGCAAGCTCAGTATTCGCCGCCCGCGCTGCCCGGCGCCAGGTTCTCAAAGCGCGTCATCGGCTTCAGGAAGGTGAGCTTCACGTCGCCCACCGGCCCGTTGCGCTGCTTGGCAATGATGATCTCGGTGATGCCGGGCGACTTGCTGTTCTCCTTGTTGTAGTAGTCGTCGCGGTAGATGAACATGATGATGTCGGCGTCCTGCTCGATGGCGCCCGACTCGCGCAGGTCGCTCATCATCGGCCGCTTGTCGGTGCGCGTCTCGACGCTGCGGTTGAGCTGCGACAAGGCGATCACCGGGCACTGCAACTCCTTGGCCAGCGCCTTCAGGCCGCGCGAGATCTCGCCCAGCTCGGTGGCGCGGTTCTCGTCGCTGCCGCTGCTGCCGCTCATCAGCTGCAGGTAGTCGATGACGATCAGGCCCAGGGTGCCGAACTGGCGCGCCATGCGACGCGCGCGCGCGCGCAGTTCGCTGCTGGTGAGGCCCGCGGTCTCGTCGATCAGCAACTGCACCGTGCTCAGGCGCTCCACCGCGTCGGCCAGGCGCTCCCATTCATCGTTCTTCAGGCGTCCGGTGCGCAGGTTCTGCTGGTCGATGCGGCCCAGGCTGCCCACCAGGCGCAGCGCCAGCTGGGCGGCGCCCATTTCCATCGAGAACACCAGCACCGGCAGGCCTTCCTGCACGGCCACGTGTTCGGCGATGTTCAGCGCAAACGCCGTCTTGCCCATCGAAGGGCGCGCGGCCAGAACGATGAGGTCGCCCTTCTGCAGGCCGGCGGTCATCTTGTCCAGGTCGAAGAAGCCGGTGCGCACGCCGGTCACGTCCTCAGCGCCGTTGTCGTGCAGCTCCTGCACGCGGTCCATCAAGGGGATGACCAGCTTGTCGATGCCCTGGAAACCCTGCTTCTGGCGCGAGCCTTCCTCGCCGATCTGGAAGATCTTGCTCTCAGCCTCGTCGAGCACAGTCGACACCTGGCGGCCCTGCGGATTGAAGGCATTGGTGGCGATCTCGTCGCTGGCGGCGATCAGCTTCCTCAGGATGCTGCGCTCGCGCACGATCTCGGCGTAGCGGCGCATGTTGGCCGCACTGGGCACGCTCTGCGCCAGCGCGTTGAGGTAGGCCAGGCCGCCGATGTCCTGCGCCTTGCCCAGGCTCTGCAGCTGCTCGAAGACGGTGATGACGTCGGCCGGCTTGCTCTGGCTCACCAGCGCGCCGATGGCGGCGTAGATCAGGCGGTGTTCGTAGCGGTAGAAGTCGCTGTCGACCAGCAGGTCGCCGGCGCGGTCCCAGGCCAGGTTGTCGATCAGCAGACCGCCGAGCACGCTCTGTTCGGCTTCCACCGAATGCGGGGGCACGCGCAGGCGCGCCACCTCGTCGTCACGGGGTGCGGCGCTGCCGCGGTTGTCGAAGATCGCTGACATGGACGCCTGTGGGCAAGCCTGTGGATGGTTGGTGGGCCGAGCGGGACAAGTGCCCGGCCCGAAATGCAGAAGGCCGGCAAAGCCGGCCCCCTGGGTGCGCTGAGCAGCTTACGCCGGTTCAGTCGACCTGTGCAACCACCAGCACGGTGATCTCTGCCACCACGTCGCCGTGGGGCGCCACCGACACCGGGTGCTCGCCCACGGTCTTCAGCGGACCGTTGGGCAGGCGCACCTGGCTCTTCACCACGGCCAGGCCGATCTTGCCCAGCGCTTCGGCGATGTCGTGGTTGGTGACGCTGCCGAACAGGCGGCCGTCGACGCCGGCCTTCTGCGCGATGCGCACCGTCTTGCCG
>CAYREA010000313.1:0-4981 GCA_964423075.1 uncultured Rubrivivax sp. | reverse complement strand
CGCCACGACCAACAGCGATGCCGGCGTCACCGATATCCGCAAGACCTACCGCACGCTCGAAGCGATGCAGCGCCAAGGCCTGCTGCTGCTGGTGCACGGCGAGGTCACCGACCCCGAGGTCGACATCTTCGACCGCGAGGCGGTGTTCATTGATCGCGTGATGATCCCGCTGCGCCGCGACTTCCCGGAGCTGAAGGTGGTGTTCGAACACATCACCACCGCCGAAGCCGCCGAGTACGTGGCCGGCAGCGGCGCCCACACCGCCGCCACGCTCACCGCGCACCACCTGCTCTACAACCGCAACGCGCTGTTCACCGGCGGCCTGCGCCCGCACTACTACTGCCTGCCGGTGCTGAAGAAGGAACGCCACCGCCAGGCGCTGGTGCGTGCGGCCACCTCGGGCAGCCCGAAGTTCTTCCTGGGCACCGACAGCGCCCCGCATGCCGCGGCGATGAAGGAGCAGAGTGTCTGCGGCGCCGGCTGCTACACCGCGCCGGCCGCGCTGGAGCTGTATGCCGAGGCCTTCGAGGCCGCCGGCGCACTCGACAAGCTCGAAGCCTTCGCCAGCTTCAACGGCCCGGCCTTCTACGGCCTGCCCCCCAATGCCGGCACCGTCACGCTGCGCCGCCAGCCCTGGCAACTGCCCGAGACGCTGCCCTTCGGCGACGCCACCATCAAACCCCTGCGTGCTGGCGAGACGCTCAACTGGAAACTGCAATGACCATCGACCGCGTGATGCTGCTGATCGACGCCGACAACGTGTCGGTGGACGTGATGGAGCAGGCCGTGCGCCTGCTGCTCAAACAGCACGGTGGCCTGCACGTGCGGCGTGCCTACTGCACGGCCGAGAGCGCGGTGAAACACCAGACCATCTTCAAGCACCTGGGCATCAAGCCCATGGTGAACCTGGCCGCCGGCAAGAACAGCACCGACATCGCGCTGGCCGTCGACGCCATCGACCTGGTGCTGGCCGAGCGGCCCGACGTGGTGGTGATCGCCTCGTCGGACAGCGACTTCGCGCCGCTGGTGCAGCGCCTGCGCGAGAAGGGCTGTGTCGTGCGCGGCATCGGCCAGCAGGGCAAGACAGGCGACGAGACGCAGTCGGTGTACGACGACTTCACGGTGCTCGAGCACCGCAAGGCGGCCTCGTCCGAAGGCGAAGCGGCGCCGGCCAAGCCGGCGCGCAAGACGACGGCGCGCAAGACCGCAGCGGCCAAGAAGGTGCCGGCCGCGAAGAAGGCGCCCGCGGCCAAGAAGGCGGCCGCGAAGACGGCAACGGCCAAGGCGCCGGCGCGCAAGACCACGTCACGCAAGGCCGCGGCGCCGGCCCCCGCGCCCGAGGTGCCGCCGCCCCCGCCGCCGGCGCCGGAAGCCGCGCCTGACCAGCGGGGTGGCCGCCACCGCGCCGGCGCCAGCATCCAGGCCGTGCTGGACTGCCTGCCGGAACTGGGCACCGGACAGAGCCTGGCGCTGAACACGGCCGTGCAGCGCCTGCGCGAGGCCCAGCTGCTGGGCAAGAACAGTTCGTCGCTGAAGCTTTTCGCCCAGCTCAGTGATCGTTTCGAGCTGGTGCCCCACGACAAGCCCACGCAGGTGCGCTTCCGCGGCTGAAGGCGTGCGCGCGCCAAGGCCCCACGCGGGCCGGGTCTGCTTGAAAGCGGCGGTGGCGGCCTAACATCCGCTCCTGTCCGAGACCAATTCGCGCCCCCGTGCGCGCATCGCCATGAAACGCATCCTGCTGTTCGTCGTCACCAACGTCGCCGTGATGGTGGTGCTGGGCATCGCCGCCAGCCTGCTGGGCGTGAACCGCTACCTCACGGCCAACGGGCTCAACCTGGGCATGCTGCTCGGTTTTGCCGCCGTGATGGGCTTTGGCGGCGCCATCATCTCGCTGCTGATGAGCAAGCCGATGGCCAAGTGGAGCACCGGCGCGCAGATCATCAACAACTCGGCCGACCCTACCCACCGCTGGATCGTCGGCACCGTGGAAGGCTTCGCCCAGAAGGCCGGCATCGGCATGCCCGAGGTCGCCATCTTCGACGGCGAGCCCAACGCCTTCGCCACCGGCGCCTTCAAGAACTCGGCCCTGGTGGCCGTGTCCACCGGCCTGCTGCACAGCATGAACCGCGAAGAGGTGGAAGCCGTCATCGGCCACGAGGTGGCGCACGTCGCCAACGGCGACATGGTGACGATGACGCTGATCCAGGGCGTGATGAACACCTTCGTGGTGTTCCTGTCGCGCGTGATCGGCTACTTCGTCGACAAGGTGGTGCTGCGCAACGACCGTGAAGGCGTGGGCATGGGCTACTACATCACCACCATCGTGCTCGACATCGTGCTGGGTGTGCTGGCTGCCGTGGTGGTGGCCTGGTTCTCGCGCCACCGCGAATACCGCGCCGACGCCGGTGCCGCCGCGCTGATGGGCCGCAAGCAGCCGATGATCAACGCCCTGGCCCGCCTGGGCGGGCTCGACCCCGGCGACTTGCCGAAGAGCGTGGCCACCATGGGCATCAGCGGCAAGCCCAGCGGCATGATGGCGCTGTTCAGCAGCCACCCGCCGATCGAAGACCGCATCCGCGCGCTGCAGCAGCTGCAGTAAGGCGCAGGGCGCGCCACCACTCCCGCAGCGCGGTGGGTGGTGGCGCGTGGCACAGCAGCTCGGCAGCTTCCGCGCCCGCCTGCAGGCTGAACCAGCCGGTCTGGGTGGCCACCTGGGCTTGGCCCGCGGGCAGCCGCGCTGAAAGTCGCCACACGGTTTCGCTCAGCCAGCGTGGCGGCTCGGTCACCGTCACGCTGCCGCGCCGCGTCTGCAGCGTGCTGCCGGCGCGCAGGCGCACGGTCAGCAGCTGGCCGGCAGCGAGTGTGAAACGTTGCGGGTCTGAAGCTTCGAAGGCGGTCATGGCGGTCTCCAATCGGTGCCGCCACTGTGCCGATGCGGACCCCGGCGCGACAGGCACAAGCCGCCGCAACGTCGACCGATACAGAAGCCCGGCGCCGTAACTGTTCCCGTCACAATCGGCGCCCGCTGTATCTGTCCGCCGGCCCAGCCGGCCGCCGAACATCGTGGCGTGATGCCGATGCCTGCCCCGTCCCTGTACCGCCGCCTGGCCGACCACTACCTCGACGCCATGCGCGCCGGCACGCTGACCGTGGGTGACCGCTTCCCCTCGGTACGCAAGCTGATGAGCACGCACGAGGTCAGCCTGTCGACCGCGCTGCAGACCTGCCGCCACCTCGAAGACCAGGGCTGGCTCGAGGCCCGGCCGCGCTCGGGCTACTACGTGCGCCTGCCGCGCCGCCAGGCCATGCTGCCGGCCCAGGACGTGGTGGCGGGCGCGCCGCTGGAGGCCGCGGACTATGTCGGCATCCACGCCCGCGTGTCAGAGATCCTGGCCCTGGGCCAGGCGCGGCCGGTGCAGGTGAACCTGGCCCTGGCCGTCGGCGCGCCCGAGATGTACCCGGGCGCAGCGCTGCAGCGTGGCATGCAGCGCACGCTGCGTGCCCAGCCGCAGCTGCTGACGACCATGGTGCGCCGCCATGGTCACCCGGCGCTGCGCCAGGCCCTGGTGCGGCGCGCGCTGGCACGTGGCATCACCGCCGCACCCGAAGAGGTGGTGGTGACGCACGGCTGCATCGAGGCCGTGAACCTGGCCCTGCACGCCGTGGCCCAGCCCGGCGACACGGTGGCCGTGGAGTCGCCCACCTTCTACGGCCTGCTGCAGGTGCTGGAAGTGCAGGGCCTGCGCGCGCTGGAGATTCCCACCAGCCCGTACACCGGCCTGTCGCTCGACGCGCTGGCCTTCGCGCTGGAGCGCGAGCCGGGCATCAAGGCCGTGGTCAGCATGCCCACGCTGCACAACCCGCTGGGCACGGTGATGCCCGATGCCAACAAGCAGCGCCTGGTGCAGCTGTGTGCCGAACGCGGCATCGCGCTGATCGAGGACGACATCTATGGCGACCTGGGCGCCGGCGAGGTGCCCTACCGCGCCGCCAAGAGCTACGACGAAGGCGGGCACGTCATCTACTGCCAGTCGCTCAACAAGCTGCTGGCACCGGGCCTGCGCCTGGGCTGGATGCTGGCCGGCCGCTGGCAGGCGCGGGTGGAGATGCTGAAGTACACGCAAAGCCGCTACACCGAGGACCTGGCCCAGGTGGTGGCGGCCGCCTTCCTGGACAGCCCCGCCTTCGACCGTCACCTGCGCCAGCTGCGCGGTGCGCTGAACCGCCAGCGCGAGCAGATGGCCGACGGCGTGGCGCGCCACTTCCCGGCCGGCACGCGCCTTTCAGTGCCCGAAGGCGGCATGCTGCTGTGGGTGGAACTGCCACCGGGCGTGGCCTCGCGCACCGTGTTCGAGCTGGCGCTGGAAAAGGGCATCAAACTGTCGCCCGGCTCGATGTTCACCAACGGCAGGCGCTACGACCACTTCCTGCGCCTGGCCTGCGGGCGGCCGCACACGCCGTCCGTGGAAGACGCGCTGCGCCAGGTGGGCGCCATCGTGGCGCGCCTGGCGGTCTGATCAGCTCTTCGTGCGCGGCACGCGGCCCATCAGGTAGAACTCGTCGTTGGGCCGCATGCCGATGACGTTGGCCATGCGGTTGGAGAGGCCGAAGAACGCGGTGATGGCCGCGATGTCCCAGGCGTCCTCGTCAGAGAAGCCGTGGCCGCGCAGCGTGGCGAAGTCGGCGTCATCGACGGTGTGCGAGGCGGTACAGACCTTCATCGCGAAGTCGAGCATCGCGCGCTGGCGCGGCGTGATGTCGGCCTTGCGGTGGTTCACCGCCACCTGGTCGGCCACCAGGGGCTTCTTCTCGTAGATGCGCAGGATGGCGCCATGTGCCACCACGCAGTACAGGCACTGGTTGGCGGCCGAGGTGGCGACGATGATCATCTCGCGCTCGCCCTTGGTGAGCGTGCCGGTGTCCTTCAGCAGCAGCGCGTCGTGGTAGGCCATGAAGGCGCGCCACTCGGCCGGGCGGTGCG
>CAYREA010000312.1:0-4984 GCA_964423075.1 uncultured Rubrivivax sp. | reverse complement strand
ACGATGAAGGCGATGCCCAGTGGCACGAAGAGCTTGCCTTCCAACCCCGGCAGCGCAAACAGCGGGATGAAGACCAGCACGATGATCACGGTGGCGTAGAGGATCGCGGAGCGCACTTCCATCGTGGCGTGCGCCACCACCTCGATTGGATGGATGCGGTGCTGCGGGTGCTTGACGCGGTCTTCTTTCAGACGCCGCAGCACGTTCTCGACACCCACCACGGCGTCATCGACCAGGCCGCCGATGGCGATGGCCAGTCCGCCCAAAGTCATGGTGTTGATCGACAGCCCGAAGTACCTGAACACCAGCGCGGTAATGAAGATGGACACCGGAATCGCGGTCAGCGCAATGATGGTGGGCCGCAGCGTGCCGAGGAAGAAGAACAGGATCACCGCCACGAACACTGAGGCGCCGATCAGCTTGCCCTGCAGCGTGGTGATCGAGGCCTCGATGAAGCTGGCCTGGCGGAAGGTGACCTTGGGCTCCTGCATGCCGGCCGGCAAGGAAGTTTTCAACCCCGCCAGGGCTTCCTCGATGTTCCGCGTCAGCGCGATGGTGTCGGCCGAAGGCTGCTTCTGGATGCCCAGAATGACGGCCGGCTGGCCTTCATAACCGGCGTCGCCGCGCTTGTTGGCCGCAGCGAAGGTCACGTCGGCGATCTGGCGCATGAGGATCGGTTGGCCCGCCTTGGAGGTCAGGGCCAGGTTCTTCAGATCGTCCAGCAGCGAGGTGCGGCCCAGGTTGCGGATCAGGTACTCACGCCCGTTCAGCTCCAGGAAGCCGCCCGAGGTGTTGCTGGAGTAGCCCTTCAACGCCGCTTCCAGTTGCTCGTGCGTGATGCCGAGTTCGGCCATGCGCACGGTGTTGGGTTGCACCTGGAACTGCCGCACCTCACCGCCGATGGGGATGACCTGCGCCACGCCCTGCACCGACAGCAGGCGAGGGCGCAACACCCAGTCGGCGTACTCGCGCACCGCCATCGCGCTGATCTTCGTGGTGTCCACGGGGATCGCGATCTGCATGATCTCGCCCATGATCGAGCTGATCGGGCCCATGCGCGGCAGCACGCCTTCGGCAATGCCTTCCTCCATCGCCGCGAGCCGCTCGCTGACGAGTTGGCGGGCACGGAAGATGTCGGTGCTCCAGTCGAAGGTGACGTAGATGAAGGACAGGCCGGCCGACGAGGTGGAGCGGATCGTCTCCACGCCCGGCAGGCCGTTCATCGTGGTTTCCAGCGGGAAGGTGATGAGCTGTTCCACTTCCTCGGCGGCCATGCCACCGGCCTCGGTGATGATGGTCACCGTGGGCTTGTTGAGGTCGGGGAACACGTCCACCGGCGTGCGCGTCAGCGTGAACGCGCCATAGGCCATCAGCACGACGCTGGCGATGATCACCAGCAGCCGGTTGCCGAGGCTGTTGTCTAGGAGCCACTTGAACATGTCAGCGCACCTGGTTGATCAAGGTGGCGCCTTGAGTGGCGACCTTGTCGCCAGCCTTCAGGCCGGCGGTGACCGATACGCTGATGCCGTCCAGCGATTCAGTCGTCACCGTGCGGGGCTCGAACCGTTCCGGCGCGGTCTTGACCCAGACGATGGTCTGATTGGCCGGGTTCTTCATCAGCGAAGCGACGGGTACCGCCAGCCCCTTGACCTTCTCCTTGGTCTGCACGAAGACACGCACCGGCTGGCCGACGGCCAGGCTGTTGAGGGCAGCACCCTGGGCGCGGAAGCCCAGCGGCAGCGCCTGCTCGCGCAGGCTGCGCGCGGCACCGATGAACTCCAACGGCACACGCTGGTTGCCAACAGACAACGTGGCGCTGCCCACATTCGCCGCCAAGGCTGGATCGAAGGCCAGGGCCTCGATGCGCAGGCGGCTCGGGTCGACGATCTCGAACAGCAGCTCGCGTGCATCCACCACCTGGCCTGCCACGACGTGGGCCGACGCGATGACGCCGGACACGGGCGCCACCAGGGCTTCACGCGTGGCCAGGCCGCCACCGATCGCGGCAATGCGTTCGGCCAGACTGGCGGATTCGCTTTCAGCCGCTTCGATGTCCTTGCGCGGCACCGTATCCGCCAGTTCCTTCAAGCGGGCTACGCGCTTGTCGGCCAGCGACTTGGCCGCGCGCAGCTCGGCCAGCTGGGACGACTGGTTGGAGCGTTCAATGGGTGCTGTCGAGGGCACCACGTAGGCCAGCACCTCGCCCTTGCGCACCGTCTGGCCCGGGTTGGGCAGGCCACGCGGACCGGGCTCGATACGCCCGGCATTCAGCGGCTGCACCTTGCCCCCGGCGTTCGGGTCCATCAGCACCTTGCCGGTGAGTTCCACCGAGCGCGGCAGCTCGGCGTCAACCGTGGCCATGGTGCGCACTCCCAGCTGGCGCTGCGCCGGCTTGGGCAGGAACACACTGCCGTCTGGCAGGCGCTGCGGGCCATTGGCACTGGGCGCTGCGCCGCTGTCGCCATGGTCATGGCCTTCGCCGGCCTGTGCCTGAGGCACCGTGGACAGCACCATCACGATGCTGGCGATGATGGCCAGCCGCGCGTTGGAAAGGATCAGGGCGCGCTTCATGCGACACCTCCGACACGGGTCTGGCGCGACGACATCACGCGGCGACCGACCGACAGCAGGATCGCCAGCACGGCGACCCCTCCCGCTGCCCAGCCGGCATATTCCTTCCACGAGTGCGCGTGGGCCGCCTCGTCAGCGTGCGCGGCTTCGTGGATGTCGAGCTCGCCCGCTAGCAGGTCGGCGTCGGACCCGGCGCTCACGGTGGCGGTGATCGGCAGGACGCCAGGCTGGGGCGCTTCGGCCAGCACGACTTCGAACTCGTCCGTGCCTTGCTTGGCCGCCTTGAACTTCTTGCCACCGATCTCGAGTTCGATCTGGGCTTCGGTGACCGGGCTGTTGTCGGCGGCCCGGTCCAGGTACAGCGTGATCTGCTTGCCGTTGAGCACGCCGACCAGTTCGAACAGGTCCGACACGGCGGCGAATCTGGGCAGGGCGGGACCGGTGGCCGTGGGCGCGGCTTCGCCGTGGTCGTGGCCGTCGCCTGCCATTGCAAGTTTCGGGAGCAGGATCAGGATCGCAAGAGGAATCGCGACCAGGGTGTGGAAGGGTTTCATGGGTGGATGTCCGGAAGAGGTGTTCGGTTGAGCGCTGGTTGGCTTCGTCGCAGATGCGGGCTTCACTGCGGCAACAAGCCAAGCGCCTGGCGCCATGCGGAGATGGCGGCTGCGAGCTCGATGCGACTGCGTGCGGCCTGACGATCGGCCTCGGCCGCTTCGGCCTCGATGCGCAGCCGGGTCGGCAGATCGGTCTCGCCCAGGCGGAAGGACTTGTCGAAGAAGCCGCGGGACTCGCGCGCCAGTTGTGCGCGGCGCTCGGCCGCTGCCAGCTGCAGCCGGGCCGATTCGGTGCGTGCCTTGGCCGAGTCGCGTTCACCCGCCAGACGGGCCCGCTCCAGATTCAACTGCGCCTGCAGTTCGATGGTCTCGGCCCGCGCGGCGGCCGTGCGCGCGTCGTGACGCGGACCCGCTCCAAAAGGAATGCGCACGCCGACCGTGAAGGTCTGTTGCCAGGTTTCACCCGAGGCACCGCGGTCACGCGTGGTGGCGATCGTCAGTTCGGGATTGGCGCGCGACTGCGTAGCCGCCAGGGCCGCCACGCCTTCGGCCACCGAGGCGCGGTCCTTCAGCGCCAGCAACTCGCCGTGCGTATCCATGTCCGTTGCCGCAGCGCCAGGCTCCGGCTCGGCGATGAGATCCGCCGGGCCGGCTGTGAGCGCCAGGCCGGGCGACACCACCAGCGTGCGCAGGGACTGCTCAGCCACGATCACGGCGGCTTGCGTCTGCGCCACCGTCGCCTGGGCGGCAGCCACGGCGCCATCGGCCTGGTGCTGGTCGGCCTGCGCCAGATCGCCGGCCTTGAGCCGTTTGCCGACATCGGCTGCGATCCGTTGTGCGTTGTCGAGTTGGCCCTGTGCAGTGGCGGCATCGGCACGCGCGCGTTGCCAGTTCCACCAGGCGTCACGCACGGCGGCGGCCACCCGCAGCTGGGCTGCGGTGGTGCGGCTTTCGACAGCACGGCCTTCGGCCTCGGCCAGTGCCTGGCTGCGCCCGCGTTCGCCGGGCAGCCACAGGGGGATCGCGAGGCCTGCTTCGTATTCGCGTGTGCCGAGATTGCGGTTCAGGCGGTCGGTCTTGCCGGTCACCTCCACCGCCACGGGCTCGGGTGTCCAGGACTGCGCGGCTTGCTGCTGTGCCCGGGCTGCGTCCCGGCGTGCCGCCAGGGCCGCGAGTTCGGGTTGGCGCGCCCATGCCGCTTCGAAGGCCTGGCTCAGCGTCAACCCTTCAGGTTTCGCAGTGGTTTGGGCCAACGCACCGGCTGCGGCACCGCTCAGGGTAAATGCGACGGCAAGGGCCAGCGTGGCGCTGGCGGTCGTTCGCCAGCGAGCGTGCGTGATGAAATTTCGTCGGTGCATCCGATGCTCCAGGGTTGAGGACAACTCACGGGAGATCGGCAAGGGCGACCCAGCAGGTCGCGTCGCAGCTGAGCGGCCGTCGACGACGGCACGCGGTCAGGCGCGAACGGGCTTCAGGAAGAAGAAGTGGCCGCCTCGCCGATCAGGCGAGGGGTGCCCACTGAGGGCGCTCGGGCGGGCTGTGCGTCAGGGTGCGCACGGTGCCTTCGGCCAGCGTGACCGGATGCGAGGCCACTGCGAGCGGCATCAACCCATCGCCGTGTGCGGGCATCTCCGAGCAGCTGCCATGGCAATGTCCACAGTCGTGATCGCTGCTACCCAAGGTCTCACCGGCCACGTCGTCACTGTCCTGGTCCACGATTGCATCGCCATCATGCTGGTGCTCGTGGTGTCCGAAGTGCTGCGCCTGCGCATCGCTTTCGTGCCCGCAATAGCTTGCCACTGCAGCCCAGGTGAACTGGAACGGCAGCAAGGCGAGCAGAGCAATGGCGAACCAACGAC
>CAYREA010000311.1:0-4994 GCA_964423075.1 uncultured Rubrivivax sp. | reverse complement strand
GCCGGTCTCGTGGCCCAGCACCGCCACCACCCAGGGTTCGTTGTGGGTGGTGATGGCGGCCACGCGGTCGCCCAGGCGCGCGGCCATGCCGCAGGCATAGTCGACGAAGTGCTGCACCGTGTCGCGCTGGGCCCAGCCGCCCCGGGCCTGCAGCGCCGAGGGCAGGTCCCAGTGGTTCAGCGTGAGGTAGGGCTGGATGCCGCGCTCGAGCAGGCCGTCGACCAGGCGCTCGTAGAAGGCCAGGCCCTGCTCGTTCCAGGCGCCCTGCCCCAGCGGCTGCACGCGCGGCCACGACACCGAGAAGCGGTAGGCGTCCACGCCCAGGTCCTGGATGAGGTCCAGGTCTTGGGACCAGCGGTGGTAGTGGTCGCAGGCGCGCTGGCCGTCGCTGTGGTCGGCAATCGCGCCGGGCACGCGGCAGAAGTCGTCCCAGATCGACGGACCCTTGCCGTCGGCTTCGGCAGCACCCTCGATCTGGAAGGAACTGGTGGCCACGCCCCAGACGAAATCTTTCGGGAAGTGCATCGGCGGTGGGAAGGGGGGTGCCTGGATCATGGTCGGATCGAGTGGCCGTTGCGGGAGGCTTCACCTCTCCAGCGGCGAGTGCAGGAATGAGCGGGCGCGAGCGCCACACGAATGACACGGCGAACGGACTGGCGGCCATCGCTGGCCCGCATCTGAAAGCGCTTTCAGAATTTACGGGGCACGGACCGGGCTGTCAATCGAGGGTTATCGCGATGCCGGTGGTGCAGCGGCCCGGCTGCCGCCGGTCAACCCGGCTGCAGGGCGCGGCTGGATTCGCGCGCGATGAAGCGCGGCGCCGCGAGTGCGGCCGTGGGCGTCTCGCCCGCCAGCAGTTGCAGCATGGACGTGGCGGCGAGTTGGCCGAGCTCGTACACCGGGTGGTGTACGGTGCTCAGCGGCGGAATCGCATACAGCGCGCTGGCCACGTCGTCGAAGCCCACCATCGAGACATCGTCGGGCACGCGCAGGCGGCGTCGGTGCAGCGCCAGGCCGGCACCGAAGGCCATCTGGTCGTTGGCCGCGAAGATGGCCGTGAAGGGCTCGCGGCTGTCGAGCAGGCGTTCGACCGCCATGCGGCCGCTGTCCTCGGTGTACTGGCCGGGCATGACCAGGCCGGCATTGAAACTCAGGCCCGCGGCCTCCAGCGCCGCGCGGTAGCCGCGCAGACGCTCCCTGGCGTCGGGGTGGCGCTGGTCGCCGGTGATGAAGGCGACGCGCCGATGCCCGAGCGCCAGCAGGTGGTGCGTGGCCAGCCGGGCGCCTTCGAAGTTGTCGAAGTTCAAGGCATACAAGCCCGGTGCACGCAGGCTGCGGCCGGTTACCACCACCGGCAGGCTCTGCGCATACGCGGCCAGCGCCGCATCGCTCAGGCGGCCGGTGAGCACGATGATGCCGTCCACCCGCCGTGCCCTCAGGGTCTCGATGCAGCGCGCCTCGGCCGCGGCATTCCAGTGGCCGCTGACGAACAGCGCGCTGTAGCCGGCGCGGCCGAGTTCGTCTTCGATGCCGCGCAGGGCACCACCGTAGAACGGGCTGTCGATGGCCTGCGTGACCACGCCCACGCTCAGCGTGCGCCCGCCCGCCAGGCCGCGGGCCACGGGATCTGGCACGAAGCCAAGGCGCGCAATGGCCTCATCGACGGCGGCACGCTTGTCTTCGGCCACCGCGGCCGTGCCATTGAGGATGCGCGACACCGTGCTGGGGGAAACACCGGCCGCTTCGGCCACCATCCCCAGGGTCACCTTGACGTTGCTGTGGGCTGCCGCAGCGGCACGCTTGCCCCTGCCGCCCTCCCCTTTGGTCCTGGTCTTGGTCTGCATGCCGTCGCTCGTGGATTCGGGCGGCAGTTTAAGACGCGGTCGCAAGGCCACCGCCGGCCCGAACCTAGCGGTAGCGGGCCATCGCCAGCGGCGCGGCATCGATGTCGGGCTGGCGGCCCGAAACGAGGTCGGCGATCACACGCCCGGTGCCGCAGGCCATGGTCCAGCCCAGGGTGCCGTGGCCGGTGGCCAGCAGCAGGTTCCGGATGGGCGTGGGGCCGACGATGGGCGTGCCGTCGGGGGTCATCGGGCGCAGGCCGCACCAGAACGTGGCCTGGCTGACGTCGCCGCCGCGCGGGAAGAGGTCGCTCACCACGTGGTTGAGCGTGGCGCGGCGCGCTTCGCGCAGGTTCAGGCTGTAGCCGGCCAGCTCTGCCGTGCCGCCGACGCGGATGCGATCACCCAGCCGTGTGACGGCCACCTTGTGCGTCTCGTCCATGATGGTGGACTCGGGCGCGTACTGCGCCTCGGTGATGGGCACCGTGATCGAGTAGCCCTTCACCGGGTAGACGGGGATGCGGATGCCCACCGGCTCCAGCAACTGCGGCGAGTGGCTGCCCAGGGCCAGCAGCACCTTGTCGGCCTTCAGGAGGCCGGCCTCGGCGGTGTGCACGCCGGTGATGGCGCCACCGCCCACCTGCAACGCTTCGATGCGCGTGTTCCAGCGGAACTGCACGCCCAAGGCGGCCGCCAACTCGGCCAGCCTGTTGGTGAACTTGAAGCAGTCGCCGGTCTCGTCGCCGGGCAGGCGCAGGGCGCCGACGAACTTCTCCTGGGTAAGCTTGAGCGCTGGCTCGACCTGGCAGAAGCCCTCGCGGTCCAACACTTCGAAGGGCACGCCGTACTGCTTGAGCACGGCCACGTCGCCACCGATGCCATCGAGCTGCTTCTGGGTACGGAAGAGCTGCAGCGTGCCCTGGGCGCGGTCGTCGTAGGTGATGCCGGTCTCGGCGCGCAGGGCCTTCAGCACATCGCGGCTGTATTCGGCCAGCGGCACCATGCGGCTCTTGTTGAGCGCGTAGGCCTTCTCGGTGCAGTTGGCCAGCATCATCGCGCCCCAGCGCCACATGGCGGGGTCGAGCATGGGCCAGATGACCAGCGGCGAATGCTGCATCAGCATCCACTTGATGGCCTTGATGGGCACCCCCGGCCCGGCCCAGGGCGCGCTGTAGCCGGGCGAGACCTCGCCGGCGTTGGCGAAGCTGGTCTCCAGCGCGGGGCCGCTCTGGCGGTCGACCACTTCCACCTCGTGCCCGGCCTTGGCCAGGAAGTAGGCCGAAGCCACACCGATCACACCACCACCGAGCACCAGGACCTTCATGCACCGCTCCTCGCAAGACCCGCGCCACTGTACCGAGCGCGGTCTGGCGATGTTCGCGGCTTTGTGCGGAGTTGCCCCGCAGGAATCGAGCCTTTGCGGGCGTGCCGCCGAGGAAAGCTCAGTGCGGCGCGCGCCGGCGGCGCCAAAGGGCCAGGCTGGCCAGGCCGGCGGCCAGCAGCGCCACCGGTGTGGGCTCGGGCACGGCGGTGGCGACAGCGCCGGCCAGCGTGAGCGTGGCGTTCCAGGTGTTGACCACGTCGTCGGGGCCGCCGGCGCGTTGGGCGGCCGGATTGTTGCGCAGCATGTAGCGGCCGCCGGCCAGCGTGCCGCTGAGGCTGAAGGCCGTGTCCTTGGTCTGGAGCGGACCGAAGACGATCGGGTGCCAGCGCTGCGCCAGTTCGTTCCACACCAGCAGGTCGACGTACTGCCCGCCGCTGCTGTTGCCGGCCAGGGTGTAGGGGTTGGCAGTGTCGAGCGAGAACTCCAACGCCAGGGTGTTCGTGCTCACGTGCAGCTCGCTGGCCGGGGCGCATGGGGTGGGGCCGCAGACCTGGGAGGTCTGCAGCGACGTGGCATGGCCCTCGATGTGCAGTTCAGCGCCGGCGGCGGTCTGCGCGTACCGGTAGGTCTGGGCCTGGTTCCAGCTCTCGTCGAGGAAGCCGGTCCAGCCCAGGTACTGGATGTCGTGGTGGTCGCTGCCGGCAATCGCCAGCGTGGGTTCGGCAAAACCCGTCAGCACCGTGCCTTCCCAGGGGCCGCCGGGCACGGGCGCAGGCGCACCGTCCTCACCCTCGTCGCCCGAGATGGCGAAGCCGCCGAAGTAGTAGAAGTAGTTGACCGAGCTGCGCGACTGCAGCGTCATCGTGGTCTGGGCGCCGGCGGGCAGAGCCAGCAGAAGCGGCGCGGCGGCCAGCGTCGAAATCAGCAGACGTTTCATGCAGGTTCCCCTCGTGCGGCCGGGCCGGATGACCAGGCTCCATGGCTGTTCAGCCTAGGGAAGGCGGCCGCGTGTGCGGGGGGCCGCGGTACCGGGTTTTGTGGCGGCGAGTGCCCATTTCTGGCGGTCAGCCGCTTCGGTCCGCTTCGATGTCCTTCCGGCGAAGGAGCTAGAGTCATCGGATGAGCACCCCCACCGCCCCCGCCCGCCTGTCGATGACGCAGGTGCTGATCTGCGGCGCCGCGATCGTCACGCTGAGCATGGGCATACGCCACGGCTTCGGCCTTTGGCTGCAACCCATCACCATGGAGCGCGGCTGGACGCGCGAGACCTTCGCCTTTGCGCTGGCGGTGCAGAACCTGGCCTGGGGCCTGGCGGGTCCTTTCGCCGGCATGCTGGCCGACCGTTTCGGCGCCTTCCGCGTGCTGATCGTCGGCGCGGTGCTGTACGCGCTGGGCCTGGTGGGCATGGCGGTGGCGTCCACGGGCCTGGGCTTCCTGGGCGGCGCGGGCCTGCTGCTGGGCATGGCGCAATCGGGCACCACCTACGCGGTGGTGTACGGCGTGATCGCGCGCCAGGTGGCGCCCGAGAAACGCTCGTGGGCCATGGGCATCACGGCTGCCGCCGGTTCCTTCGGCCAGTTCCTGATGGTGCCGGTGGAGAACGGCCTGATCGGCGGCTGGGGCTGGCAGAACGCGCTCTTCGTGCTGGCCTGCATGGTGCTGGCCATCATCCCGCTGGCCTTCTGGATGAAGGAGCCGCCGCAAGGGCCGGCCACCGGGCACCGCCAGAGCGTGGCATCGGCGCTGCGCGAGGCCTTCTCCTACCCCAGCTTCGGCCTGCTGATGGCGGGCTACTTCGTCTGCGGCTTCCAGGTGGTGTTCATCGGCGT
>CAYREA010000310.1:0-5006 GCA_964423075.1 uncultured Rubrivivax sp. | reverse complement strand
GTCGGCCACCTGATGGGCCTGATCACGCTGATGAAGGGCCAGCCGCTCACCTACAACAAGGACAACCAGGAAGACAAGGAGCCGCTCTTCGACACCGTCGACACCCTGGCCGGCACGCTGCGCATCATGGCCGAGATGGTGAGTGGCATCGTGGTGAAGAAGGCCGCGATGGAAGCGGCCGCGATGAAGGGTTACGCCACCGCCACCGATCTGGCCGACTACCTGGTGAAGAAGGGCCTGCCCTTCCGCGACGCGCACGAGACGGTGGCGCACGCCGTGAAGCTGGCGCTGCAGCAAGGCGTGGATCTGAGTGCGCTGCCGCTGGCCACGCTGCAAGGGCTGCATGCGTCCATCAGCGATGACGTCTTCGAGGTGCTGACGCTGCGCGGGTCACTCTCGGCCCGCAACGTGCTCGGTGGCACTGCGCCTGCGCAAGTGCTGGCGCAGGTGGCGCGGCACCGCGCGCGGCTGGGTCACTCCACGCCGTAGGTCTTGCGGTCGGCGGCCGACAGCGGGCTGCCGCGGTCGAACACGATGCGCCAGACGCCGGGCGCTTCCTGGCGCCACACCGACATGAAGCGCGAAGTCACCTTGCCCTCGGGGTTGCGCACCGGGCCGGTGGAGAACGCCAGCGTGCCGTCGGCCAGCACCTGCACGTCGTCGGGTTCCCACGAGAACGGCGCCTGCTTGCCTTCGTAGAAACGCTTCCACGCCGCCGCCACGGCAGCCTTGCCGCGCGTTGCGTCGGGCAGCCAGAACACCGTCTGCTCGGACAGGAAGCTGGTGAAGGCCGCGTGGTCACGCTCGGCCATGCTGCGCGCGAAGGCCCGTTCGGTGTCGGCCACCTGGCGCACCAGCGTGGCGTTGTCGGGCTGCGCGTGCACGGTGGTGGCGGCCAGCAGCAGGGTCAACACAAGGGCGCTGCGCCGGCTAACCATGGCGCGCCGCCGGTTCGCGGGAGCCCGCCTCGTCGCCCAGCCAGCTGAGCACGATCAGCGCCGCCGCGCTGCCCACCGGGAACAGCAGCACCGACAGCGCCACCCAGCCTGCCACCGAGCGCCCCATGCGGTGCGCGGCGATGCCCAGGAACACCGCGTGCACCAGCAGCGCCGAGGCCAGCCCGCAGCCCACGGCCACCACGGCCAGCACCGAATCGACCAGCCGTTCGTTCAGCGGCGGCAGGAACAGGGCCACGCAGGCCACGGCGATCAGCAGCGAGACGGTGGCCGCGGCAAGGGCACGGCTGGCAGGGGTTTCGTTCATGGCGGCGCGCAGCGTGGAGGCGGCCCAAAGTGTAGGCCGCACCGCCGCCCGGGCGCCAGTGCCACTGCCGGCCGCCCGCGTCGGCTATTCGAACTTGATCCTGCTGGCCTCGATGCGCAGCCGGTCGGCGGACAGGCGCCCTTCCACCTCGACCCGGCGGCCCACCACCAAGTTGGCGGCGGTGCCGTTCTCGTAGCGCAGATCGCTGCGCGCCGTGCTCACCGTCAGGCCGCGCAGGCCGAAGGTCTGGCCGGCGGTGTTGACGGACTCGATAGGCCCGCGCAATTCGAACTCGCTCTCGTCTTCCTGCTCATCGGTGCGGATCTTCACCTCGGTGGCGCGCAGCGTGCCGCCGCGCAGGTTGCCCTTCACTTCCACCCGCACGCCCAGGGCCAGGCCGGTGCGGCCGTCGGGGAAGCTGGCCGAAGTGGCGTCCACCGGCCGGCCGTTGACGCTGAAGCTGGTGGCGGAGCCGAAGTTGGTGATCAGGCCCTTCAGGCTTGCGCCGTCGGCATCCGGCAGGCCGCGCAGCGCGGTGCCGAAGGACAGCACCGTGAAGCGCCCGTTGCTCGGCGTGGCCAGCACGCGCAAGCGAACGAACTGGCCCACGGCCAGGTCGGCCGGCACGTTGGTGGCGGTGGCGTAGTCGTAGGTGATGAGGCCGACGCGCAAGGTCTTGGCCGTCGCATCGAGCTGGTTGACCAGGCCGCGCAGCTGCAGGCTGGCGTTGGCCGGCGCGGTGTCCACGCGCTTGGCGCGGTAGCGGTTGGCGGCCGGGTCGTAGACGGCATACACCTCGACCAGCGTGCCGGTGTTCAGCAGCGCCAGGCCGCCGAGCGCTTCGGCAAACACCGTGGTCGCGTCCACCACCACCCGCTGGCCCAGCACGTTGAAGCTGCTGCCGGCCACGTCGATCAGGCCCACCGGGCCGCGCAGTTCGCTGTCGTAGCGGATGCGGCTGGCAATCGCCGCCTGGCCGCCCAGGCCGGTGGTGATGGCACCGCTGTCCACCTCCACCGTCATGCCCAGGCGCAGGTCGTCGCGGCTGCGGCGGTTGCCGTCGGCGTCTTCCACGATGGCGCTGCTGTCGTCGAAGCGCACCTCGTTGACGATGACCGAGCCGAAGCCGGTGATGGGGCCCGAGGCGAAGCCGCCGGTGCCGCCGGAACCGACGCCCCCGCCGCCGCAGGCGGCCAGCAGCGCGGCCAGGGCCAGGCCGGCTGTGCCGGCGATCAGCGACTTCAAGCGCCAGGGGTTCAGGGTGGTGATCATTCGGAATCCTCCTTGGGGGCGCGACGCGGTCTGGGCGGCGCGGCGACCCCGTCCGACAGAGCGGGCGGGCCGGCTTCGTGATACGTGTAAAGACCCACACGCAGGCGCCCCTGGGGCGGCGGCTGCGTCTGGGCGTCGGCGGCGACACGGGCTTCCAGTGCCGGCACCAGGGCCGCCAGCAGCGCCTGCCATTGCGCCGCGATGGCGGGCCGCACCGATTCGATGGAAGCCAGCGACAGGCCGTCAGCAAACACCGCCTGCTCGAACTGCACCGGGTCTTCGCCCAGCACGTTGGCCACGGCGGCGCGCAGGTGGTCGCCCACGTTGTCACCCAGGAAACCGAGCATGCGCACGCGGTCGCCCTTGGGCACGAAGACCTCGAAGGACAGGGCCACGGTGTCGCTGTCCTGGTCCCAGGTGGCCATGCCCAGGCGGCACAGTTCGTCGAGCAGGCTGCGCGGGTGCACGTCGCGGGTGACGGCCTGGGCCAGGCTCTCGAAGCTGGGCTCGGCGCCCTGGCGCGGCAGCGTGCGCGGCTCGCCGGCGGCGGTGCGGTAGGGGCGCTGCGTGCGCCAGTGCGTGAAGACTTCGGCAGCCAGCGAGCGGCCGCGCGGACGCGCTGCGTCCTCTTCGGGCTGCATCAGGCGCGTCACCTCGCGCCGGTTGATGCCGGTGGCGGTGCTGACGCGGCTCACCTTGCGGTGCGGCAGCAGCCCCGGGTGCGCGGCGTCGGCGGCCTGCACGAAGGCGCGCTTGAGCATCTCGTCCACCACCGCATAGGGCAGCCCGCGCGCCACGGCCAGGCGGGCCAGGGCGGACATGAGCCCGGCCACCGCGTCGTGCAGCGCCTGTTCTTCAGGGCTGCCGCCGGGGTGGTCGGGCGGAAGGTTCTTGGGGCCGGGGCTTTTCATCGGGTGGCGGGCGGCAGCGACTTTAGCTGCCGCCCGCTGGCCCCCCGTTCATGGGGGGCCGCGCCTTCAGTTCTTGAACTCGATGCGGCGGGCTTCCAGGCGGGTGCGGTCGGTCGACAGCACGCCCTTCACTTCCACCCGCTTGTTGACGGCCAGGTCGGCCACGCTGCCGTCCCTGTAGGTGACCTCGCCGCCGTACCACACCGTCACCCCGCGCAGCGCGAAGGTCTTGGCCGTGGTGTCGATGCTGGCGATGTTGCCGTGCAGTTCCAGCGGACGCTGGCCGTGGTCGCGGCCTTCCTCGATCTCCACCTTGGTGGCCACGAGCACGCCATTGACCACGCTGCCCGTCACCTCGACGCGGGCGCCGAGCACGATGCCGGAGGTGCCGTCTTCGAAGCGGGCGTTGGTGGCGTTCACCTTCAGGCCGTTGACTTCGAAGTCGGTGGTGGACGTAAAGGTGGTGATGGCGCCTTCGACATGGGCGTCCGAGATGCCTTCAGACGGCCCGCGGATGCCCAGGCCGATGCGCGTGGCCACCCAGGCGCCGGCCACTTGCGTGGTCTGCAGCTGCACCCGCACCACGCGGCCGTTGGCCAGCGTGGACGGCACGTTCAGGGTGCTGGCGTAGCTGATGAGTTCGCCGCCGAGCTTGAAGGTCTTGGCCGCATCGTTGAAGTCGGTCACCGTGCCGCGCAGGCGGTAGAAGGTGGCACCGGTCTTGGGCTCGATGCGCGTGGCGGTCACCCTGCCGGTGGCCTGGTCGAGGATGCCGTGCACCTCGATCACGGCGCCGGCGGTCAGCGCCGACAGGCCGCCAGCCAGGCTGCTGTCGAATACGGTGCTGGGCGTGACCAGCACGGTCTGGCCGAGCACGATGACGGTGGAAGCCGTGGTGTCGATGGTGCCCACCGGGCCCACGATCTCGCTGCCGAAGCGGATGCGCTGGGCGATGGCGGTGCCCAGGCCGCGGTCGACGTTGCGGGCGTCCAGCTGCACCAGCATGCCCAGCTTCAGGTCGCTGCTGCGGTGGGCCACGCCGTCTTCGTCTTCCACGGTGGCGCTGCTGTCGTCGTAGCGCACGCCACCCACCACCACCGAGCCGAAGCCGGAGATGGCGCCGAGCGTGTAGCTGGTGCTGGCCGCGGTGGTGCCGCCGGCGGTGGTGCCGGCATCGCCGCCACCGCCGCCGCAGGCGACGAGGGTCAGTGCGGCCGTGAGTGCCGCGGCGAGCGTCGCGCGCCAGCCGGGCAGTTTGCGGATCGAGAGTTCGGACATGGGGTGTCTCCTGGGGCGGCGCGACAGCCGGGGCGGCCGTCGCATGGCACGCAGTATAAATGGACGTTTTGCACATTTGTATGTCGAAGTGTTTCTGGTACTCGATGGCTGTATAAAGCCACAGCCTCGCACCCACCCCCACCTTGCCGCCCCGCCGCTGGATCGCCCACCTCGACATGGACGCCTTCTATGCGTCGGTGGAACTGCTGCGTTACCCCGAGCTGAAGGGCCAGCCGGTGGTCATCGGCGGCGGCCGGCGCCACCAGCCGGTGCTGCAGCCCG
>CAYREA010000309.1:0-5010 GCA_964423075.1 uncultured Rubrivivax sp. | reverse complement strand
CATCCCGCACCTGCTGGCGCCGGTGGTCACCGACATGAAGCAGGCGGCCAACGCGTTGAACTGGTGTGTCGGCGAGATGGAGCGGCGCTACAAGCTGCTGAGCAAGCTGGGCGTGCGCAACCTGGCCGGCTACAACAAGAAGATCCACGACGCCAACGAGCGCGGCGAAAAACTCGGCAACCCCTTCAGCCTGACGCCCGAGGAGCCCGAGCCGCTGGAGCGCCTGCCGCACGTGGTGGTGGTGATCGACGAACTCGCCGACCTGATGATGGTGGTGGGCAAGAAGATCGAGGAGCTGATCGCGCGCCTGGCGCAGAAGGCGCGTGCCGCCGGCATCCACCTGATCCTGGCCACGCAGCGGCCGAGCGTGGACGTGATCACCGGCCTGATCAAGGCCAACATCCCCACGCGCCTGTCGTTCCAGGTCAGCAGCAAGATCGACAGCCGCACCATCCTCGACCAGATGGGCGCCGAAGCGCTTCTCGGCCAGGGTGACATGCTCTATCTCGCGCCCGGCACCGGCCTGCCGGTGCGTGTGCACGGCGCCTTCGTCAGCGACGAGGAAGTGCACCGCGTGGTGGACTACCTGAAGACGCAGGGCGAGCCGAACTACATCGAAGGCATCCTCGAAGGCGGCGTGCTCGACGGTGATGCCGGCGCCGATGGCGTGCCCGGCGGCGGCCCCACAGGCGGCGGCGAAAGCGATGCCATGTACGACCAGGCCGTGGCCATCGTGCTGCAGCACAAGCGCGCTTCGATCTCGCTGGTGCAGCGCCATCTGCGCATCGGCTACAACCGCGCCGCACGATTGCTGGAACAAATGGAGCAATCCGGACTCGTAACGGCCATGGGACACAACGGCAACCGCGACATCATCGTTCCGCGACGCGACGAATGAAGCGCCGCATCTTCATCACCGCCACGCTGCTGCTCGGCGCCGCCGCGGCCCACGCCGACACCGTCGACACCCTGCGCGAGTTCGTGCGCGACGTGAAGAGCGGCCGCGCCGCCTTCACCCAGGTGGTCACCAGCACCGACGGGGCGCGCAAGAAGACGTCCAGCGGCCAGTTCGAGTTCATGCGCCCGAACCGCTTCCGCTTCGACTACCAGAAGCCCTTCGAGCAGCGCATCGTGGCCGATGGCGAGAAGGTGTGGATCCACGACACCGACCTGAACCAGGCCAGCTCGCGCCGCATCGCGCAGGCCCTGGGTTCGACGCCCGCGGCCTTGCTGGCCGGTGGTTCGCTCGACAACGAATTCACGCTCTCGCCGCTGCCGGCCAAGGACGGGCTGGACTGGGCCCTGGCCACGCCCAAGGCCAAGGACGGGCCTTTCCAGTCGATGCGCGTGGGCTTCAAGGGCAAGGAGCTGGCGGCGGTGGAAGTGACCGACGGTTTCGGCCAGCGTTCGCTGCTGCAGTTCAGCCGCTTCGAGGCCAACCCGGTGCTGGATGCGCAGCGTTTCCGCTTCACGCCGCCGGCGGGCGCCGACGTCATCGAGCAGTAGCCCGGGCCTTCAGAACTCGAGCTTGGCGCCCAGCGTCCACTGCGTGACGCGCGGCTGGTCGAACTGCACGGCCAGGCTGGTGTTGGCGCTGAAGCCGCCGCCGAACTTGCGGCCGATGCCAGCCGACACCCACGGTCTGCTGCGGTCGTCGCCGAAGAAGTCGGCCGCGACAGTGGTGTCCGCCGCCGTTTCCACGCCCAGCGACCACAGCGTGCTGCCCTGGCTCGCGCTGCGGCTCCAGGCATGGCCCAGGTTGGCGTGGAACAGGAGCGCAGGCGCGATCTCGCGCGTCAGCACACCCAGCACTTCCAGGCCTTCGTGGCGCCAGCTGTCGCCGGGTGAACGGTCGGCATTGAGGCCCACGCGCAGGCCGAAGCCGGTGCGGCCGCCTTCGGGCGCCACCAGCGTGCGTTTGACGAAGGCGCGCAGCGAGCGTGCCGTCTGGCCGTCACTGCTCTCCTGCGTGTAGCCAATGGCGGCCTGGCTGTGGCCACGCACGCCGCAGGAGCCCAGGATGTCCAGGCCGCGCACGGCGGCCATCTGGCTGGCCCTGGCGCGCGCGAACGCGGCCTCCACCTGGCAGGCGCCGGCGCCGATGACGTCGGCGGTCTCGCTGACCAGCGGGGCATCGGCCCGTGCGGCCGAGGCGGCGGCCAACAGCAGGGCCGCGGCGGCTTGGTGTCGCATCAGTGTGTCACCGTGTCCATCAGGCCCATCTCGGGGCTGCGCATCAGCTGCTCGATGTCCATCAGGATCAGCATGCGCTCTTCGTCGGCGTGGCGCACGGTGCCGATGCCGGTGATGTAGGTGGCGTCGATGGCGGCGTTGAAATCGGGGGCCGGCTTCACCTGGCCAGGTTCCAGTTCCAGCACGTCGCTCACCGAGTCGACCACCATGCCCACGGTGCGGCCGGCCACGTTCAACACGATGACGACGGTGAAGCTGTTGTACTGCACCTCGGGCAGGCCGAAGCGGATGCGCATGTCGACCACCGGCACGATCACGCCGCGCAGGTTGACCACGCCCTTGATGAACTCGGGCGCGTTGGCCACGCGCGTGGGCGGCTCGTAGCCGCGGATTTCCTGCACCCGCAGGATGTCGATGCCGTATTCCTCGGCGCCGAGCTTGAAGGACAGCACTTCGCGCGGGCTGGCGTGCAGCAGCGCGTTGGCGCCGGCGGGCGCGGACGGGGCGGTTTGGACGGTGCTCATGCGTGGCGACTCCTGTGTGCATGGGCCCGCCGGGTCGCGGGCTCGGGCGAGCAGTGTCTGCCTGCGGCCGGCCTCGTGATGGCCCGAATAGCGGTCTGAAGTGGAGCCAGATCGGCTGCGACAATCCGCCCCATGACCCAGCAGGACGCCCTGTTCGCCGAAGAGCCGCCCGCACCGGCGCCCGACAGCGCGCCGCTGGCCGAGCGCCTGCGCCCGCGCCACCTGGACGAAGTGGTGGGCCAGCGCCACCTGCTGGCGGCGGGCCGGCCGCTGCGCGTGGCCTTCGGCTCGGCGCGCCTGCCTTCGATGATCCTGTGGGGCCCGCCCGGCGTCGGCAAGACCACGCTGGCGCGCCTGATCGCACAGGCCAGCGGCTTGCACTTCATCACGCTCTCGGCGGTGCTGGCCGGCGTGAAGGACATCCGCGACGCGGTGGAGCAGGCCCAGGCGCTGCGTCGCAGCGGCCGCGCCACGGTGGTGTTCGTCGACGAGGTGCACCGCTTCAACAAGGCGCAGCAGGATGCCTTCCTGCCGCATGTGGAATCGGGCCTGTTCAGCTTCATCGGTGCCACCACCGAGAACCCTTCGTTCGAAGTGAACTCGGCGCTGCTGTCGCGTGCCACCGTGCATGTGCTGAAGGCGCTGGACGACGAGGACCTGCAGGAACTGCTCGTGCGCGCGCAGGCGTTGCTGAACGCGCCACCGCTGACGGACGCGGCGCGCCTGCGTCTCGTGAACCACGCCGACGGCGACGCGCGCCGCCTGCTCAACGCCTACGAGAACCTGGCGGCCGCCAACGCCGGCGTGCCCGAGCTCGACGAAGCGCGCCTGGAAGCCACGTTGGGCGAACTGCTGCGCCGCGGCGACAAGGGTGGCGATGTCTTCTACGACACCATCTCGGCGCTGCACAAGAGCGTGCGCGGCAGCGACCCCGACGCCTCGCTGTACTGGCTGGCGCGCCTGCTCGACGCCGGCATGGACCCGCGTTATGCCGCACGCCGCCTGGTGCGCATGGCGGCCGAAGACATCGGCCTGGCCGACCCGCGTGCGCTGCGCCTGGCGCTGGACGCGGCCGAGGTCTACGAAAGGCTGGGTTCGCCCGAAGGCGAGCTGGCGCTGGCCGAGGCCGTCACCTACCTGGCCATCGCCCCCAAGTCGAATGCGGTCTACAAGGCCTGGAACGTGGTGCGCGAGCTGGTCAAGAGCGATGGCACCCGTCCGGTGCCCATGCACCTGCGCAACGCGCCCACGCGCCTGATGAAGGGCCTGGGCCATGGCGCGGGCTACCGCTACGCGCACGACGAGGTAGACGGCTATGCCGCCGGCGAGACCTACCTGCCCGAAGGCCTGCAGGGGCGCCGCTTCTACGAACCCGTGGCGCGCGGCCTGGAGGCACGCATCGCCGACAAGCTGGCCGAACTGCGCGAACGCGACGCCGCCAGCAAGCCGCGCTAGGAACGGAAGGGGGGTTACCCCGTCCCTTTCCGGTGCATGGCGACACCTAGAATCGCGGCCCACCGCGGGCCCAGGCCAGCATTCCGGGGCTGGCAAGGCCAGCTTCTTGCATAGCACCCGGCAGGCCGCGCGGTGCGTGGCAACCGGAGTCGCTATTCGATGGAAACCTTCTTCCAGCAGGTCATCAACGGCCTGGTGCTCGGCGCGATGTACGCGCTGGTGGCACTGGGCTACACGATGGTGTACGGCATCATCAACCTCATCAACTTCGCCCACGGCGAGGTGCTGATGGTGGGCGCCCTCACCAGCTGGACGGTGGTCAGCCTGCTGGCCGACAGCGGGCTGCCCGGCTGGCTGATCATGCTGATCTCGCTGTTGTGCGCCATCGTCATCTGCGCGGCGCTGAACTTCAGCATCGAGAAACTCGCCTACCGACCTTTGCGAACGGCGCCGCGGCTGGCGCCGCTGATCACCGCCATGGGCGTGAGCCTGCTGCTGCAGACGCTGGCGATGATCATCTGGAAGCCCAACCCCAAGCCCTATCCGCTGCTGCTGCCCACTGAACCCATCAGCCTGGGCGGGCCTGTCATCAGCGTCACGCAATGCCTGATCCTGGGCGTCACGGCGGTGGTGCTGGCGGGGCTGATGTACCTGGTGAACCGCACCAAGCTCGGCCGCGCGATGCGCGCCACGGCCGAGAACCCGCGCGTTGCCGCGTTGATGGGCGTCAAGCCCGACATGGTGATCTCGGCCACCTTCATCATCGGCGCGGCGCTGGCCGCCGTGGCCGGCGTGATGTGGGCGGCCAACTACGGCACGGTGCAGCACAGCATGGGCT
>CAYREA010000308.1:0-5018 GCA_964423075.1 uncultured Rubrivivax sp. | reverse complement strand
ACCCGCTCGACGCCGCCAAGATGGCGGCCGAGCGCGGCATCCGCGTCTACACGGTGGGCATCGGCACCACGCAGGGCGAGATCATCGGCTTCGAGGGTTGGAGCATGCGCGTCAAGCTCGATGAAGAGACGCTGAAGAACATCTCCATCCTCACCCACGGCGAGTACTTCTACGCCGGCACCGCCGAAGACCTGAAGAAGGTCTACGAGTCGCTGTCCTCGCGCATGGTGGTGGAGCGCAAGGAAACCGAGATCAGCGCGCTGTTCGCCGGCCTCGGCGCCCTGCTGGCGCTGGTGGCCGCCGGGCTGTCGCTGTGGTGGTTCGGCCGCGTGGCCTAGCGTTTCGCCTTCTTCGCCGCCGCCTTCTTCGCGGGAGCCTTCGTCGCCGCCACCGGCTTGAGCACGGCCGCGACGATCTTGCGCGCTGACGTGGCCTCGGCCGCCGTCGGCGCCTCGGGCACCTCACGCGCCGGCACGCCGCTGGCAGGCAGACCGCGTGAGCGCGTCACCGGCGTGGCCGCCACGGCGCGCCAGTCCTGGCCCAGGAAGAGCGCGCGCTCGGCACGCCGGCGCCGCGTGAGGCCGGGCAGTTCCACCAGCACACCATTCTTGCGGCCCTTGTTCCACACCAGGAACTGGTCGGCCGCACCGGCCGTGTTGCCGGCATTCAGCAGCTTCAGCAGCGTGGAGCCGCCGAAGTTGGCCGCGCCGCAGTTGAAGACGAAGCTCATCAGTGCGCCGAACTGGTTGTCACTGAGCGGCACCTTCACCAGCCGCAGCACGTCGGCCGTGCGCGAGACCAGGTCACCGCGCAGCAGGGCTTCGGCCTGCTCCAGCGTGATGCCGCCGGGGAACAACGACTTGGCCAGGGCCTTGTTGGCCACGCCGCGCACCATCACGCCGCCGCTGACGACGGCGTGACCCCAGCCTATGGTCCAGATGTCGATCGGGTCGAGGTAGGGGTCCAGATTGACCGTGCTCGGGTCACCGTCAGGGATGCCTTCGAAGCTCTTGATGAGTTCGATGCCCTCCTGGGGCATCTCGCGCAGCGCAGCGGCCATGGGGGTTTCTCCTAGAGTGGAAGGCCGCGATCGACGGGGCGGCTGCGCACCAGTATCGGGCGGCTGCGCGCGGCCACACATCCCCAACTGAGGCCATGTCCGGTGGCGGATTCAGCCCGCGGCTTCGATCACCATCTGCACGCGCTGGCGCCCGTTCCACTCGTCCAGGCTCAGGCGAAAGGCGAGTCGGGTGGTGGCCGGCAGGGTGTCGGCATGGCCGAACCAGATGGCGTCCCGTTCGTGGCCGGCGTGGCGCAGGCGCAGCTTCATGTGTTTCTCGCCCACCAGGCGCTGGCCCAGCACCTGCACCTCGTCGCAGAACACCGGCGCTTCGAAGCCCTGGCCCCACACCTGCGCGTCGAGCATCGCCACGGTCTCGGCGTTGAACCATTCCACGGCCAGCGGGCCGTCTGTGCGCAGCGTGCGCGTCAGCGTGGCGGCGTCCAGCCACTCGGCAGCCACCTGGCGCAGCGCGTCGTCGAAACGCTCGACACCGCCTTCGCCGAGCGTGCAGCCGGCGGCCATCGCGTGGCCGCCGAAGCGCAGCAGCAGGCCGGGCTGGCGCTTGGCCACCAGGTCGAGCGCGTCGCGCAGGTGGAAGCCCGGAATCGAGCGGCCCGAGCCCTTCAGCTGGCCGTCGGCGCCGCGTGCGAAGACGAAGGTGGGTCGGTGCAGGCGGTCCTTCACGCGGCCGGCGACGATGCCGACCACCCCTTCGTGGAAGCTCTCGTCGAAGAGCGCGATGGCCGGTGGCGCGTCGGCCGCTGCAGGCATCAGCCGTTCCAGCGTGCGTTCGGCCAGCTCGCGCATGCCGGCTTCCACCTCGCGCCGTTCGCGGTTGATGGTGTCGAGCTGGGCCGCCAGTTCGCCGGCACGTACCACGTCGTCGGTGAGCAGGCATTCGATGCCCAGCGTCATGTCGGCCAGACGGCCGGCGGCGTTGATGCGCGGGCCGAGCGCGAAGCCGAAGTCGAAGGCGGCAGCTCGGGCGGGCTCGCGTCCCGCCACACGGAACAGCGCGGCCACGCCGGGCTGCATGCGCCCGCTGCGGATGCGCTTCAGGCCCTGCGCCACCAGGCGGCGGTTGTTGGCGTCGAGCTTCACCACGTCGGCCACGGTGCCCAGGGCCACCAGGTCGAGCAGCGCGTCCAGGCGCGGTTGTGTGGCAGCGTCGAAAGCGCCGCGGGCGCGCAGCTCGGCGCGGGTGGCCAGCAGCACGTAGAACATCACGCCCACGCCGGCCAGGGCCTTGCTGTTGAAAGTGCAACCCGGCTGGCTGGGGTTCACGATGACGTTGGCCTCGGGCAGCGTCACTTCGCCATCAGCCGACACGGCGGGCAGGTGGTGGTCGGTCACCAGCACCGCCAGGCCGAGTGCGCGCGCATGCGCCACACCGGCCAGGCTGGCGATGCCGTTGTCCACCGTCACCAGCACATCGGGCTTGCGCTGCAGGGCCAGGTCGACGATGGCCGGCGTCAGGCCGTAGCCGTGCACAGCGCGGTCGGGCACGACGTAGCCCAGGGTCTGCGAATCGGCCCCCAGCAGCGCCAGGCCCCGCAGCGCCACGGCGCAGGCGGTGGCACCGTCGCAGTCGTAGTCGGCCACCACGCACAGGCGCTGGCGCTGCTGGATGGCGTCGGCCAGCAGGCGGCCGGCTTCGACGGCACCCTTCAGTGTGTCGGGGGTGAGCAGGCGCGCCAGGCCGTCGTCCAGGTCGCTTGCGTCGCGCACGCCGCGCGCGGCAAGCAGGCGCGCCAGCAGCGGGTGCACGCCCTGCTGTTCGAGCGCGAAGCTCACGCGCGGCGGCACTTCGCGGGGGGACAGGATCACAGGCTCTCCAGCAAGGGGGCGATGGCAGGCGCCTGCAGCAAGCCGCGCAGGCGCCGCAGCAGGCCGCGCGGCGCGGGCTCCAGGCGCACGGACGAACGTTCGCCGCAGAGGGTGAGGCTGCAGGCGGCTCCGCTCTCGGCTGCGGACAGCAAATCACGCAGCGGCCCGGCATCGAGCGTGTCCCAGGCTTTCACCCAGGCCGCCCAGTCTTCAGCCAGCGCGGGGCCGCGCAGGCGTTCGTCGACCATCGGCGTCGCCCCGGTGGCCGGCTGCGCCACGCCGCAGCCGCTGAGCCAGAACGAATTCACCGGCAACAGCCCCTGCGCGGCGCGGGCATCGTTCAGCGGGTGGGTGTACAGCAGCATCTGCACCTCGTTCTGCAGCCGCCGCAGGCGCCGCGCCGCGGGGTCGCTGCCCAGCCAGGCATCGACGTTGCGGCCGATCACGCGGTCCAGCGAGGCCGTGGCCAGCGTCGCCAGGCTCTCGTGCGCCGCGTACCAGCGCAGCGGCGCGCCCCAGTGCACCACGTAGCCATCGCTGGTGAAGAGCTCGCGCACGGCCTCGAAGCAGGCGCGCGAGCCGGCTTCGTCGAGCATCAACGTGGCGGGGTCGGCCAGGCTCACCTGGTCGGTGCCCAGGTGCCAGTGGGTGGGCGTGAGCAGGCCCCAGGCCAGGTCGGCGGTGTCCACACCATCGGCCGCGGCGGCGTGCCCAGCCCAGGGGATGAGGCCCATGCCGCCTTGCAGGCCCAGGGCGCGCGCCAGCGCGCGTTCGTGCGGCGGCGACAGGCTGAACTCGTCGCCTGCGTCGCGCTTCAGCTCGCTCCAGCGCATCAGCAACTCCTTCAGGTGCGGCAGCGCCAGCGTGGCGGCGGCCTGGCGGCCGGCCTCGGACAAGGGCGCCGCAAAGGGAATCAACAGATGCATGGCGCGATTATCCCGGCCCGTCCGGTAGCATCGCCCTCGATCCATGAACATTCCCTACGAGTGGCAGATCGGCTGGCGCTACACGCGCGCCGGGCGCGCCGGCCGACGCAACGGTTTCATCTCCTTCATCAGCGGCGTGTCGATGCTGGGCATCGCGCTCGGCGTGGCGGCGTTGATCATCGTGCTGAGCGTGATGAACGGCTTCCAGAAGGAGGTGCGCGACCGCATGCTCAGCGTGGTGGCGCACATGGAGGTGTTCGCCACCGAAGGCGGCGCCCTGCCCGACTGGCGCGCCACCGCCGCGGCCGCGAAGCAGGACCCGCGTGTCATCGGTGCTGCGCCCTACGTGGCCGCGCAGGCCCTGGTGGGCCGCGGCGACGAACTGCGCGGCGCCGTGGTGCGCGGCATCGACCCCGACATCGAGGGCCAGGTCACCGACCTGGCGCGGCGCCAGTCGGCGCTGCTGTCGCAGCTGAAGCCCGGCGCCTGGAACATCGTGCTGGGGGTGGAGCTGGCGCGGCTGATCGGCGCGCAGGTGGGCGGCAAGGTCACCATCGTCGCGCCCGGCGGCCAGGTGACGGCGGCGGGTGTGCTGCCGCGCCTGAAGCAGTTCACGCTGGTGGGCGTGTTCGAGGCTGGGCACTACGAATACGACAGCGCGCTGGCGCTGATCCACATCGACGACGCCGCCAAGCTGTTCCAGGTGGCAGGCCCCACCGGCGTGCAACTGCGCCTGACCGACGTGCACGCGGCGCGCCAGGTCAACGACGACCTGTCGCGTGCCCTGGGCCGCGACCTGCGCGTGCGCGACTGGACACGCACCAACGCCAACTGGTTCGACGCGGTGCAGATCGAGAAGCGGCTGATGTTCATCATCCTCACGCTCATCGTCGCCGTGGCCGCCTTCAACCTGGTGAGCACGCTCGTGATGACGGTGACCGACAAGCGTGCCGACATCGCCATCCTGCGCACCCTGGGCGCCAGCCCGCGTTCCATCATGGGCGTGTTCATGGTGCAGGGAGCGGCGGCCGGCATCATCGGCACGCTGGTGGGCGTGACGCTGGGGCTGCTGGTGGCCTTCAACGTCGGCACCATCGTGCCGGCCATCGAACGCTTCTTCAACACCGCCTTCCTGCCCAGCAGCATCTACGTCATCAGCCGCATGCCCAGCGAGCCGCTGGCCAGCGACATCGTGCCGGTGG
>CAYREA010000307.1:0-5047 GCA_964423075.1 uncultured Rubrivivax sp. | reverse complement strand
AGGCAGTTCTCGATCTCGCTCGGCCCGATGCGGTAACCCGCGGCCTTGAACACGTCGTCGCTGCGGCCCTGGTACCAGAGGTAGCCGTCTTCATCCATCACCGCGGTGTCGCCGGTGCGGCACCAGCTGTTCGCGGGGTCGCCGGTGAACTTGGCGGCAGTGGCCGACGCGTTGTTCCAGTAGCCGAGGAAGAACACGGGGTCGGGCTGGCCGTGCACGTCCAGCCGGTGCAGGGCCACGTCGCCCGGCGTGCCGCGCGGGCATTCGTGGCCGGCGTCGTCGATCACCGCCACGCGGTGGCCCGGGTAGGGCCGGCCCATGCTGCCGGGGCGTGCCGGCCAGGCCGGGCGGCGGCGGCCGTCGGCACCGACATAACTGCCGCAGTTGCCGACGATGTAGTTGATCTCGGTCTGGCCGAACATCTCGTTCACCGTCACGCCGAGGGCGTCGCGGCACCAGTGGAAAACCGCGTCGCCCACCGCCTCGCCGGCGCTCATCACGGCGCGCAGCTTCAGCCGGTAGCGCGCGCGCGGCGCCGGCACGGCCTTCATCATCGCCTTCAGCGCGGTGGGGAACTGGAAGCTGTGCGTGACGCCGTGGCGCTGCATCAGCTGGAAGACGCGCTCGGGCGCGAAGCGGCCCTGGAAGGCGACGATGCGGCGGCCGAAATAGAGCGTGGGCAGCAGCGCGTCCATCAGGCCGCCGGTCCAGGCCCAGTCGGCGGGGCTCCAGAAGACCTCGTCGCCGTCGGCGGAGAACCAGTCCTGGCTGCAGACGAAGCCGCTCAGGTTGCCGATGAGTGCGCGGTGTGGAATCAGTGCGCCCTTGGGCGGGCCGGTGGTGCCGCTGGTGTAGATCAGCACGGCGGGGTCGTCGGCGGCCGTTTCGACGGCGGCGAAGGGGAAGGCATTGCGCGCCAGCTCGGCGGCCCAGTCGGCGTCACCCTGCCCTTGTGCGTCACCCACGGCCAGCACCGTGCGCAAGGCCGGGCATGACTCGCGCACGGCCTTGACGTTGGTGATGCCGCTCTCGTCCACCAGCGCCAGCACCGCGCCGCTGTCCTGCAGCCGGTAGGCCAGCGCCTCGGGGCCGAACAGCATGGACAGCGGCATCACCACCGCGCCCAGCTGGTACAGCGCGATGTGCGCGATGGCGGTCTCGGGGCGCTGCGGCATCACCACCGCCACACGCTCGCCGCGCGCCACGCCCAGGCGGCGCAGCGCATGGGCCAGCGCATCGGCCTGGCGCTGCAGCTCGCGGTAGCTCAGCGTGCCGCGGCGGCCGTCTTCGTGTTCCCAGCTGATCGCCACGCGCGCACCGGTGGCGCCCCGTGCCCAGCGGGTGCAGCAGGCCTGGCCGATGTTGAAGGCCGCCGGCACCTGCCAGCGCAGGCCGCGGTGCAGGCGTGTGTAGGCGTCCTTGTTCGCACTCATGGCCACGACTCTACGGCGCGGCCCCATGCCGAAGGCCCGGGCCTACCCGCAGGCGCGGGGGCCCGTCGAATCAAGTTTTCGCCCGTCCGGTCGAAAAACCGCCATAGCCGTCCGATCGTCCCTCCCCATGCAGTACGCAGCCCTCGCCACCGTCCAGCACCGCCTCCGGCTGGGCGCGCCGCTGCCCTTCAACGTGCGCAATGCCGACGGCACGCTGCTGCTGGCACGCGGCCGGCAGGTCGAGAACGACGAACAACTGCAGGCCCTGATGCAGCGTGGCGCCCTGGTCGACCTGGCCGAGCTGCAGACCGCGCGCGAAGAGGTGATGAAGGCGCCGCGTTCGGCCCTGCCCCGCTTGTGGTCGCGGGGGCTCTCGCGCCTGTCCGAAGCCCTTTCCGCCGGCCCCGACGGCAGCTTCCGACAGGCCCTGGACGAAGCCACCGGCCCCGTGCAGGCACTGATCGAACGCGACCCCGACCTGGCCATCTTCCAGGTGCTGCGCCCCGGCGCCAACGCCGACATGACCTACGGCGCCACACGTTCGCTGCAGACCGCCATCACCGGCTTCCTGGTCGCCCACCGCCTGGGCTGGGACGCACCGCAGTGCGAGCGCCTGTTCAAGGTGGCGCTGACGATGAACCTGTCGATGCTGGAGTTGCAGGGCCAGCTGTCGCGCCAGCGCACACCGCTTTCTGCCGCGCAGCGCCTGGAGCTGCAGAACCACCCGATGCGCAGCGTGCGCATGCTGCAGCTGGCCGGCGTGGACGACGAGGCCTGGCTGGCCGCCGTGCTGCGCCACCACGAGCAGGACGACGGCAGCGGCTACCCCGCCGGCCACACCGACGCCGGCGACCTGGCCTCGCTGGCGCGGCGCGCCGACATCTACACCTCGAAGCTGGCCTCGCGCACCACGCGCGACGCCTTGTGTGCCGATCTCGCCGGCCGCCAGATGTTCATGCAGGACCCCGGCCATCCGATGACGGCCGCACTGGTGCGCGAGTTCGGCATCTACCCGCCGGGCTGCCATGTGCGGCTGAACACGGGCGAGCTGGCCATCGTGGTCGAGCGCGGCCCCACCATCACCACGCCGGTGGTGGCCTGCCTGAGCAGCGCCCGCGGCGCACCGCTGGCCACGCCGCAGCGCCGCACCGTCGACGGCAAGACCTGCAGCGTGGCCGCCGTGGTGGGCGAAGGCAGTGCCGGCGGCGGCCGGACGCTGGACGAACTGCTGGCGCTGGTCAGCGCTTGATTTCGGCACCCGCCGCGATGGCCTGCAGCGCCGGGCCGGTGGCACGACACAGGCGCCAGTCGGGCATGAGGGTCGCACCCATCTTCTTGTAGAACGCAATGGCGTTCTCATTCCAATCCAGCACGCACCACTCGAAACGGCCGTAGTCGCGCTGCACGGCCAGCGCCGCCAGGTGCTGCAACAGCGCCTTGCCCAGGCCACTGCCGCGGTGCGCCGGCTGCACGTACAGGTCTTCCAGGTACAGCCCGGGCTTGGCCAGGAAGGTGCTGAAGTTGGTGAAGAAGAGCGCGAAGGCCACCACCTGGCCGCCCACCTCGCCCACCACCGCTTCGGCGGGCGGGCGCGGGCCGAACAGCTGCGGCTGCAGCAGTTCGGGTGTCACCACGCACAGGTGCGTGAGGTGCTCGAAGTCGGCCAGTTCGCGGATCAGGCCGACGATGGCCGGCACGTCGGCCGGTGTGGCCGCGCGCAGGGTGTGGGTTGGGCTGTTCATGCGCCGATTGTCGCCACGTTGGCGTCTACAGTTGCCGCATGAGCGATGCCTACCTGCCGCGGCGCGCGCCGCAGCCCACCTTCGTGCCGCTGCGCGGCCTGCGCTACCACGTGCAGCAATGGGGCGACGCCTCCCTGGTGACGCCACAACGCCCGCCGCTGGTGATGCTGCACGGCTGGATGGACGTGGGCGCCTCGTTCCAGTTCGTGGTCGACGCGCTGGCCGCGGCCGAGGGTTTCGAGCGCTGGGTGATCGCGCCCGACTGGCGCGGCTTCGGCCTCAGCGAAACCCCGCACGCCGACACCTACTGGTTCCCCGACTACCTGGGCGACCTCGACGCGCTGCTCGACGCGCTGGTGCCACCCGGCCCCATCGACCTGCTGGGCCACAGCATGGGCGGCAACGTGGTGATGAGCTATGCGGGCCTGCGGCCGCCGCGCATACGCCGCCTCGTCAACCTGGAGGGCTTCGGCCTGCCCGAGACGAAGCCGCACCATGCGCCCAAGCGCCTGCTGCAGTGGCTGGACGACCTGAAGACACCACAGGCCCTGCGCAGCTACGACAGCGTGGCCGCGGTGGCCGAACGGCTGCAGAAGAACAACCCGCTGCTCACGCCCGACAAGGCGGCCTGGCTGGCACCGCACTGGTCGCGCCAGGAAGCCGATGGCCGCTGGCACATCCTCGGCCACCCGGCCCACAAGCGCGTCAACCCGGTGCTCTACCGCAAGGACGAGATCCTGGAGACCTGGAAGCTCATCACCGCCCCGCTGCTGTGGGCCGAGGGCGACCAGACCGACGTCAGCAAGTGGTGGGGCAACCGTTACCCGCGCAGTGACTTCGACGCCCGCCTGGCCGTGGTGCCGGATGTGCGGCGCGTGACCTTGAGCCCCTGTGGCCACATGCTGCACCACGACCAGCCGCAGGCGCTGGCGGGCCATCTGGCCGCGTTCCTGGCCTGACACCCTGCGTGCGAGAATCGCCGGTTTTCCGACCGGCTCACACGCACCCATCCATGGACGTCGAACACCTCAACTCGATCGGCACGCTGCTCGCCGACCTGAGTGCCCGCACCGAGCAGCTCCGGGGGTATCTTTGACTACGACCGCAAAGCCCTGCGGTTGAACGAAGTCAACGCCGCGCTGGAGAACCCCGCGGTGTGGAACGAACCCAAGCGGGCCCAGGAGCTGGGCCGCGAGAAGAAAGAGCTGGACACCGTGGTCGGCACCATCGACCACCTGTCCCGCAACCTGGCCGACAACAGCGAGCTCTTCGAGATGAGCAAGGCCGAAGGCGACTTCGACGGCCTGAAGCACATCGAGAGCGAAACCCAGGTGCTGCGCGCCACGGTGGAACAGCTCGAGTTCCGGCGCATGTTCAGCAACCCGGCAGACCCGAGCAACTGCTTCATCGACATCCAGGCCGGTGCCGGTGGCACCGAAGCCATGGACTGGGCCAGCATGCTGCTGCGCCAGTACCTGAAGTACTGCGAGCGCAAGGGCTTCAAGGCCACCATGGAAGACGAGACGCCGGGCGACGTGGCCGGCATCAAGAGCGCCACCATCAAGGTGGACGGCGAATACGCCTTCGGCCACCTGCGCACCGAGACCGGCGTGCACCGCCTGGTGCGCAAGAGCCCCTTCGACAGCGCCGGCGGCCGCCACACGAGTTTCGCGTCGCTCTTCGTCTACCCGGAAATCGACGACTCGATCGAGATCGACATCAACCCGTCCGACGTGCGCGTGGACACCTTCCGCGCCAGTGGCGCCGGCGGCCAGCACATCAACAAGACCGATTCTGCGGTGCGCCTGACGCACCTGCCCACCGGCATCGTGGTGCAGTGCCAGGACGGCCGCAGCCAGCACAGCAACCGCG
>CAYREA010000306.1:0-5105 GCA_964423075.1 uncultured Rubrivivax sp. | reverse complement strand
GGCCTGTCGGCGCGCACGCTGCGGGCCCTGTACAACGCGCGCAACGTGATGGGCGGCGCCTTCCGGCGCGACCCGGTGAACCGGGCCCTGTTCATGGACATCCTGCGTCAGCCGCAGGGTCTGACGCACGCGCTGCGGCTGATGAACCAGACCAGCGTGCTGGGCCGCTACCTGTGGGTGTTCCGCCGCATCGTCGGGCGCATGCAGCACGACCTGTTCCACGTCTACACGGTCGACCAGCACATCGTGATGGTGGTGCGCAACGTGCGCCGCTTCTTCATCCCCGAGCACGCCCACGAGTACCCCTTCTGCAGCCAGCTCGCCGCGCAGTGGGACAAGCCCTGGCTGCTGTACGTGGCCGCCCTCTTCCACGACATCGCCAAGGGCCGCGGCGGCGACCATTCCACGCTCGGCGCCACCGAAGCGCGCCGCTTCTGCGCCGACCACGGCATCCACCGCGAAGACACGCAGCTGATCGTGTTCCTGGTTGAGCACCACCTGACGATGAGCCGCATCGCGCAGAAGGAAGACCTGTCCGATGCCGACGTCATCACCGGCTTCGCCAAGCTGGTGGGCACGCCGCGCCGGCTGACGGCGCTCTACCTGCTGACCGTGGCCGACATCCGCGGCACCGGCCCCAAGGTGTGGAACGCCTGGAAGGGCAAGCTGCTGGAAGACCTGTACCGCTGGACGCTGCGGGCCCTGGGCGGCGCCCAGCCCAATCTCGACGCCGAGATCGAGGCGCGCAAGCAGGAAGCGCGGCAGAACCTGGCCCTGCACAGCGCCCTGCCCGGCACCGAAGAGCCGCTGTGGCAGACGCTGGAGGTGAGCTACTTCGCGCGCCACGACGCAGCCGACATCGCCTGGCACGCGCGTTCGCTGTGGCGCCACGTGAAGACCGAGGCGCCTGTGGTGCGCGCGCGCCCGTCTTCGGTGGGCGACGGCCTGCAGGTGCTGGTGTACTCGCCCGACCGGCCCGACCTCTTCGCGCGCATCTGCGGCTACTTCGACAGCGCCGGCTTCAGCATTCTCGACGCCAAGATCCACACCACCCGGGCCGGCTTCGCGCTCGACACCTTCCAGGTCGTCGCCACCAACAGCATCGCGCCCGACAACGCCAGCGGCTACCGCGACCTGATCTCGCTGGTGGAAACGCAGGCCACCTTGGCCCTGGCCAGCGACGGCCCGCTGCCTGAGCCGCGGCGCGGGCGCGTGTCGCGCCGCGTGAAGTCCTTTCCCATCACGCCGCGGGTCTCGCTGGCGCCCGACGAACGCGCCCAGCGCTGGCTGCTCACCGTATCGGCGAGTGACCGCACCGGCCTGCTCTACGCCATCGCGCGCGTGATGGCCAAGAACCACGTCAACCTGCAGCTGGCCAAGATCACCACGCTGGGCGAGCGCGTGGAAGACACCTTCCTCGTCGACGGGCCCGAGCTGCAGCGCTCGAAGGCGCAGCTGCGCATCGAAAGCGAACTGCTCGACGCCATCGCGGCACCGGCGGCCTGAGATGGGCGTGCACCGCCTGCCGGCGGCCGAAGCGATCGTGCGGATGGCCGATTTCGACGCCGTGATCGACGCCCGCAGCGAGAGCGAGTTCGCCGAAGACCATCTGCCCGGCGCCGTCAACTGGCCGGTGCTGAACGACGCCGAACGGCATGCCGTGGGCTTTCAGTACAAGCAGGTCTCGCCCTTCGAGGCGCGCAAGCAGGGCGCGGCCCTGGTGTCGCGCAACATCGCGCTGCATGTCGAAACCCACGTGCAGCCGCTGGCGCGCGAATGGAAACCGCTGGTGTACTGCTGGCGCGGTGGCCAGCGTTCGGGCTCGCTCGCGCTGGTGCTGGGGCAGATCGGCTTTTCGGTGCAGGTGCTGGAAGGCGGCTACCAGGCCTTCCGCCGCGCCGTCATCGCCGAACTCGAACAGCAGCCGCTGGCGCTGGACTTCCGCGTGCTGTGCGGCCGCACCGGCTCGGCCAAGAGCCGCCTGCTGCAGGCGCTGGCGGCGCAGGGCGCGCAGGTGCTGGACCTGGAAGCCATCGCCTGCCACCGCGGCAGTGTCCTGGGGCCGCTGCCGGGACAGCCGCAGCCGTCGCAGAAGGCCTTCGAGACGCAGCTGTGGCAGGCGCTGCGCGCCCTCGATCCCGCACGCCCGGTCTTTGCCGAAGGCGAGAGCCGGCTCATCGGTCGCCTGCGCGTGCCCGAGCCGGTGCTCGAACGCCTGCGCGCTGCGCCCTGCATCGAGGTGCAGATGCCGCTGCCGGCCCGCGTCGACTTCCTGCTGCACGACTACGCCCACTTCGTCACCGACACCGAAGCCTTCTGCGCCCGCCTCGCAGCCCTGCGCGAACTGCGCGGCGCCGCGGTGGTGGAGCGCTGGCAGGCGCAGGCGCGCGCCGGAGCCTTGCGCGAGGTGGTGCAGGACCTGCTCGTCGAGCACTACGATCCGGGCTACCAGCGCTCGATGCAGCGCAACTTCGCGGGCTTCTCCGCCGCCCAGCCCCTGCATCTGGCAGATGGCGAGGCGCCCACACTCGCCGCAACTGCGCGTACGCTTGCCGGCTGAGCGCCATGCCGAACCAGACCGCACCCGCCCCCGTACGCGCCATCCACGTCAACGCCGTGCCGCCCCTGCAGCCCCTTCGCTGGCTGGCGCGCGGCTGGGCCGACCTGATGCGCTGCCCGCTGCCCGGCCTGCTGCACGGGCTGGTGGCCGCGGCTTTCGGCGCCCTGCTGCTGGCCCTGGCGCGCGACCGCTTCTGGCTGCTGGCCGGCGCCTTCAGCGGCTTCCTGCTGGTGGCGCCGCTGGTGGCCACGGGCCTGTACGAAGTGAGCCGCACGCTGCAGCGCGGCCGGCGCGCCGGGCTGCGCACCGCGCTGTCGGTGTGGAAACCGCGCGACCACCGGCTGGTGAGCTTCGGGCTGCTGCTGGCCCTGGCCGGCACCGGCTGGGTGCTGACCTCGGCCTCGCTGATCACCGGTTTCGCGGCGCAGCCCGTCAACAGCCCGGCTGACTTCCTGCGCGTGGTGGTGCTGGACGACCAGAACCACCTGTTCGAGATCTGGGTCCTGCTGGGCAGCGTGCTCGCCGCGCCCATGTTCATGAGCAGCGTCGTCGCCATCCCGATGCTGGTGGACCGCCCGCAGGGCGTGCTGGCCGCCGTGGGCGCCAGCGTGGTGGCGGCGCTGGCCAACCCGCCGGCGATGGCGCTGTGGGCCACGCTGATCCTGCTGCTGACGCTGATCGGCATGGCCAGCTTCATGGTGGGCCTGATCGTCGTCGTGCCCTGGCTCGCGCACAGCAGCTGGCACGCCTACCGCGACCTGGTCCAGCCGACCGCGGAGGCCTGATGTTCGGCTACAGCGAAGAGCAGATCGCCCAGTTCGGCCTGACCTTCGGCGTCGGCGCGTTCATGGCCTACATGGTGTTCATCATCTTCCAGCTGGCGCGCGAGTCGAAGGCGGGGCGCTTCGGCACCTTCGTGCTGTTCCTGGCGCTGGGTTTCGGGCTCGTGGGCTTCGCGGCCAAGGGCATCATCAAGTACTTCCTGCGCGGCGGCTGACCCCGGTCAAGGCGGCGCCCGGCGCTGCCGCCGAAGATGCGCGCCATGAACAGCACGGCCGCCGCCCCACCACCCCCGCCCCACAGCCGGGTGGACGACGCGCAGGGCCTCGTCACCGGCACGCTGGTGGTGGCGCTGGCGCTGCTGCTGCTGCGCCAGGCCGGGCTCGTCACCGGCGGCACGGCGGGCATCGCGCTGGTGCTGCACTACGCCTCGGGCCTGCCCTTCGGCCTGGCCTTTTTCGGCATCAACCTGCCCTTCTACGTGCTGGCCTGGCGGCGCATGGGCCGTGCCTTCACGCTGAAGACGCTGGCGGCGGTGGCGCTGCTGTCCGCGCTTTCGGAGTTGCTGCCGCGGCTGATGTCGCTGCAGGCCATCGACCCGGTGTTCGCCGCCTTGGGCGGCGGGCTGCTGGCGGGCGTGGGGCTGCTGATCCTGTTCCGCCACCGCGCCAGCCTGGGCGGGCTGAACGTGCTGGTGCTGTGGCTGCAGGAACGGCGCGGCTGGCGCGCCGGGCGTGTGCAGGGTGCCGTCGACGTGGCCATCCTGCTGGCCGCTGCGCCCTGGCTGAGCACGGGCCAGCTGCTGCTGTCGGTGCTGGGCGCGCTGGCGCTGAACTTCGTGCTCGCGGCCAACCACCGACCCGGACGCTACGTCGGCTTCTAGCCTAGGGGTCTGCACCGACGCGGTGCGGTGCTACAACCCGCCTCCCACAAGAGGAGACCGGACATGACCCGTAGCCTACTGGCGCGCTGCGCCGCTGCCGCCCTTGTCGCCGCCACGGCACTGCCCGCAGCGGCCGACGAGACCTGCAACTCGCCCTACATGGCCGGCCTGATCAAGGGCCAGGAAGACTACGTGCACGTCTGGACGCTGGGCGTGAAGGGGCTGGGCGACGGCAAGGACAAGCTCGTCACCATCGGTGCCAACCCGGCTTCGCCGAAGTACGGCAAGGTGATCCACCAGGTCTCGCTGCCCGGCCGCGGCGAGGCGCACCACGTGGGTTTCACCGATGACCGCCGCTACCTCTGGGCCGGCCGCCTGGACGACAGCAAGATCTTCGTCTTCGACCTGGCGCGCCCCGACAAGCCCAAGCTCGTGAAGACCATCAGCAATCTGGCCGGCAGGACCGGCTTCGTGGGCCCGCACACTTTCTACGCGATGCCCGGCCGCATGCTGGTGCAGGCCTTGTCGAACAGCAAGGACCACGGCGGCACCACCGGCATGGTGCTGTTCAACAACCGCGGCGACATCATCGACAAGGTGCCCATGCCCACCGGCGAGGTGGGCGGTGTGAAGGGTGACGGCTACGGCTACGACATCGCCATCAACCCGGGCAAGAACGCGATGCTCACCTCCAGCTTCACCGGCTGGAACAACTACATGATGGACCTGGGCAAGCTGGTGCAGGACCCCGAGGCCATGAAGCGCTTCGGCAACACCATGGTGGCCTGGGACCTGAAGGCGATGAAGCCGCAGCAGGTGCTGAACGTGCCGGGCGCGCCGCTGGAGATCCGCTGGTCGCTGAAGGACGGCGACAACTGGGCC
>CAYREA010000305.1:0-5129 GCA_964423075.1 uncultured Rubrivivax sp. | reverse complement strand
GTGCTCTACAAGACCGACCTGGAGCAGAACCTCAACGTCTGCCCCAAGTGCGACCACCACCACCGCATCGGCGCGCGCGCCCGGCTCGACGCCTTCCTCGACCCCGAAGGTCGCTGGGAGATCGGCCAGGAAGTGATGCCGGTCGACGCGCTGAAATTCAAGGACAGCAAGAAGTACCCCGCGCGACTGAAGGCCGCGCTCGAAGCCACGGGCGAGACCGATGCCATGGTGGTGGTGGGCGGTGCCGTGATGAGCGTGCCGCTGGTGGCCGCCTGCTTCGAGTTCGAGTTCATGGGCGGCTCGATGGGCAGCGTGGTGGGTGAACGTTTCGTGCGCGGCGTCGAGGCCGCCATCGAGCAGAAGGTGCCCTTCGTCAGCTTCACCGCCACCGGCGGTGCGCGCATGCAGGAAGGCCTCCTGAGCCTGCTGCAGATGGCCAAGACCAATGCCTCGCTGACGCGCTTGTCGAAAGCCAAGCTGCCCTACATCAGCGTGCTGACCGACCCCACGATGGGCGGCGTCTCGGCCAGCTTCGCCTTCGTCGGCGACGTCGTCATCGCCGAGCCCAAGGCGCTGATCGGCTTTGCCGGCCCGCGTGTCATCGAGAACACGGTGCGCGAGAAGCTGCCCGAAGGCTTCCAGCGCAGCGAATTCCTGCTGGGCACTGGCGCCCTGGACATGATCTGCGACCGCCGCCAACTGCGCCCCAACATCGCGCGCCTGCTCGCCATGCTGCAACGGCAGAGCGCCGACGCCGTGGCTTGAACGCACCGCAGACGCTGTCGGACTGGCTCGCGCATTGCGCGGCCCAGCATCCGAAGACCATGGACCTGTCGCTGGAGCGCACCGTCGAGGTGGCGCGGCGCCTGGCCATCCGCTTCACCGTGCCCGTCATCACGGTGGCCGGCACCAACGGCAAGGGCAGCACCTGCGCGATGCTGGAGTCCATCGCTCGCCACGCCGGCTACCGCACGGGGCTGTACCAGAAGCCGGAACTGGTGGACTTCGAAGAGCGCTGCCGTTTGAACGGCGCGCCGGTCGCGGCTGACGACCTGGTGCCGCACTTCGCCGCGGTGGAAGCCGCGCGCGGTGACATCACGCTGACGCAGTTCGAGTTCAGCACCCTGGCCATCGCGCGGCTGCTGTCGCTGGCGCCGGTGGATCTGGTGATCCTCGAAGTGGGCCTGGGCGGCCGCTACGACTCGGTCAATGCCTTCGACTGCGACTGCGCCGTCATCACCAGCATCGACCTCGACCACATGGAATGGCTGGGTCCTGACCGCGAGAGCATCGGCCTGGAGAAGGCACAGATCATGCGGCCCGGCAAGCCGGCCATCGTCAGCGACCCGGTGCCGCCTCAGAGTGTGGTGACGCACGGCCAGGCCATCGGAGCCGACCTGTGGCTGGTGGGCCGCGACTTCAACCACAGCGGTGACCGCCAGCAGTGGGGCTGGAGCGGCCGCGGCCGTCGCTATCACGGCATGGGCTACCCGGCGCTGCGCGGTGCCAACCAGCTGATCAACGCCTCGGGCGCCATCGCAGCACTGGAATCGCTGCGCGAGCGCCTGCCCATCACGGCCCAGGCGGTGCGCACGGGTCTGGCGATGGTGGAATTGCCAGGGCGCTTCCAGGTCGTCCCGGGCCAGCCCGCGCTGGTGCTGGACGTGGCGCACAACCCGCAGGCCGTGGCTGCACTCGCGCTGAACCTCGACGCGATGGGTTTTTACCCGCGCACCCAGGCCGTGTTCGCCGCGCTGCGTGACAAGGACATCGCTGGCCTGCTGCCGCGCATGGTGCCGCTGGTGGACGTGTGGCACTGCTGCGCGCTGCCGTCGCCACGCGCCACGCCCATCGACGAACTGGTGGCCCTGGTGCGGGCCGCCACCGCCGGCCGCAGCGACGTGGCCATCCACGCGCACGACAGCCCCGCCGCGGCCTTGCGCGCGGCGGCGGCGATGGCAGACCCCACCGATAGAATCGTGGTCTTCGGTTCCTTCTCCACCGTGGGCGGCGTGCTCAAGGAGGGACTGCCCCGGCTGACGGCCGCCCACGTCGGCTGAACCGCCGCCCCGTTCGTTCGAACGGGTCGCCCGGCCGATACGGCCAACGACCTACAGCCGCATGCGCCTGCCCTTCCTGCGCCCCAAGACCACCGAAGCCGAGCCGCCGCGTGAACGCAAGCGTGCCGCCGCCAAGGGTGAGCCGCTGCGCATGGGTGACGACGACGTGGTGGCAGCTGCACGCACCCGGGCGCGGCGGCGGCTGGTGGGGGCGGTGGTGCTGCTGGCCGTCGGGGTGATCGGGTTCCCGATCCTCTTCGACACCCAGCCGCGGCCCTTGCCGCTGGACACGCCCATCGAGACCCCGCGGCGCGAAGGCACGCCGGTGCCGGCTGCTGCGCCGCGCACGCGGCCGTCCCCGGTGACCACGCTGCCGCCCGACGCCGGCGCTGAAGTGGCCGTTGCGCAGGCGCCGATTCCCTCCGCGCCTGCGCCGGCCGCCAGCAAGCCGGCAGCGGAATCCACGGTGGCTGCCGTCAAGCCACCGGCTCCCGTGCCGGTGGCCACACCGGCGCCTGCACCGGCGTCGACGGCCGCCGCCGGGCGCTTCGTCGTGCAGGTGGGTGCCTACACCGACGCCGCCACGCTGCGCGAGGCGCGCGCCAAGGTCGAGAAGCTGGGCCTGAAGACCTATACCCAGGTCATCGAAGGCGAGGGCGGCAAGCCGCGCACCCGCGTGCGCCTGGGCCCCTACGCCACCCGCGAGGATGCCGACGCGGCCGCCAGCAAGCTCAAGCGCGCCGGCCTGCCGGCCGCCATCCTGACGCTGTGATGGAACTGCTGCAGCAACTGTCGTGGGTGGACTGGGCCCTGCTCGCGGTGCTGGCGCTCTCGGTGGTCATCGGCCTGGTGCGCGGATTCGTCTTCGAATGCCTGTCGCTGGCCGGCTGGGTGGTGGCCTGGTTCGCCGCGCAGTGGGGCGCGCCTCTGCTGGCGCCGCATCTGCCGGTGGGCGCGCCCGGTTCGGCGCTGAACCTGGGGGCGGCGTTTGCGCTCGCATTCATCGGTGCGCTGGTGGTGTGGGGCCTGCTCGCCAAGCTGATCCGCATGCTGATCCACGCCACGCCCTTGTCGGTGCCTGATCGCCTGCTCGGTGCCGGCTTCGGCATCCTGCGCGGGCTGGTGCTGTTGCTGGCCGTGGCCACCGTCGTGGGTTTGACGCCGGCCGCACAATCGAAGGCCTGGCGCGAGGCGCGCGGCGCGCGCTGGCTGCAGCAGACGCTGCATGCGATGAAGCCGCTGCTGCCCGAGGCGGCGGCGCGCCACCTCCCGGCCTGACCGACATTCCGAAGAACCCAAGGACACCACCCACCATGTGCGGCATCGTCGGCGCCATCTCCAGGGCTCCCGTCAACCAGCTGATCTACGACGCGCTGCTGTTGCTGCAGCACCGTGGCCAGGACGCGGCGGGCATCGTCACGATGCTGGGCACCAAGTGCTTCATGCACAAGGCGCGCGGCATGGTGCGCGACATCTTCCGCACCCGCAACATGCGCGCCCTGCCCGGCAGCGTGGGCCTGGGCCAGGTGCGCTACCCCACGGCGGGCAACGCCTACAGCGAAGAAGAGGCGCAGCCCTTCTACGTCAACGCGCCCTACGGCATCGTGCTGGTGCACAACGGCAACCTGACGAACGCACACGCGCTGAAGGCCGAGCTGTTCGACATCGACCGCCGCCACATCAACACCGAGAGCGACACCGAGGTGCTGATCAACGTGCTGGCGCACGAGTTGGAACTGGTGGCGCGTGACCTGCCGCTGACGCCCGAGCATGTGTTCAAGGCCGTGGGCGCGGTGCACAAGCGCATCAAGGGCTCGTACGCCGTGATCGCGCTGATCGCAGGGCATGGGCTGCTGGCCTTCCGCGACCCCTACGGCATCCGCCCGCTGTGTTTCGGCGAAGGCCTCACCGACGGCGGCCGCGACGTGATGGTGGCGAGTGAGTCGGTGGCGCTCGAAGGCACCGGCCACCAGCTCACGCGCGACGTGGCGCCGGGCGAGGCCATCTTCGTCGACCTGGAAGGCCGCATCCACGCCCGCCAGTGCGCCGAGCACCCGGTGCTGAACCCCTGCATGTTCGAGTTCGTCTATCTCGCACGGCCCGACTCGGTGCTGGACGGGGTTTCGGTCTACCAGGCGAGGCTGAACATGGGCGAGACGCTGGCGCAGCGCGTCATCAACGCACTGCCGCCCAACGAGATCGACGTGGTGGTGCCCATCCCCGAATCGAGCCGGCCCAGCGCCATGCAGTTGGCGCACCGCCTGGGCAAGCCCTACCGCGAAGGCTTCGTCAAGAACCGCTACGTGGGCCGCACCTTCATCATGCCCGGGCAGGCCGTGCGCAAGAAGAGCGTGCGCCAGAAGCTCAATGCCATCGGCGTCGAATTCAAGGGCCGCAACGTGCTGCTGGTGGACGACAGCATCGTGCGCGGCACCACCAGCAAGGAGATCGTGCAGATGGCCCGCGAGGCGGGTGCACGCAAGGTCTACATGGCCAGCGCCGCGCCGCCGGTGCGTTACCCCAACGTGTACGGCATCGACATGCCGACCAAGGAAGAGCTGATCGCGCATGAGCGCAGCATCGAGGAGATCCGCGCCTTCATCGGCGCCGACCAGCTGATCTACCAGGACGTGGACGCGATGAAACGCGTGGTCGCCGCGCTCAACCCGCAGATCGCCGGCTTCGAGGCCAGCTGTTTCGATGGCCGGTACATCACCGGCGACGTCACGGCCGAAGACTTCGCCACCATGGAGGCCCAGCGCCGCCTGCAGTTCGACGAGGACGAAGAAGGCAACCGCTCGCGCCTGGCGCTGCAGAGTGGTGAGCCGGCATGAGCGTCGGTGACGACGAAGCCGCGCGCATCGCGCGCGCGCGCCTGCCCGAGGGCCTGCGCCCGGAGACACTGGCCGTGCGCACCGCGCTGGCGCCCAGCCAGCACGGTGAGAACTCCGAGGGCCTGTTCCTCACCAGCGCCTTCGTGCAGCCCGACGCCGAGACCTCGGCGCGGCGCTTCACGAACATGGAGGACTTCACCTACGCGCGCACCAGCAACCCCACGGTGCGCAGCCT
>CAYREA010000304.1:0-5131 GCA_964423075.1 uncultured Rubrivivax sp. | reverse complement strand
TGGGCCGCGGGCTGAAGCAGTCGTTGAAGAAGTACTCGCCGGGCCGCGTGAAGGTGTAGGTGGCCGACTGCCCCGGCAGCAGGCGGAAGTTGAAGAGGCCTTCGAAGAACTGCGTGGCGCAGTGCGCGTTCACGTTGCCGGCCGGGTTGCTGAAGGTCACCGTCGTGCCCACGGCCACCTGCATGTGCGTGGGCGTCATCGCGTTGACGGCGGTCGACTCGGTGGCGCCGGGCTGGTTGGCCGCGGTCGGTATGCGCGCCAGCGTCACCGTGTTGTTGACCACGCTGCCGGCCACCGGGCTGCCCGAGACCGGGCGCCGCACCACCGGCGGCGTGGGCGTGGCGGCCGGCGGCAGCGTGCCGCCCACCTTGAAGGCCCACAGGTAGTCGCCGCGCGGTGCCGAGTTGCCGTAGGGGATGCCGGTGCCGCCGGCGTAGATGGCCACGTACTGCTGGCCGTCGATCTCGTAGCTGATGGGGCTGGCGCTGATGGCCGCACCGGTCTGGAAGCGCCACAGCTCGCGGCCGTTCGCTGCGTCCATGGCCAGGAAGTTGCCGTCGGGCTGGCCGATGAAGAGCAGGTCGGACGCCGTGGTGAGGATGCCGTTGCCGTGCGCCAGCGAGTAGGGCATGCGCTTCTTCCAGCGCACGGTGTTGGTGGTGGGGTCTATCGCCACCACGGCGCCGGTCTGGTATTCACCCGGCGGGCGCAGGCCGTTGCTGCTTTCGGTGAGCGAATGCGCCGCGCCCACGTAGCCCATGCCGGTGTAGAGCAGCTTCGTGCTCTGGCTGAAGGACTGGTGGTTCCAGTCGGCCGCGCCGCCGTGGCCGGGGAAGGTGAGCATGGGCACGTCCCAGTGCGGCGTGTACAAGCAACCTGTCGGGTAGTTCGGCACCGCGCGGCTGGGGTGGCCGGGCACCGGGCCGCCGAGTGGTTCGCTGATGGCGCACTGCTCGGTGTAGCCGCCCTGGCGCGGGAAGGGCTGCGTGGGCCAGGTGGCCTGGCGCGCGTCCTGCGGCACTGGGCGTTCGTCGATGCCGAGCACGGCGCTGCCGTCGAGGCGGTCGAGCAGGAAAACCATGCCCGACTTGCTGCCGTAGGCCACGATCTTGCGCGGCACGCCGTCGATGCTGACGTCGGCCAGCACCGGCGACATCACGTTGTCCATGTCCCAGATGTCGTGGTGGATGGACTGGAAGTGCCACTTGTAGGCGCCGGTCTTCAGGTCCAGCGCGACGATGGAGTTGGAGAACAGGTTCTGCCCCGGCCGCGCCGAGCCGTTCTGCGACGAGCCGCCGCGCACGTTGCCAAAGGTCCAGTAGACGAGGCCGAGTTCGGGGTCCACCGCCGGGTGCAGCCAGGGCGTGGCGCCGGTGCGGTTGGCCTCGGTGGCGCCGCCCCAGGTGTCGTAGCCGAGTTCGCCGGGGCCGGGCACGCCGAAGAAGCTGGTGAGCAACTCGCCGTTGGTGGCGTTCACCGACAGCGCGGCGCCGCGGTTGCCGTCATTCGTGCCGATGAAGAGGCGCTGGCCGTGGTAGACCAGGGCCACCTTCTGCACGTTGCCCAGCGTCGTGGGGTAGGCCTTGCGCCAGCGTTCGGCACCGGTGCTGATGTCCAGCGCCACCAGGCTCTGCTGCGACAGCGTGTAGACCAGGCCCAGGTCCTTGGCCACCGCCACGCCACGGCGCGTGCTGCCTTCGGGCGCCGTCCACTTCCACTGGGTGGCGCCGGTGCGGCCGTCGACGGCGATCACGTTGGCCAGCGCCGACTCGATGTAGATCACGCCGTCCACCACCACCGGCGTGCTCTGGTTGGTGCCGGTGTTGAGGCCGCCTTCGATGCGGTTGAGCCACACCGCGCCGAGCTGGCGGATGTTGGTGCGGTTGACGGCGCGCAGCGAGCTGTAGTTCTGGTTGCCCAGGTTGCCGCCGACCTTGGGAAAGTCCTGGTCGCCGGCGGTGCAGCAGCTGTCCAGCGCGGCGCCGCCGCCGCGGGCCGCACCGGCCGCGGCCGGGCCGGCCGTGGCCAGCAGGCCTGCCGACGCCAGCAGCGTGGCGAGCAGCTTCAGTTTCATCTTCATGGCGCGTGTCTCCTGCGTGCCGCTGCGGCCGTGGCGCGCAGCGGGCGGTTGTGGGCTTTGGGTGCGTCGAACCACCCCGCAAGTAACGAAGTGGAAAACGTTCATAAAGTGGAAATCATTTCCACATTAGCGTCAAGCAGGGTCGAACCCGATGCCGGACGCGGCGTCCGGCTAGAGGTGACTCAGGCTTTCAGGCGCGTTTCCTGAACATCGGCGAGGCGCCGCTGGCGCGCGCCACTTCGTGCGCCGTCTCCAGCAGCACGGGGCCGAGTTCGAGCATGCGCTCTTCGCTCAGGCGCACCAGCGGGCCGGCGATGGTGATCACGCCGATGGCCGCGCCAGCGCTGTTGCGCACCGGCGCGGCCATGGCCGACATGCCGGGTGCGAAGACCTCGTTGATCAGGCTGAAGCCGCGTGCGCGCGCCGCCTTCAGGTAGGGCAGCAGCGCCTTGATGGTGGTGGGCGCACGCGGGCCGAAATCTTCGGGCTTGCCGAAGCCTTGCCGGGCCACCAGCGCCAGCGCTTCCTCGTCGCTCATCGTCGACATCCAGGCATGGCCCGCGGCGCTGCACGACAGCGTCACCGACAGGCCCATGTCGGGGTCGTAGCGCAGCCCGCGCGTGGCGCCCTGCGCCTTGGCGACGAAGGTGAGCGAGTCGCCGTCCACCACCGCCAGGCGCACCAGCTCGCCGCACTTGCGCGCCAGGTCGTCGAGCAGCGGCTGCGAGACGTCGACGATGCCGCTGCCGCTGAGGAAACCCAGAGCCAGCGACACCAGCTTGATGGTCAGCATGTACTCGCCGTGGCTCTGGTCCTGGCGCGCGTAGCCGCAGCGCACCAGCTCGGCCAGCAGGCGGTGGGTGGCGGACAGCGGCAGGTCCAGCGCCGTGGACAGCGTGGACAGCGACATGCCCTCGGGGTGCGCCGCCAGTTGTTCCAGCACCTTGAAGCTGCGTTCCAGTGCTCCGCTCATCAGGGCTCCCTCGGTTCCTCGATACCGGCGCCAGTGTAGCGACGGCGGAAATGGTTTTCCCGAGTGGAAACACTTTCCATTTCGAGATAACCTTCAACTCACTGACCCCAACCCTGCAGGGAGACACCCTTGAAATCCATCGTCCACGGGCTGGCCATCGCCGCCCTGTCGCTCGCCGTGAACCTGCCGGCGCAGGCCCAGGGCACGCCCGAGCGCACCATCCGCTTCGGCCACCTGAACAACACCGACCACCCGGTGAGCCTGGGCGTGAAGCGCTTCACCGAGCTGCTGGCCGCCAAGAGCGGCGGCAGGATGAAGGTGCTGGAGTTCCCCGGCTCGCAGCTGGGCAATGAACTGCAGCAGCAGTCGGCGCTGCAGGGCGGTGTGCAGCAGATGTCGGCACCGGCCACCACCTCGCTAGCCGGCATCGTCAAGGAATTCGGCCTCGTCGACTTCCCCTTCGCCGTGGGCTCCTTCGCGCAGGCCGACGCGCTGCTTGACGGACCCTTCGGCCAGGCGCTGATTGCGCGACTGCCCGAGAAGGGCCTGATCGCGCTGGGCTACTGGGACCTGGGTTTCCGCAACGTCACCAACAGCAAGCGCCCCATCACCAAGGCCGATGATCTGGACGGCCTGAAGATCCGCGTGATCCCCAACCCGGTGTTCCTGGAGACCTTCAAGGCCTTCAAGGCCAACCCGGTGCCGATGCCCTTCGCCGAGCTCTACGGCGCGCTCGAGGCCAAGGCGGTGGACGGCCAGGAGAACCCCTACGCGGTGATCCTGTCGAACAAGTTCTTCGAGGTGAACAAGTACGTCAGCGCCACCAACCACGTGTACGCCGCCAACATCGTGCTGGTGAGCAAGAAGTTCTGGGACACGCTCACGCCGGCCGAGCAGAAGATGATGCACGAGGCCGCCGACGAAGCGCGCGCCTACCAGCGCCAGACCAGCCGCGCCGCGGCGCAGAAGGCGGTGGGCGAGCTGCAGGCCAAGGGCATGCTCTTCAACGAGCTGGCGCCCGCCGAACAGGCGCGCATGCGCGACATCGCCAAGCCCGTGACGGAGAAGTTCGCCGCCAGTTATGACCCCGCGCTGGTGAAGCTCTACAACGAAGAACTGGCCCGGGTGCGCAAGTGAACGCGGCCGCGCGCATGAAGATCCTGGTTCTGCACGGCCCGAACCTGAACCTGTTCGGCCGCCGAGAGCCGCACATCTACGGCACCACCACGCTGGCCGAGATCAACGCGCGGCTCGAAACGCTGGCGGCCGAGCTGGATGTGGAACTGGGCGTGCTGCAGTCCAACCACGAGGGCGAGCTCATCGACTACCTGCACCAGCACATCGACAGTGCGCAGGGCGCGCTGATCAACCCCGCCGGGCTCACGCAGCACGGCGTGCCGCTGCACGACGCCATCAAGGGCATGCCCTTCCCGAGCATCGAGGTGCACATGTCCAACATCGCGGCGCGCGAGCCCTGGCGCGGGCATTCGATCATCTCGCCGGCGGTGCGGGGCACGGTGCAGGGGCTGGGCCCGCAGTCCTACCTGGCGGCGCTGCGGGCGCTGGTGGCCATCGTGCGCGAAGCGAAGGCCTGAGACCTAGATCTTTCCCAGCGCGCGCAGGATCTTCTCCGGCGTGATGGGCTGCGAACTCACGCGCGCGCCGAAAGGTGCCAGCGCGTCGTTGATCGCGTTCATCACCGCACCCGGCGCGCCGGCCGTGCCGGCCTCGCCCGCGCCCTTGGCGCCCAGCATGCTGCTGCGCGTGGGGCTCTGCACGTGGCTGACCACGATGTCGGGCATCTCACCCGCCATCGGCACCAGGTAGTCGGCCATGTTGCCGTTCTTCAGCGTGCCGTCGGTGTCATACAGGCACTCCTCGAACAGCGCGCCGCCGATGCCCTGCACGATGGCGCCGCGCATCTGCTCGTCCACCAGCATCGGGTTGATGACACGCCCGCAGTCTTCCACCGCCCAGTGCTTGAGCAGCTTCACGAAGCCGGTGTCGACGTCCACTTCCACGTGGCTGACCTGCACGCCGTTGGTGAAGATGAAGGGGTAGTCGCGCTGCGCGTAGTG
>CAYREA010000303.1:0-5158 GCA_964423075.1 uncultured Rubrivivax sp. | reverse complement strand
TGCTGTTCCAGTTCGGCGCGCTGTTCACCGACCTTTCGGTGTTCGACAACGTGGCCTTCCCGCTGCGCGAGCACACCGAACTGCCCGAGGACATGATCCGCGACATCGTGCTGATGAAGCTCAACGCCGTGGGCTTGCGCGGCGCGGCTGCGCTGCGCATCAGTGAAGTCTCCGGCGGCATGGCGCGCCGCATTGCGCTGGCACGCGCGATCGCGCTCGACCCCGAACTCATCATCTACGACGAGCCCTTCGCGGGGCTGGACCTCATCAGCATGGGCGTGGCCGCCAAGCTCATCCGCACGCTCAACGACGTGACACGCGCCACCTCGCTCGTGATCTCGCACGACGTGCCCGAGTGCATGGCGATCAGCGACTACGTGGTGCTGATGGCCACCGGCGGCCGCATCGTCGCCCACGGCACGCCGAAAGATCTGATGGACAGCCGCGACCCCGAGACGCGCCAGTTCGTGCGCGGCGAACCCGACGGCCCGGTCAAGTTCCACTACCCCGCCCCCGAGATCGCCGCCGACTTCGGCGTCGGCGCCTGATCACCATGGAACGCATTGCGCGCCTGGGCGCGTTCACCATCGAGCACTTCCGCGGCTGGGGCCATGCGGCCTTCTTCTTCCTCGACGTGCTGCGTGCCATACCCGCTGCATTGCGCCGCTTCGGCCTGGTGGTGGCGCAGGTCTATGCCATCGGCAACCGTTCGCTCATCATCATCGCGGCTTCCGGCCTCGCGGTGGGTTTCGTGCTGGCGCTGCAGATGTACTACGCGCTGGTCACCTACGGCGCGGCCGAGAGCCTGGGCCTGATTGTCAACTTGGCCCTGGTGCGCGAACTCGGGCCCGTGGTCACCGCGCTGCTGTTCGCCGGCCGCGCCGGCACCTCGCTCACCGCCGAGATCGGCCTGATGAAGGCCGGCGAGCAGATCGCCGCGATGGAGCTGATGGCCATCGACCCCAAGGCGCGTGTGCTGGCGCCGCGTTTCATCGGCGGCATCGTCTCGATGCCGATCCTGGCGATCCTCTTTTCGGCCGTCGGCATCCTGGGCGCCTATGTCGTGGCGGTGCTGCTGATCGGCGTGGACGCGGGCAACTTCTGGTCGATCATGCAGACCCGCGTGGACGTGCTGCGCGATGTCGGCAACGGCCTGGTGAAGGCCTGCGTGTTCGGCGTGATCTGCACCGTCGTCGCCCTGTACCAGGGCTACGAAACCGAAGCCACGCCCGAGGGCGTGGCCTACGCCACCACACGCACGGTGGTGATCTCTTCGTTGTGGGTGCTGGGGATGGACTTCATCCTCACCGCCCTGATGTTCTCCACGCCCTGAACGGGCGCGAGAGGGAGTTTGAATTTCATGGGCAAGAAAAGCATCGAGACCCTGGTCGGTTTCTTCGTGCTGCTGGGCATGGCGGGGCTGGTGTTCCTGGCGATGAAGGCGGCCAACCTGGGCAGCGTGGGTGGTGGCGACACCTACACGATCAAGGCGAACTTCGACAACATCGGCGGCCTCAAGGTGCGCGCACCGGTGCGCACGGCGGGTGTGACGGTGGGCCGCGTCACGGGCATCAAGCTCGACGGCAAGACCTACCAGGGCGTGGTGACGATGGAGATCGAGCGCGGCTACGAGTACGCCAAGGACTCCTACGCCAAGATCCTCACCGCGGGCCTGCTGGGCGACCAGTACATCGGCCTGATCCCCGGCGGTGACGACAAGAACCTGGCCGCGGGCGACTTCCTGCCGCAGACCCAGTCGGCCGTGGTGCTGGAAGACCTGATCGGCCAGTTCCTGACGAGCAAGGCCGAGGCGCCCGCCGTCGCCGCATCGGGGGCCACGAAGTGAGCGCGCTGCGCCTCGTGCAGCATGCTGCCGCGGCGCTGATGCTGGTCATCATGACCGGCTGCGCCACGGCGCCCCCCGGCGCGCCAGCGAACAACGACCCGTTCGAGAACTGGAACCGCAAGGTCTTCGCCTTCAACGACAAGGTCGACACCGCCGTGCTCAAGCCGGTGGCCGAGACCTACCGCGACACCGTGCCCAAGCTCGTGCGCACCGGCGTCGACAATGTGCTGGGCAACATTTACGACGTGTGGTCGACCGCCAACCACTTCCTGCAGGGCAAGTTCCAGAGCGGCCTGGAGATGGGCATGCGCGTGCTCACCAACACCGTCTTCGGCCTGGGCGGCCTGCTCGACCCCGCCACCGAGATGGGCCTGACGCGCCGCTCCGAAGACTTCGGCCAGACGCTGGGCAAGTGGGGCGTGGGCAGCGGGCCCTTCCTGGTGCTGCCCTTCCTCGGGCCGTCCACCGTGCGCGACACCGCAGGCCTGCTGGCTGACCGGCAGGCGGCACCCTCGAAGCTGCCCAAGACCGATGCCGGCAGCTATTCGGTGACGGCGCTGGAACTCATCAACACCCGCACGAATCTCTTGCAGGCGGGCGCGCTGGTCGACCAGGTGGCGCTCGACAAGTACGCCTTCATCCGTGACGCCTACCTGTCGCGCCGGCGCGATGCGCTGTACGACGGGGCGCCACCGATGGAGACCTTCGAGGACGAACCTGCCGAAGCTCCGGCGCCCAAGCCGGCCGCCTCGGCCGCTTCGGCCCCCAGGTAGGCCGCAGAGCCTGCTCCCGCGTTATGGCTGGGCGGCCCGGTTTTCCGGGCTGTTCGACGAAAGGACTGCCGTGTTCCAGAAACTGTTTGTTTCCTTCGCCCTCACCGCCGCCGTGGCCGTGGCCCACGCACAGGCCACGCCCGATGCGCTGGTCAAGCAGATCTCCACCGACGTGCTGGACACCGTCAAGAACGACAAGACCATCCAGTCCGGCGATCTGGCCAAGATCACGGCCCTGGTCGACACCAAGGTGATGCCCAGCGTCAACTTCGAAGCCGCCACGCGATCGGCCGTCGGCCCGCAATGGCGCGGCGCGTCGCCCGAACAGCGCACCAAGCTGATGAGCGAGTTCAAGGCCCTGCTGCTGCGCCTGTACGCCGGTGCACTGACGCAGGTGAAGGACGAACGCGTCGAGATCACCAAGACCCTGCCGGTGGCCGGCAGCACGCAGGTCATCGTGCAGAGCGAAGTGCGCGGCAAGGGCGAGCCCATCAAGCTCGACTACCGGCTGGACAAGCCGGCCGACGCCACCGCCTGGAAGATCATCGACGTCAACGTCGGCGGCATCTGGCTGGTGCAGAACTACCGCTCGCAGTTCGCCACCGAGCTCACCAAGGGCGGCATCGACGGCCTCATCGCCGCGCTGGTGGAACGCAACAAGGCCGCCGCGAAGTGAGCACGATGCAGCTGCCCGAACAGGCGCACCTGGAACAGGCTGCAGCCCTGGCGGCGCAGCTGCCAGCCGCCCTGGCCGAAGGCGAAGGCGCCTTCACCGTCGACGCCTCGGCGGTGAAGGCCTACGACACCTCCACCATCGCGCTGCTGCTGCAGGCCAGGCGCCTGGCCACGGCCGCGGGCCGCGGTTTCGCGGTCACCGGCGCGCCGGCCCAGCTCACGCAGCTGGCCGCACTTTACGGCGTGGAAGAACTGCTGTCGCTGTCGCCTGAAGCACCACGCTCGGCATAACGCTTCAAGCGCAGGTTGCGCTTGATCTCCTGCAGCATCGGCCGCAGGCGCGCCGAACCCAGGCGCAGGGCCACGCCGGTGGTCAGGATGTCGATGATCAAGAGATGCAGCAGCCGCGACACCATTGGGCTGTAGCGGTCGGCGTCCTCGGGGTGGTCGGCCGCCAGCAGGATGTGGTTGGCACCATGCTGCGCCTCGCGCGCCAGCGCTGAACCGCTGGCGGTGATGACGATCACCGTCGCGCCCTTCTTGCGCGCGATCTCGGCCACGTCCAGCAGGTCGCGGCTGCGGCCCGAGTTGCTGATGATCACGGCGCAGTCGCCGGGCTTGAGCATGGTGGCGCTCATCACCTGCATGTGGCCGTCGCTCACCGCGGTGGCGCTCACGCCCAGGCGGAAGAACTTGTGCTGCGCGTCCAGCGCCACGATGCCCGAGTTGCCGACGCCGTAGACCGCGATACGCCGCCCCTGGCCCGTCTCGCGCCCGGCCTGGGCCAGCGCCTCGATGGCACGTTCCACGCTCTGGCTCGCGGCGGCGTTGCGGTAGCGCAGCATCGCGGCCACGGCGTTGTCGATCACCTTCACGACGATGTCGCCGGCCTTGTCATCGTCGTCCACCGAGCGGTGCACGAAGGGCACGCCCTCGTTGACGCTGCCGGCGAGTTTGAGTTTGAAGTCGGCCAGCCCGTCGTAGCCGACGCTGCGGCAGAAGCGCACCACGGTGGGCTTGCTGACGTGGGCGCGTTCGGCGAGCTCTGAAACGGGCAGCGTGGCGAAGCTGCGCGGGTCGGTCATCAGCAGCTTGGCGACGCGCTGTTCGGCAGGCGGCAAGGCGGGAATGCTGGCGCGGATGCGGTCGAGCATGTGTCAGTACAACATCACTGCTCTTCAGCCCAGGCGCAGCCGTCGCGGGCCACCAGGGCGCTGGCCGCCGCCGGGCCCCAGCTGCCGGCGGCATAGGGGCGCGGGCCCGTGGGATCGTTGGTCCACGCGTGCAGCACCGGCTCGACCCAGCGCCAGGCCTGCTCCTGTTCGTCGCTGCGCACGAACAGGTTCAGGCGGCCGGCGATGGCGTCCATCAGCAGGCGTTCGTAGCCACCGATGCGGTCGGTGGGGAAGGCCTTGTCGAAGTCCAGGTCCAGCGACACCGGCGTCAGCATTTCATTGCCCCCGCCGCCCTTGGCCGCCAGCAGGTGCAGCTCCAGCCCGTCCTCGGGCTGCAGCTTGATCACCAGCTTGTTGGCGGCACGCGTGCCCGGGAAGATGGGGTGCGGCACCTCGCGGAAGTTGACGACGATGTGCGCGTCGCGTGCGCTCAGGCGCTTGCCGGTGCGCAGGTAGAAGGGCACGCCGGCCCAGCGCCAGTTCTGAACCTCGGTGCGCAAGGCGACGAAGGTCTCGCAGGGGCTGCCGGCGGGCACCTTGCCTTCATCGAGGTAGGCCGGCACGGCCTTGCCGTCCACCGTGCCGGCCCGGTACTGGCCACGCACCACGTCGCGCGCCACGCTCTCGGGCGTGAAGGGCTTGAGCGAGCGCAGCACCTTCAGCTTCTCGTCGCGGATGGCGTCGGCGTC
>CAYREA010000302.1:0-5181 GCA_964423075.1 uncultured Rubrivivax sp. | reverse complement strand
CGTTGTCCATCACCGCCTGCATGATGCCGATGGGGCCGGCGGCCAGCACGGCGCGTTCGTAATCGAGGCCGCTCATCAGCACCTTGGCGCCGCCGTTCACGCTGCCCAGCACGTTGGCGGCCGGCACCTCGACGTCCTGGAACACCATCTCGCCGGTGTGCGAGCCGCGCATGCCCAGCTTGTCGAGCTTCTGCGCGGTGGAAAAGCCCTTCATGCCCTTCTCGACGATGAAGGCGGTGACGCCGCGCGCGCCGAGCTCGGGCTCGGTCTTGCCGTAGACCACCATGGTGTCGGCGTCGGGGCCGTTGGTGATCCACATCTTGGTGCCGTTGAGCAGGTAGTAGCCGCCCTTGTCCACGGCCTTGAGCTTCATGCTGATGACGTCGCTGCCGGCACCGGGCTCGCTCATCGCCAGGGCGCCGACATGCTCGCCGCTGATCAGCTTGGGCAGGTACTTCTGCTTCTGCGCTTCGCTGCCGTTGCGCTTGAGCTGGTTCACGCACAGGTTGCTGTGCGCGCCATAACTCAGACCGATGCTGGCGCTGGCGCGGCTGATCTCTTCCATCGCCACCATGTGAGCCAGGTAGCCCATGCCGGCGCCGCCGTACTCTTCCGGCACGGTGATGCCCAGCACGCCCAGGTCACCCATCTTGCGCCACAGGTCCATCGGGAACTGGTCGCTCCTGTCGATCTCGCCGGCGCGCGGCGCGATCTCGGCGTCGCAGAAGCTGCGCACCGCGTCGCGCAGCGCGTCGATGTCTTCGCCGAGCTGGAAGTTCAGGCCGGGCAGGTTCATGGGCGGTCTCCGTTTCTGGTGGGTCGTGTGCGGGGGCGGGCGGTGGCCAGCAGCGAACGGCAGCGCGTCTCGTGCTGCGCGATCTCGGCCAGGGTGATCTCGATGTCCTCGCGCTGCTGCTCCAGCAGGCTGCGGTGCTGCGCCAGCACGCCCAGGAAAGCCTGCAGCTGCGGCGCGGTGTCGCTGGGCGAGTCGTACAGGTCCACCAGCTGCTTGATCTCGGACAGGGCCAGGCCCAGCCGCTTGCCGCGCAGCGTGAGCTTCAGGCGCGTGCGGTCGCGCTGCGTGTAGACGCGGTTGCGGCCGGCACGCTGCGGCGTGAGCAGGCCCACGTCTTCGTAGAAGCGGATGGCGCGCGCGGTGATGTCGAACTCGGCGGCCAGCTCGGTGATGGTGTAGGTGCGGGCGGCGCTGCGCGCGGTGGCGGGCATGGTTAGACTGACGTTGACGTAAACGTAAACTCAGCCGCGAATATAGAGCCATGATCCATCCGCACGAGAGCGCGCTCTCCTACCCCTACGGAGACACGCTCCCGGGCCCCGGCAGCAGCTTCGAGGTGGCGCCCGGCCTGCGCTGGCTGCGCATGGCTTTGCCCTTCGCCCTGGACCACATCAACCTGTGGCTGTTGCGCGATGTGCAGGACGGTGTCGAGGGGTGGACGGTGGTGGATTGCGGCATCACCAACGAAGCCACGCGCACGAACTGGCAGCAGGTGTTCGAACACGAACTGCAGGGCCTGCCGGTGCTGCGCGTGATCGTCACCCACATGCACCCCGACCATATCGGCCTGGCGCACTGGCTGTGCGAACGCTGGAGCACAGCCGAGCGCGAATGCCGCCTGTGGATCAGCGCCACCGACTGGAACGCGGCGCGCATGGCCAGCCAGGCCACCACCGGCTTCGGCGGCGAGAGTGCCGCGCGCTTCTTCGCCCGCCACGGCCTGGCCGACCCCGAAGCGCTGGCCAAGGTGCGCGCACGCTCGAACTACTACGCCAGCATGGTGCCGCAGGTGCCGGCGCGTTTCCGGCGCCTGATGGACGGCATGGTGCTGCACGTCGGCGGCCGCAGCTGGCATTGCATCGCCGGCTACGGCCACGCGCCCGAGCACATCGCCCTGCACAGCCCCGAGCTCGGCGTGCTGATTTCGGGCGACATGGTGCTGCCGCGCATTTCCACCAACGTGAGCGTGATCGACATCGAGCCCGAGGCCGACCCGCTGCCGCTGTACCTGCGCAGCATCGCGGCGCTGCGCGTGCTGCCCGAAGACACGCTGGTGCTGCCTTCGCACGGCAAACCCTTCCGCGGGCTGCACGTGCGCATCGGGCAGCTGGAAGAACACCACGAGGCGCGCTACGCCGAGGTGCTGACCGCCTGCCGCGAAGCGCCGCAGTGTGCGGCAGGCCTGCTGCAGGTGCTGTTCAAGCGCCAGCTCGACCTGCACCAGACCACCTTCGCGATGGGTGAGGCCATCGCCCACTTGCACGCGCTGGCCTACGCCGGCCGGCTGCGTGCCGAGCCCGGGGCCGACGGCGTGCTGCGCTACAGAACGGTGGCCTGAAAAGAACAACGGCAGTTCAGGTGGAACCTGACTGCCGCTGTGCCCGGCCTCCCGACCGGGCTTCCCTGTTGTTTTCTGCCTGAAGGCAATGTGATGACAACCTGGACGGGGAGTGTGTCGTGCGGCGTCATGCAAGACCATCCACCTTGTGGTGGATACGGGTGGGAATACCGCACACCCTGATGGGGGGCTTCAGTCGAAGACGGGCAGAACCTCGTCGCGCAGCGTGCCGCGCACGGCCTCGAAGTCGGGCATCGCCGAGCGCACCACGTCCCAGAAGGCGGGGCTGTGGTTCATCTCTCGCAGATGGGCCAGCTCGTGCGCCACCACGTAGTCGATGACCGGCAGGGCGAAGTGCACCAGGCGCCAGTTCAGGCGGATGGCGCCGTCGGCGCTGGCGCTGCCCCAGCGCGTGGCGGCCGAGCTGAGTGACAGGCGCTTCACGCGCACGTTCAGGCGCTGCGTGAAGACCGCGCAGCGTTCTTCGAAGATGCGCCGCGCCTGGCGCTGCAGCCAGCTCTGCACCACGTCGCGGATCTGCTCCGGCGCCGACGTCGGCGGCAGGCCCAGGTGCAGCCGGCGTGTGTCCGCCTGCAGCACGGCGCCGGTGGTGCGGCCGTCCAGCACCACGGTGATGGGTTCGCCGAGGAAAGGGATGGCGGTGCCGTCGCGCCAGTCGATGCGCGCGGCGTCGAGGCGGCGCGCACGGTCGCGCTGTTCATGCAGCTTGCGCAGGATCCAGGCCGATTTCTCGCGCAGCGCGCTCTCGATCTCGCCCACGCCCACCCAGCGCGGCGCGCTCACCGCCAGGCCTTCGGCACCCACCACGAAACCGATGCTGCGCCGGCGCGAACGCCGCAGCGCGTAGGCCACGCGATGGCCGCCGAGCAGGATCTCGCGCTGCGGGTTGGGGTGGCTGAAGGCGCTGGGGGCGGGCGGCGGCGCGGGGTGGGCCACCGCAGGCGGCGGCGCCGTCGGCGCCTCGTCGAACAGCGAGAGCTGCATCGATGTCGAAGCGGCGGGGCCGGTGGGCATGAGCCGCGATTCTAGGGTCTGCGCCGCCTCCACAGCGCCACCACGGCCAGCGTCAGCCCCATCACGGCGAAGGACACCACCGTCGTCACCGTGCCCAGCGCGTAGATCACGGGCGTGGTGACGGTGGTGGTCAGGCCCTGCAGTTCCAGCGGCAGGGTGTTGAGGTCGCCCATGGCCTGCGAGGAACGCGCGATCTCGTCCCAGCTCAGCGTGAAGCCGAACATGCCCACGCCGACGAGGCTGGGCCCGATCAGCGGCAGCACCACGTGGCGCAGGCCTTGCCAGGGCGTGGCGCCGAGGTCGCGCGCCGCTTCTTCGTAGGCCGGGTTGAAGCGGTTGAAGACGGCGAACATGATCAAGAGGCCGAAGGGCAGCGTCCAGGTCAGCTGCGCGCCCAGGCCCGAGCTGAAGAGGCCCAGCGTGCTGGTCCAGTTTTCCAGCCAGGTGGGTGCGTGCGCTTCGAGCAGACCCTTGATGACACCGTCGAGCAGCCTGAACATCAGGCCGATGCCCAGCGACACGATGATGCTGGGCATGATGAGGCTGGCCACCACGACGTAGAACAGCCCGGTGCCCCCCGGCAGCTTCTTGCGATAGGCCAGGCCCGCCAGCAACGACAGCAGCACCGTCAGGCCCATCACCACCGCACCCAGGGCCAGCGAGCGCAGGAACGCGCCGCCGATGTCCACCGTGCCGATGCCTTCCCACAGCACGCGAAACCAGTGCAGCGACACGCCGCGCAGCGGGAACGTCAGCCCGCCTTCGGGCCCCTGGAAGCTGAGCACGAAGATGGCGAACATGGGGCCGTAGAGGAACAGCACGAAGGCCACGAAGAAGGCGGCCAGCAGCCAGAAGCTCAAGGGGCGCTTCACGTCAGAGTTCCTTGCGCAGATCGACCAGCCGCATCAGTGCCCAGATCATCATCAGCACCACCAGCAGCAGGATCACGGCATTGGCCGCGGCAGCCGGGAACTGCAGCACGCCGGCCTGCACCTGGATGGTCTTGCCGACGCTGGCGATCTGCTGGCCACCCATCACGCCCACGGTGATGAAGTCGCCCATCACCAGCGCGATGACGAAGATGCTGCCGATGATGATGCCGGTCTTGCACAGCGGCAGCACCACGTGCAGCACGGTCTGCCAGGGCGTGGCGCCGTTGTCGCGCGCGGCCTCGATGAGCGAACGGTCGATGCGCATCATGCTGTTGAAGATGGGCACGATCATGAACATCGTGTACAGGTGCACGAAGGCCAGCGTCACCGAGAAGCTGCTGAACAGCAGCCACTCCACCGGCTGCTCAACGAGCCCCGCGCCCTGCAGCGTCTGGTTCACCAGGCCGTTGCGGCCCAGGAGCGGGATCCAGCTGATCATGCGGATGACGTTGCTGGTCCAGAAGGGCACGGTGCACAGGATGAAGAGCACCGTCTGCCACAGCGTGCTCTTCACGTGGAAGGCCAGGAAGTAGGCCACCGTGAAGCCGATGACGAAGGTGAAGAACCAGGTCAGCAGGCTGAACTTCAGCGTGCTGACGTAAGTGCGCAGCGTCACCTCGTTGAACAGGTCGACGTAGCTCTGCAGCGTGAACGCCGGGATCAGCTCGTAATCGGTGGCACGCCAGAAGCTGACGGCGAGGATCAGCGCCAGCGGCACCAGGAAGAAGACCACGAACACCGCCGCCAGCGGCGCGGCCTGCAGCCAGGCGACGGTGCTCTTGCGCATCAAGCCGCTACGAATTCATTCCACTTCTGCACCATGTAGACGTTCTCGTCCATGATGGCGTTCCAGCAGGCGA
>CAYREA010000301.1:0-5185 GCA_964423075.1 uncultured Rubrivivax sp. | reverse complement strand
CGACCAGGCGCTTGGCGCGCTCGATCACCATCTCGGCCACCTGCACGTGGCGCGCGGCGGGCTCGTCGAAGGTGGAGGAGATGACCTCGCCGCGCACGCCGCGGACCATCTCGGTCACTTCTTCCGGCCGCTCGTCCACCAGCAGAACGATCAGGTGCACCTCGGGGTGGTTGGCCACCAGCGCGTGGGCGATGTGTTTCATCATCACCGTCTTGCCGGTCTTGGGCTGCGCCACCAGCAGCGCGCGCTGGCCCTTTCCGATGGGCGCGATCAGGTCGATGATGCGGCTGGTGATGTTCTCTTCGGCCTTAATGTCACGTTCGAGCTTGAACTGCGCCGTCGGGAACAGCGGCGTCAGGTTCTCGAACATGATCTTGTGCTTGCTCTCCTCGGGCGTCACGCCGTTCACGCGGTCGACCTTGACCAGCGCGAAGTAGCGTTCACCGTCCTTGGGCACCCGCACTTCGCCTTCGACGTTGTCGCCGGTGTGCAGGTTGAAGCGGCGGATCTGGCTCGGCGACAGGTAGATGTCGTCGGTGCTGGCCATGTAGCTGGCCTCGATGCTGCGCAGGAAGCCGAAGCCGTCGGGCAGCACCTCGAGCACGCCGTCGCCGAAGACCTGCTCGCCGGCCTTGGCGCGCTTCTTCATGATCGCGAACATCAGCTCCTGCTTGCGCAGGCGTTGCACGTTCTCGATCTCCAGCGCCTCGCCCATGGTGATGAGCTCGGACACGTGCTGGGCTTTGAGTTCGGACAGATGCATGGAAGGGCACCCTCGGGGCAGATGCGGGCCGGCTCACGCGCCTACACGGCACGGGCACAACAGGACGCTGGTGGTTTTGGCGCCGGACCTCGCGCTTGAGTGCCTGAAACACCGGCAACGGGGCCGGCGGGCGATGCGAGGTGGCGGGTCAGCCGGCCAGCCCTGGTGGGGCCAGCCGGTGACAGAGATTATAGATGACCGTCGAGGAAGGCGGTGAGTTGCGCCTTGGACAGGGCACCGACCTTGGTGGCGGCGAGCTCGCCGCCCTTGAACAGCATGAGCGTCGGAATGCCGCGGATGCCGAACTTCTGCGGCACTTCGCGGTTCTCGTCGACGTTCATCTTGGCGATCTGCAGGCGCCCGTTGTAGGTCTCGGACACCTCGTCCAGGATGGGCGCGATCTGCTTGCACGGGCCGCACCACTCGGCCCAGTAGTCGACCAGCACCGGCTTGTCGGCTTCGAGCACGTCGGTGCTGAACGAGTCGTCGGTGATGTGTTTGATCAGTTCGCTGCTCATGGGGATGGGTCTCCGAAGGCCCTGCGCGGCGAGTGCGGCAAGGCACAATGATTCTGACACAAGGGTCCCTTTCGGGCCGTGCGCGGGCCTCGCATTCCCCTCATGACGCCGATAGAGACGATCCATTTGCCCGCGGCCCTGGCCGGCACCAGCTTGTGGCCGCGGGTGGCCGGGGAATTGCAGGCCTGGTTCGGCCGCCAGGGGCTTCCGGCCCGCGATGCCGTTTTGCTGCTGCCCTTTTCGGGGATGCTGGCGCCGGCGCGCGCCGCGCTGGCGGGCCTGGGCGGGTGGCAGCCGCGCGTGGAGACCGCGCTCACGCTGGCCGCGTCACTCGGGCCGCCGCCCCAAGCCGAGCCGCTGGACTGCCAGGGCGAACTGACCCCCGACCGCCTGGCCGCCGCCGCTTTGCTGCGCGCACAAGGCTGGGGTGCTGCATGGGAGCAGCGCGATGCGGCCGGCTTCGCACGCGTCGTGGCCCTGGTGGTTGATGCCGCCCACGCGCTGCGCGATGGCGCACTGGCCCGCCCGCCGTCGGCTCGCGAGGCCTTCTGGGCTGCGGCGCGCGCGGCCATCGTCCCTGCCGGCGGCCAGGCCGCCACCGAGGGGATGCTGCTGCGGGTGGCGCTCGAATGGGCCTGCGCCGGCGCCCCAGCCGCCACCGACCGCCTGTTCGAGCACCCCGCCAGCGCCTGGATCAGCCTGCAGATCGGCGGCCCCGACCCACTCGCCGAAGCCTTGCTCGGCCGCGGCGGCACTCCTTCGCTGCGCCTGGTGGCCGACCCCGATGTCGCCGAGCCCTGGGCCGCCGTCGCGGCCACCGCCGAGGTCGAACGCTGGCTCTGCGATGACTTCGAAAGTGAAGCCCGCGCCGCCGCCGGCGCGGTGATCGAGGCACTCAACGCCGGCCGCACCCCGGTGGCCCTGGTGGCGCTGGACCGCGGCAGCCTGCGCCGCATCCGAGCGCTGCTGGAGCGTGCCGGCGTGGCCCTGCTCGACGAAACCGGCTGGCTGCTGGCCACCACGCGCGCCGCGGCGACGATCGTGGCGCTGCTGCGTGCCGCGCAGCCCGAGGCCGGCCCCGACGCGCGGCTGGACTGGCTCAAGACCTGGCCGCTGGCGCCCGCCGCGGCCGTCGACGCGCTGGAGGCCCACTGGCGCGGGCGCCGTCACGTACCGCAGCGCGACGCTGGCTTGCGTCTCTGGGTGGAAGCCCAGGCCCACCTGGAGCCGCTGTCCGCACCCGGCCGGCGCACGCTGGCGGCCTGGCTCGACACCCTGCAGGGCTTGCTGGCCCGCGATGGCAGCTTCGACACGCTGAGTGCCGACCCCGCCGGCGCCCAGGTGCTGGCCGCGCTGGGCTGGCTGGGGGCGGCACCCTGGCGCCCGGCCGCCGAACAGCTGCGGCTGGACCTGTCCGGCTTCATCGCCTGGGTCGAATCGACGCTGGAGGCCGCGCCCTACCTGCCGCCTCCCGACGCCGGCGCCCAGGTGGTGCTGACGCCCCTGGCGCGCGCCTTCGGCCGGCCCTTCGGGCAGGTGGTGGTGCCCGGCGCCGACGCCGCACACCTGGGTGCGGGTGTCGCGGGGCCGTCCTTGATCGGCACCGCACTCGCGCTGGAGCTGGGCCTGGACCACGAAGCGGCGCGTCGCGGGCGCCAGCGCCTGGCGCTGGCGCAACTGCTGCGCCAGCCGCGCGTCACGCTGCTGCGCCGCCACCGCGACGGCGACGAGCCGCTGGCCGACAGCCCCGATGTCGAATGGCTGCTGCTGGCCCGCGCTCGCAGCGGCGCGCTGCCGTGGCCGCTGCGGCCCTGGGCGGCACCTCAGCGCGAGGTGGCGCCGGCGCTCGTCCAGCCGCCGCTGCCCACCGCGGCCGACGCGCTGCCCACGCAACTGAGTGCCAGCCAGCTCGAAGCGCTGCGGCAATGCCCCTACCGCTTCTTCGCCCGCGCCGTGTTGCGGCTGGACGAACCCGACGAGCTCGAAGCCGCACTCGCCAAACGCGACTACGGCAACTGGCTGCACGCCGTGCTGCACCAGTTCCACAGCCGGCGCGACCTGGCCGCCGAGCCCTTGCCGCAGCTGCTCGCCGCCGCCGACATCGCCACGCAAGACCTCGACCTCGACCCCGCCGAACTGCTGCCCTTCCGCGCCAGCTTCGAGCACTTCGTGCCCGCGTACCTGGCCTGGCTGGCGCAGCGCGAAGGGCAGGGCTGGCACTGGAGCGACGGCGAAAGCGACCACCGCGTGGCGCCCGCTGCACTGCCCGGCGTCACGCTGCGCGGCCGCATCGACCGCCTGGACCACGGGCCCGCCGCAGCCAGCCAGCTCATCGACTACAAGACCGGCAGCGCCGAGGCGCTCAAGCGCAAGGTCAAGACGCCGTTGGAAGACACGCAGCTGGCCTTCTACGCCGCGCTGCTGGATGCCGACGCGGCCTTCCGCGCCTGCTACCTGGCGCTGGACGACGCCCAGGCGCCGCTGGAGATCGAACACATTGGCGTGCACCGCACGGCCGCCGAGATGCTGGAACACCTGGGGGGCGAATGGCAACGCCTGCGCGCGGGCGAGCCCATGCAGGCCCTGGGCGAGAGCCCGGATTGCGACACCTGCGAAGCACGTGGCCTGTGCCGGCGCGACCACTGGGTGAAGCCTTGAACGCCCCGGCCTACCGCATCGACGGCCACCCGGCCGAGGCCGCCGCCTTCTATGCCGTGGCCTGCGACCCGCGCCGCAGCGTGGTGGTGGAAGCCTGCGCCGGCGCCGGCAAGACCTGGATGCTGGTGTCGCGCATCCTGCGCGCCTTGCTCGACGGCGTGGAGCCGCAGCAGGTGCTGGCCATCACCTTCACGCGCAAGGCCGCGGGCGAGATGCGCGAACGGCTCGACGAGTGGCTGGCCGCCTTTGCCGCCGGCGCCTGCGACGCCGCCACGCGCGAACAGGCCTTGCGCGAACGCGGCCTCGACGCCGCCCAGGCCCGCGCCCTGGCGCCGGCCCTGGGCGCGCTGCAGGAACAGCTGCTGCGCGCCGGCCGCGCGGTGGAGGTGCGCACCTTCCACGGCTGGTTCACGCAGCTGCTGTCGCACGCGCCGCTGGCGCTGCTGGAGCGGCTGCAACTGCCGCTGCAGCACGAGCTGATCGAAGACATCGGCGTGCTGCGCGATGCGCTGCTGCGCCGTTTCCACCGCGTGGTGATGGGGGACGCCGCGCTGCGCGCCGACTATCTGGCCCTGGTGGGCCGCCACCGCCGCGGCACGCTGCTCGACTGGCTGGAAGCCGCCTGGCGCCGCGGCCCCGAACTGGCGCGCGCCGACGCCGCCGGCACCGCCGAAGCCAGCGTGCCGGCGGCGGCCGTGTTGTGGCCCGCCTGCGCCGGGCTGGCCGATCCGGCGTTGCTGATCCAGCGGCCGCCGCTGTCGCAGGACATCGACGCCCTGGCGCGCGAACTGGGTGCACGCGGCAAGGCCACACCCGCCAAGGCCGCGCACAAGCTGCGCGACGCGCTGGCCCTGGCCGACCCGGCGGCTGCGCTCGAACTCGCCCTCGACGCCCTGTTCACCAAGGACGGCGACCCGCGCAAGCACCTGGGCGATACGCCGCTGCAGCAGGCCGTAGTGGACGCGCTGCGCGAACTGCAGGCCATGGCGGCGCAGCAGCAGGCGCACGAAGACCATGTTGCCCTGCTGCGCCTGTCGCGCGTGCTGCTGGCCGAGTACGCCGCGCTCAAGCGCCGCCGCGCGCTGGTGGACATGGCCGACCTGGAGCGTGCCGCAGAAGCGCTGCTGGGCGACAGCACCATCGCCGGCTGGGTGCAGGAACGGCTGGACCAGCGCGTGCGCCAGGTGCTGATCGACGAGTTCCAGGACACCAGCCCGCTGCAGTGGCAGGCGCTGCACGGCTGGCT
>CAYREA010000300.1:0-5189 GCA_964423075.1 uncultured Rubrivivax sp. | reverse complement strand
CGGTGACGACAAGGACCGCGTGATGCGCAAGTCCGACGGCACCTACACCTACTTCGTGCCCGATGTCGCCTACCACCTGGCCAAGTTCGAGCGTGGCTTCGGCAAGGTCATCAATGTGCAGGGCACCGACCACCACGGCACCGTGGCGCGTGTGCGCGCCGGGCTGCAGGCTGTGGGCCAGGGCGTCCCGGCCGGTTACCCCGACTACGCGCTGTACAAGATGATCACGGTGATGAAAGACGGCCAGGAGGTGAAGATCGGCAAGCGTGCCGGTGGCTACGTCACTCTGCGCGACCTGATCGACTGGACCAGCCGCGACGCGGTGCGTTTCTTCCTCATCAGCCGCAAGGCCGACACCGAGTTCACCTTCGACATCGACCTGGCGCTGAAGGCCAATGACGAAAACCCAGTGTTCTACGTGCAGATGGCGCACGCCCGCATCTGCTCGGTGCTGGCGGCCTATACCGGCGCGCGCGATTTCGCCGCGGCCGATCTTTCGCTGCTGACGGCTCCCACCGAAAACACCCTGATGCTCAAGCTCGCCGAATACCCCGAGATGCTGGAACGTGCCGCGGCCGAACTGGCGCCGCACGACGTGGCCTTCTACCTGCGCGACCTGGCGGCCGCCTTCCACAGCTACTACGCCGCCGAACGCTTCCTGGTCGACGACGCGCCGCTGGCCCGCGCCCGCATGGCGCTGCTGGCGGCCACGGCCCAGGTGCTGCGCAATGCGCTGGCGCTGCTGGGTGTGTCGGCGCCGCAGAGCATGGCGCGCGAAGCCCCGGCCGCGGAGGTGACGGCATGACTTCGCAACGCGGTGGTTTCGTGATGGGCCTGGTGGTGGGCCTGCTGGTGGGCCTGGCACTGGCTCTGGGCGTGGCGCTGTACATCACCAAGGCGCCGATACCCTTCGTCAACAAGGTGCCGCAGCGCACGGCCGAGCAGGACACGGCCGAGGCCGAGCGCAACCGCACCTGGGACCCGAACGCGCCGCTGGGCGGCAAGCCGGGCCGGCCGGCGGCCTCGGCTGCCGTGGCCGGCGCCAGTGCGGTGGCGGCCAGCCCGCCACCGGTGGCGGTGGCCACGCCAGTGCCGGCCGCCACGCCGCCGGCGCGCGACCCGGCGGCCATCCTGTCCGGTGCACCGGTGCCACCGGCGCCGATATCGCCGCCGGTCAAGCCGTCCGCCGAGGCCTTCGTCTACTTCGTGCAGGCCGGTGCCTTCACGCGCAATGAAGACGCCGAGCAGCAGCGCGCCAAGCTGGCGATGATGGGGGCCATGGCCAAGATCACCGAACGCGACCAGGCCGGCCGCGTGATGTACCGCGTGCGCCTGGGGCCCTACCCCAGCCGCGAAGAGGCCGACAACCAGATGGCCCGGCTGCAGGAACAGAACATCGAGGCGCAGATCGTGCGCGTCGAGAAGCCTTGACGCCAACCGGCGGAACCAGTCGGGCGTTGAGTCACTCAACCCCCGCTCGACCAACCCCACACGAAAGGATTTCCATGCATCGGCGCGACTTCTCCAAGCACCTGGCCGGCGCCGGCCTCGGCCTGGCCCTGGCCGGCACCGCGCGCGCCCAGGGTGGCGCGCCCGAGGAAGGCAAGCACTACGTCAAGCTGCAGACCGCCGCGCCCGTGAGCACCCTGCCGGCCGGCAAGAAGGTCGAGGTGGTCGAGTTCTTCTGGTACGGCTGCCCGCACTGCTACACCTTCGAGCCCATCGTCACGCCCTGGGCCAAGAAGCTGCCGGCCGACGTGCTGTTCCGCCAGATGCCGTTTGCCTTCATCGGCCCGGTGGAACACCAGAAGCTCTTCTACGCGCTGGAAGAACTGGGCCAGCGCGAGGCCCTGCAGGCCAAGATCTTCCATGCCATCCACGTCGAGAACAAGAAGATGAACAGCGAGGCGGACATCACCGCCTTCGTGGCGGCCAACGGCGTGGACGGTGCCAAGTTCACCGAGGCCTTCAAGTCCTTCGCGGTGTCCACCAAGCTCAGCCGTGGCAAGACCATCTCCAACGCCTACAAGATCGACAGCGTGCCGGCCATCGGCGTGCACGGTCGGTTCTACACTGCGGCTTCGCTGGCAGGCAGCCACGAGCGCGCGCTGGCCGTCACCGACTTCCTGATCAACCGCGCCCGCCAGGGCACCTGAGACCGGCGCCGCAGCGCGGCGCCATTTCACGAAGCCGGCCTCCGTGCCGGCCCTGTTTTGGCCGAACTTGTGGCTAGAATGGCCTGCAAGTTTCGTGCCGAACACATGACGATCCGAACCCCCGTGCTGATGGTGCTGGCTGCCGCCGCTGCGGCCGCCATGGGCGTGGCGCAGGCCGAGAAGGCCGACCGCAACAAGCCCTTCGTCATCGAATCCGACCGCGGCACCACGCTGGACCTGCAGCGCCAGGTCACCGTGCTGAGCGGCAACGCCGTCATCAGCCAGGGCACGATGGTGCTGCGCGCCGAGCGCATCGAGCTGCGCGAGACGCCCGACGGCTACCGCGCCGCCAGCGCCATCGGCAGCCCCGGCAAACCCGCCAGCTGGCGCCAGAAGCGCGACGGCCCGGGCGACGAGACGGTGGAAGGCACCGCCGACCGCATCGAGTTCGACGGCCGCGCCGACACCCTGCGCCTGGTGGGCAACGGCCTGGTGCGCCGCCTGCGCGGCGGCCAGCTGGCCGACGAGATCAACGGCGCCAGCATCGTCTGGGACAACGTGGCCGAGGTGTTCCGCGTAGAAGGCGGCGCGGTGTCGGCCGCCAACCCCACCGGCCGCGTGCGCGTCACGCTCAGCCCGCGCGCCGAAAGCGCCGCCAGCGCGCCGCCGGTGCCGGCCGCGCCGCTGCAACCCAGCCGCGCGCTCGAGGACAAGCGCTGATGCTGGCGCCCACCTCGCGCGGCCCTGGCCCCGGCGCCAGCCGCCTGGAAGCCGAGCGCCTGCAGAAGAGCTACGGCTCGCGCATGGTGGTGAAAGACGTGCACCTGGCCGTGGGCGCCGGTGAAGTGGTGGGCCTGCTAGGCCCGAACGGCGCCGGCAAAACCACCACCTTCTACATGGTGGTGGGCCTGGTGCGCGCCGACGACGGCGAGATCCGCATCGATGGCCAGGCGGTGCAGCGTCTGCCCATCCACCGCCGCTCGCGCATGGGCCTGTCCTACCTGCCGCAGGAAGCCTCGATCTTTCGCAAGCTGACGGTGGCCGAGAACATCCGCGCCGTGCTGGAGCTGCAGTTCGACGACAAGGGCCGGCCGCTCAAGCCCGAGCGCATCGACGAGCTGCTGAACCACCTGCTGGCCGATCTGTCGATCGACAAGCTGCGCGATTCGCCCGCACCCGCGCTGTCGGGCGGCGAGCGGCGCCGCGTGGAGATCGCGCGCGCGCTGGCCACCCAGCCGCGTTTCATCCTGCTCGACGAACCCTTTGCCGGCGTCGACCCGATCGCCGTCATCGAGATCCAGAAGATCATCAAGTTCCTGCGCTCGCGCGGCATTGGCGTGTTGATCACCGACCACAACGTGCGCGAGACCCTGGGCATCTGCGACCGCGCCTACATCATCAGCGACGGGCGCGTGCTGGCTGAAGGAACCCCTTCAGACATCGTCGGCAATGCCGAAGTCCGGAAGGTCTATCTCGGCGAAAACTTCCGGATGTAGTTTCCACAGAAGAACAAGAAGATGAAGCCCTCACTGCAGGTTCGGCTGTCCCAGCACCTGGCGCTGACGCCCCAGCTGCAGCAGTCCATCCGCCTGCTGCAGCTGTCCACCCTGGAGCTGCACCAGGAAGTGGGCCAGATGCTGGAGCAGAACCCCTTCCTCGAAGCCGAGGATGAACTCGCGCCCAACCCCTTCGAGACGCCCATCGAGCGCCAGGCCGCCGACCGCGTGGCCGACCGCACGAACGACGCCGAGAGCACCCCCGACACGCCCGACGCCGGCGAGGCCGCGGCCACCGAGATCCGCGGCGACGAGTTCGGCACCACCGAGCGCGACGACTGGGAGAACGGCACCGAGAGCGACGACTTCGACGGCATCCGCGAGACGCCCAGCGCCTCGTCCAGCGCGCCCAGCGGCGATGGCGAGGACATGGACCCGCAGGACCGCCGCGCCAGCGCCGGCTCGCTGGAAGACCACCTGCGCAACCAGGTGCTGGGCATGCGCCTGTCGGACGAAGACCGCGCCGCGCTGATGGTGCTGATCGAGTCGCTCGACGGCGACGGCTACCTCGCCGACACCCTGGAAGACATCGCCGCGCGCCTGGCCGAGATGCTGGACGCGGACACCGAAGAAGAACGCGCCGAGCTGCTGGAGCGCCTGCAATGCGCGCTGAAGTGGCTGCAGAGCCTGGAGCCCACCGGCGTGGGCGCGCGCAACCTGGGCGAATGCCTGTGCCTGCAGCTGCGCACGCAGCCCAAGACCCTGGGCCGCGTGCTGGCCGAGCGCATCTGCGCCAACCACCTGGACCTGCTGGCCAAGCGCGACGTGAAGCGCCTGATGGCCCTCACCGGCGCCGATGAGAACCAGGTGCGCCAGGCGCAGATGCTGATCAAGACCTGCGAGCCCAAACCCGGCCGGCCCTTCGCGGCGGCCGAGGCCAACGTCATCGTGCCCGACGTCATCGTGCGCAAGGCCGGGCGCGGCCTTTCGGTGACGCTCAACCCGGACGTCATGCCCAAGCTGCGCATCAACGACCTCTACGCCCAGGCCGTGCGCGGCAACCGGGGCGGCGGCGGGGCCAACGGCGGCGCCAGCCTGAGCAGCCGCCTGCAGGAGGCGCGCTGGTTCGTCAAGAACATCCAGCAGCGCTTCGACACCATCCTGCGCGTGAGCAAGGCCATCGTCGAACGCCAGAAGGCCTTCTTCACCCATGGGGCCATCGCGATGAAACCGCTCGTCCTGCGGGAAATTGCCGATGAACTGGGGCTGCACGAGAGCACCATCTCGCGCGTGACGACGGCCAAGTACATGTCCACGCCGCAAGGCACCTTCGAACTGAAGTATTTCTTCGGCAGCTCGCTCAACACCGAGGCCGGCGGCAATGCGTCCAGCACCGCGGTGCGGGCGCTGATCCAGCAGTTCGTGACGGCCGAGGACAACAAGAAGCCGCTGTCCGACAGCCAGATCAGCGAGATGCTCGAAGAGCAGGGCATCCAGGTGGCGCGCCGCACGGTGGCCAAGTACCGCGAGGCGCTGA
>CAYREA010000299.1:0-5189 GCA_964423075.1 uncultured Rubrivivax sp. | reverse complement strand
TCTTCGTCGGCCTGGGCAACCCGGGCGCTGAATACGAGGCCACGCGCCACAACGCGGGCTTCTGGTGGGTCGACGCACTCGCCGACAAGCTGGGCGTGCGCCTGGTGCCCGAGCGTGCCTACCAGGGCATCGTGGCCCGTGCCAATCTCCCCGGCGGGCCCGTGTGGCTGCTGGAGCCCATGACCTTCATGAACCGCTCGGGCGCCTCGGTGGCGCCGCTGGCGCGCTTCTTCAAGATCGAACCGAAGCAGATCCTGGTCGTGCACGACGAACTCGACCTGCTGCCGGGCCAGGCCAAGCTGAAGTTCGGCGGCAGCGCCGCCGGCCACAACGGGCTGAAGGACATCCACGCGCTGCTGGGCACGCAGGACTTCTGGCGCCTGCGCCTGGGCATCGGCCACCCGGGCGTGAAGGCCGAGGTGGTGAACTACGTGCTGAAGAAGCCTTCGCCCGACCACCGCGACGCCATCGGCAAGGCCATGGACCAGAGCCTGTCGGCCAGCGACGCGCTGATTGCGGGCGACATGGACAAGGCGCTGGCGCTCATACACGCCGGCGCGCAGCGCCCCAAGCCGCCGCGGCCGGCGCCCGCCCCGACACCGTCACCCGAATCCGGAGGCCCGAAGTGAAGAAGCACTTGCTGTTGTTGGCCGTGGCCCTGCCGCTGGCCGTATCTGCCCAGACCATCTGGCGATGTGGTCCCGATGGCCGAACCTACTCGGCCACGCCCTGCGCCGAAGGCCGCGCTCTCGAAGGCCTGCAACCGCGCCCGACGGACGAGGTGGCCGAAGCGCGCGACCGCGCCACGCGCGAACGTCAGCAGGCCGAGACGATGACCCAGGCCCGGCTGGCGCAGGAAACCCGCCAGCGCGGCAACGGCCTGGCGGGCATCGTCGCGCCCGAACTCAAACCGGTGGCGGCGAAACCGCTGCGGCAGCGGGCGAAGAAGTCTCGCTCGTCGGCTGAAGAAGCCGGTACTTGGCGAGCAACTGCACCTTCGACTCGACGTACGAAGGGTTGACCGGGATGCATTCCACCGGGCACACCTGCACGCACTGCGGCTCGTCGAAGTGGCCCACGCATTCGGTGCAGCGGTGGGGGTCGATCTCGTAGATCTCGGCGCCCATGCTGATGGCCTGGTTCGGGCACTCGGGCTCGCACACGTCGCAGTTGATGCACTCGTCGGTGATCCACAAGGCCATGGGGTGATCAGTCTTCGCTCTGGGTCACCCGCTCGCGCAGGCGACGAAGCACCGAGGGTGCCACGAACTTGGAGACATCACCGCCGAGGCTGGCAATCTCGCGCACGAAGGTGCCGCTGACGAACTGGAACTGGTCGCTCGGTGTCATGAACACGGTCTCGACCTCGGGCATCAGCTGGCGGTTCATGCCGGCCATCTGGAACTCGTACTCGAAGTCGCTCACCGCGCGCAGGCCGCGGATGACCACCTTGCCGCCGGCGTCGACCACGAAGTCGCGCAGCAGGCCGCGGAAGGCCATCACCTCGACGTTCTTGTAGGGCGCGGCGATCTCGCTGGCGATCTCCACCCGTTCGGCGATGGTGAACATCGTGCGCTTGTGGTGCCCGGCCGCCACGGCCAGGATCAGGCGGTCGAACAGGCGCGAAGCGCGCCTCATCAGGTCTTCATGGCCCAGCGTCATCGGGTCGAAGGTGCCCGGGTACACGGCGGTGAGCGGGGCTTTGAGGGTCACGTCGGGTCCTCCAGGCGGCGCGGGCTGCGAGGCCCTCGGGCAGTGTAACCGCCTGTCAATCGCCAGCCTGGAACAGCTGGGCGTGCACCGCGCCGGCGCGCAGGCTGCGGTAGGGCAGCAGCCCGGCAGGTGCTTCGGCCAGCGGCTGCGGGCCTTCGAGGTAGACGTAGCCGCCTGGCGCGACCAGGCGCGCGGCCTGCGCAGCAGCGCTGGCGCCGAGGCCGGCGTCGAAGGGCGGGTCCAGAAACACCAATTCGAAACGCTGCGGCGCGCCGGCAGCCATCCAACGCAAGGCTTCGGTGCGTTCGACGCGTACGGCCTTGGCCTGCAGACGCTCGACCGTGGCCCGCAGGCTCTGCACCAGCACAGGGTCCTGCTCGAGCAGCAGCACCTCGGCGGCGCCGCGCGACGCCGCTTCGAAACCCAGCGCCCCGCTGCCGGCGAAGGCGTCGAGCACGCGCCAGCCGTCCAGGTCCTGGCCCAGCCAGTTGAAGAGCGTCTCGCGAACGCGGTCGGGCGTGGGACGCAGGCCGGGTCGGTCGGCCACTGGCAGCTTGCGGCGCTTGTAGAGGCCGCCGATGAGGCGGACTTCGTTCTTCACGAGAGCAGGCGCTTACTGGCGGACGGGAATGCCGTCGCGCGCCATCAGCGCCTTGGCCTGGCCGACGGTGAATTCGCCGTAGTGGAAGATGCTGGCGGCCAGCACGGCGTCGGCGCCGCCGATGCGGATGCCGTCGGACAGGTGCTCCAGCGCACCCACGCCGCCCGAGGCGATGACGGGCACCGGCACCGCGTCGCTCACCGCGCGCGTCAGTTCCAGGTCGAAGCCGATCTTGGTGCCGTCGCGGTCCATGCTGGTGAGCAGGATCTCGCCGGCACCCAGCTCCGCCATCCGGCGGGCCCAGGCCACGGCGTCCAGGCCGGTGTTCTTGCGGCCGCCGTGGGTGTAGACGTCCCAGCCACCGCCGGGCCTGCGCTTGGCGTCGATGGCGACCACGATGCACTGCGCACCGTACTTGTCGGATGCATCGCGGATGACCTGCGGATTCGCCACCGCCGCGGAATTGAAGCTGACCTTGTCGGCCCCGGCGTTCAGCAGCCGGCGCACGTCTTCCACCGTGCGCACGCCGCCGCCCACCGTGAGCGGGATGAACACCTGCGAAGCCACCGCCTCGATGATGTGCAGGATCAGGTCGCGCCCGTCGCTGGTCGCGGTGATGTCCAGGAAGGTCAGTTCGTCCGCACCCTGCTCGTTGTAGCGGGCGGCGATTTCCACCGGGTCACCGGCGTCGCGCAGTTCGACGAAGTTGACGCCCTTGACGACACGGCCGCCGGTGACGTCCAGGCAGGGGATGATTCGTTTGGCAAGCATGCAGGGTTTCCGAGGCCCCGCATTCTAGGGTCGGGTGGAATCGGTGCCGGCCGCGGCGCGTAAGCCGAACACGCACCGTTGCGTGTCGAGGAGCCCGCATGAAACTCACCCGCACCCTGCCCGCCGCCGCCGCGCTGGCACTGGCCACCGCCGCCCTGCCGGCCACCGCCCACGAAGTGGTCTACCAGGCCTTCCTGAGCGGCGGTGCCGAGTCCCCGCCCAATGCCTCCGCGGGCCTGGGCGTGGCCGTCATCACCTTCGACCTGGACCTGTTCACGATGCAGATCCAGACCACCTTCGCCGGCCTCACGGGCAACGTGACGGCCTCGCACATCCACTGCTGCACCGCCGTGCCCGGCGTGGCCAACGTGGGCGTGGCCACCCAGACGCCCACTTTCACGGGCTTTCCCTCGGGCACCACCTTTGGCTCGTACGACCACACCTTCGACATGACGCTGGCGTCGAGCTACAACGCCGCCTTCATCACGGCCAACGGCGGCACGGTGAGCACCGCATTCACGGCGCTGATCAACGGCATCGACGCCGGCCGCGCCTACCTCAACATCCACTCCAGTTTTGCCCCGGGTGGGGAGATTCGGGGCTTTCTTGCACCGGTGCCCGAGCCCGCGAGCTATGGGCTGATGGGCGTGGGCCTGCTGGCCCTGGGCGCCTTCATGCGGAAACGCGAGCGCGCCTGAGGGCGCAGGCGGGGCGAGCCAGCCTCAGCTGGCTTGCCCGATCTCGTCGGCGCGCGCCTGGGCCGCGGTGAAGTCGAGCGCGCCGGTGTAGATGCTGCGCCCGCAGATCACGCCTTCCACGCCATCGGCTTCCACTTCGCACAGCCGTTCGATGTCGGTGATGCCCGACAGGCCGCCCGAGGCAAACACGGGTATCGACAGCGACTGCGCCAGCTTCACCGTGGCTTCGATGTTGATCCCGGTGAGCATGCCGTCGCGGCCGATGTCGGTGTAGATCACGCCTTCGACGCCGTAGTCCTCGAACTTCTTGGCCAGGTCGATGACTTCGTGGCCGGTGAGCTTGCTCCAGCCGTCGGTGGCCACCTTGCCGTCCTTGGCATCCAGGCCCACGATCACGTGCCCGCCGAAGGCGCTGCAGGCGTCCTTCAGGAAGCCCGGGCTCTTCACGGCCGCGGTGCCGATGATCACGTAGCTCAGGCCATCGTCGAGGAAGCGTTCGATGGTGTCCAGGTCGCGGATGCCGCCGCCCAGCTGCACCGGAATCTTGTCGCCCACCACACGCAGGATGGCCTTGACCGCGTTTTCATTGATCGGGCGGCCGGCGAAGGCGCCGTTCAGGTCGACCAGGTGCAGGCGGCGGGCGCCGGCGTCCAGCCAGCGCTGGGCCATGGCAGCGGGGTCTTCGCCGAAAGTGGTGGAGGCGCTCATGTCGCCCTGCTGAAGGCGCACGCACTTGCCGTCTTTGAGGTCGATGGCAGGGATCAACAGCATGGCTTGCAGAAGGCTCGCGGCGCCCGTCAGGGCTTCCAGTGCAGGAAGTTGCGGTAGAGGGCCAGACCCTGGTCGGCGCTTTTCTCAGGATGGAACTGGGTGGCAAAAATGTTATCCCGCGCGACGGCGCAGGTAAAGCGGCCGCCGTAGTCGGTCTCGCCCGCCGTGTGGCGCGGCTCCGACGGCGCGGCGTAGAAGCTGTGCACGAAATAGAACCAGCTCTCGTCGGGTACGCCGTCCCACAGCGGGTGTGCACGCTGGTGCACGCGGTTCCAGCCCATCTGCGGCACCTTGTAGCGGCTGCCGTCGGGCTGCAGGCGGCCTTCCAGGCGGAAACGCCGCACCTCGCCGGGGATCAGCGCCAGGCCGGGCGTGTCCTGCTCTTCGCTGCGCGTCAGCAGCATCTGCATGCCAACGCACACACCCAGCAACGGTTTGTGCGCGGCCGCATGCAACACGGCGCCTTGCAGGCCGGAATCCCGCAGCTCGCGCATGCAGTCGCGGATGGCGCCCTGGCCCGGCAGCACCACGCGGTCGGCCGCGAGCACCTCTTCGGGGCGCTGGGTGACGATGACGTCAACCCCGCTGCCTGTGGCCACATGCATCACCGCCTGCGACACGCTGCGCAGGTTGCC
>CAYREA010000298.1:0-5216 GCA_964423075.1 uncultured Rubrivivax sp. | reverse complement strand
GCGTGGGCGCGCTGTACAAGGCCGGCCTCGTCGAGTGGATGAGCACCCAGACCTACCAGGCCGCCAGCGGCGGCGGCGCGCAGCACATGCGCGAGCTGCTCACCCAGTACGGCACGCTGAACGCGTCGGTGCGGGCGCTGCTGGACGACCCGAAGAGCGCCATCCTGGAGATCGACCGCAAGGTCATCGAGACCCAGCGCGGCCTGTCGGCCGAGCAGACGGCCAACTTCGGCGTCCCGCTGGGCGGCTCGCTCATTCCCTGGATCGACAAGGACCTGGGCAATGGCGTGTCGCGCGAGGAATGGAAGGGCCTGGCCGAGACCAACAAGATCCTCGGCAACGTGCAGGCCGTGCCGGTGGACGGCTTCTGTGTGCGTGTGGGCGCGATGCGCTGCCACAGCCAGGCGCTGACCTTCAAGCTGAAGCGGGACGTGCCGCTGGCCGACATCGAAGCGATGATCGCCGCCGACAATGCCTGGGTGAAGGTGGTTCCGAACAACCGCGAAGCCACCATGCGCGACCTGACGCCGGTGGCCGTGACCGGCACCATGACGATCCCGGTCGGCCGCCTGCGCAAGCTGGCGATGGGCCCGGAGTACCTGGGCGCCTTCACCATCGGCGACCAGCTCTTGTGGGGCGCGGCCGAGCCGCTGCGCCGCATGCTGCGCATCCTGCTGGAGCAATGAGTGTCTGGGGCGTTGTCCACCGGCAACAGGGTGCACAAGCCCCAGAAACAAAGCATTTCTCCCCAGGATCATCAGCAACCGGTTGAGCTTGCGCTCCTATATGCTTGATACTGTTGCGATTTCCGCCGTTTCTTGCACCTTGCGATCCCGCTGGGGGCAGTTCGGCACGAAGAGACAGCCGCCGGCTTGCAGCCAAGCCGTTCCGGAGGGCCTGGGGGAAATGCCTTGAAACAGAGATCTACTGACGCCGCGCGCTTCGCGCTCAAGGGCGTTGCCTTCGCTGCCGCCTGCCTGTGGGGCGCGCAGTCGTGGGCGCTGGGCCTGGGACGCTTGACGGTCACATCGGCGCTGGGCGAAACCCTGCGTGCCGAGATCGAGGTGACCAGCATGACGCCCGAAGAGGCGTCGTCGCTGCGCCTGCGCGTGGCGCCACCTGACGTCTACCGCGCCGCGGGTGTCGAGTACAACGCCGCGCTGTCCAGTGCCCAGGTGCTGGTGACGCGCCGTGCCGACGGCCGCCAGATCCTGCGCCTGACCGGCGACCGCGCCGTGCTGGAGCCTTTCGTCGACGTGATCATCGAGGCCACGTGGACCAACGGCCGCCTGGTGCGCGAGTACACGATGCTGTTCGATCCGCCGAGCACGCGCACCGCGCAGGCTCCGGCGCCCGCGCCGGTTGCCTCGCCCGTGCTGAGCCCGGCACCGGCCGAGACCGCGCGTGCACCTGCGCCGCCCAGCCGGCAGAGCAGCAAGCAGACGCCGATGGAAGCGCCGCGGCCGCCGGTGGCGTCATCCGCCACGGCGCCGGGCAGCGAAGACGAGATCCGCGTCCGCCCGGGCGACACGCTCAGCAAGATCGCCGGCCGCACGCCGCGCCAGGGCATCTCGCTCGACCAGATGCTGGTGGCGCTGTTCCGCGGCAACCCGCAGGCCTTCGTCGGCGACAACATGAACCGGCTGAAGGCCGGCGCCGTGCTGTCGGTGCCTTCGGCCGAAACGGCGGGCAAGCTGTCGCAGCAGGAAGCGCGCGACATCATCGTCGCCCAGAGCAACGACTTCGCGGCCTACCGCCAGCGCCTGGCCAGCGGCACCACCACCACGGCCGACGAAGGTGCCGGCCGCCAGGCCAGCGGCAAGGTGCAGACGCAGGTCGACGACCGCAAGCAGGCCGCCGCCCCGACGCCCGACCGGCTGACCCTGTCGCAGGGCAGCGCCAAGGCCGGTGCCACCGTCGCCCAGGCCTCCAAGGAAACCCAGAAGAAGGACGAGAAGGCCCGCGAGGCCGAACTCAAGCGCAACGTCGAAGAGCTGAAGAAGCTGCAGGGCGCTGCCACCGTGCCGGCCGGCAAGGCGCCCGCCGCGGCGCCGGCACCCGCGCCCGCGCCGTCGGTTGTGCCGCCGGTTCCGGCGGTGGTGGCGGCCGCACCCGCACCTGCTCCGACCCCTGCGCCGACACCGGCCCCTGTCGCGCCGCCAGTGGCCGCACCGGCCGCCGTCGCCTCGGCACCGGCTCCTGTGCCCGCTCCCGCGCCAGTGGCCGCATCGGCGCCGGCGCCGACGCCGCCCAAGCCGGTGGCCAAGGCCCCGCCGCCCGAGCCGGGCATGCTCGACTCGCTGATGGACAACTCGCTGCTGCTGCCGGGCGCCGGCGTGCTGGCGGCGCTGCTGGCGGGCCTGGGCCTGTACAAGCTGCGCAGCCGCATGCGCAAGCCGGCCGGCGAGACCTCGTTCCTGGAAAGCCGCCTGCAGCCCGATTCCTTCTTCGGCGCCAGCGGCGGCCAGCGCATCGACACGCGCGACGCCAACGTCACCGGCAGCGGGCAGTCGTCATCGATGTCGTACTCGCTGTCGCAGCTGGACGCCATCGGCGACGTCGACCCGGTGGCCGAGGCCGATGTCTACCTGGCCTACGGCCGCGACCTGCAGGCCGAGGAAATCCTCAAGGAAGCGATGCGCAGCGCGCCCGAGCGCATGGCCATCCGCAGCAAGCTGCTGGAGGTGTACGCCAAGCGCCGCGACACCAAGGCCTTCGAACTGTTGGCCACGCAGATGTTCAACCTGACGCGCGGTGAGGGCGAAGACTGGAGCAAGGCGCAGCAGCTCGGCCTGAGCATCGACCCGGCCAACCCGCTGTACCAGCCGGGCGGCCTGCCCGACGACGTGCGCGCCAGCGGCGAGGTGGTCGACGCGCTGAACGCGGCCACCATGCCGTACACCGCGCCGGTGGCGCCGCCCACCTTCCAGCCGGCCGCCGACGCCACGCTGGACGGCGGTGCGCTCGATCTCGACCTGGAACTGGAACTGCCCGGCGGCAAGCTCGCGCCGCCGACGCCGACCGAGACCACCACGCCCTTCGGCACCCACGCCGGTTTGTCCGACGCTACGCTCGACCTGTCGCTGCCTTCGGGCGATGCCAAGACCATCCCCGCCGGCCGCCCGGCGCCGGCCGACATGGGCTCGCTCGATTTCGATCTCGAGTCGATGGACGGCAACAACGCCAAGACCGTGGCCCAGCCCAAGGCCAAGTCGCCCGAGCCGGCGCTGGACTTCGGCGAGTTCTCCATCGGTGGCCAGCCGCTGGAGCCGCCGACGCTGGCCGATACCACCGACCCGCTGTCGCGCAAGCTCGAGCTGGCCGAGGAATTCCGCCAGATCGGTGACCTGGAAGGCGCGCGCGACCTGCTGGAAGAAGTGGTGTCCAAGGCCGAAGGCGCCCTGCAGGCCAAGGCCCAGGGCATGCTGGACAAGCTGGCCTGACCGGCGCGAGGTGCCACGCCTCGCGCTGGGTGTTGCCTACCGCGGGCAGGCCTATCACGGCTGGCAGTCGCAACCCGACGGCAACACGGTGCAGGACAGGGTCGAGCAGGCCCTGACTGCCTTCGCCGACCAGGCCATCACCACCGTCTGCGCCGGCCGCACCGACGCCGGTGTGCATGCGCTGAACCAGGTGGTGCACATCGATACGCCGGTCGAGCGCGACCTGTTCTCCTGGGTGCGCGGCAGCAACCGCTTCCTGCCGGCCGACATCGCGGTGCAGTGGTGCCAGCCGGTGCCCGAGAGCTTCCACGCCCGCAACAGTGCGCGCGGCCGGCGCTACCGTTTTGTCATCCTCGAATCGGCCGTCCGGCCCGCGCTGGAGGAAGGTCTCGCCGGTTGGGTCTTTCGCCCACTCGATGGCGACGCGATGCGTGCGGCGGCGGCGCTGCTCGTCGGCGAACACGACTTCACGTCCTTCCGCGCGGCCAATTGCCAGTCGCCCACGCCGGTGAAGACGCTGCGCCGCATCGGCATCGAGCGGCGCGGCGCCTACTGGTGCCTGGACTTCGACGCCAACGCCTTCCTGTACCACATGGTGCGCAACGTCGTCGGCTGCCTCGTCGCGGTGGGGCAGGGGCGGCAGCCGCCCGGCTGGATGGCCGAGGTGCTGGCGGCGAAGAGCCGCGAGGCCGCGGCGCCCACCTTCCCGGCGCAGGGCCTGTACTTCACCGGCCCGTACTACGATGCGGCGCTCGGCCTGCCGGAACGCACCCCCGCGATGGACTGGCTGCCGTGAACCCTGCATGCCCCGAACCCGCATCAAGATCTGCGGCCTCACGCGCGAGGCCGATGTCGACGAGGCCATCGAAGCCGGCGCCGACGCCCTCGGCTTCGTGCTCTACCCGAAGAGCCCGCGTGCGGTGACGCTGGCTCGCGCGGCCGAGCTCGTCGCGCGGCTGCCACCCTTCGTCACGCCGGTGCTGCTGATGGTCAACGCGTCGCCGCACGAACTGCGCCTGGCCACCGAGGCGCTGCCGCAAGCCCTGCTGCAGTTCCACGGCGACGAGACCCCCGAACAATGTGCCGCCGCGGGCCGGCCCTTCGTACGCGCCGCGCGCATGGACGAAGGCTTCGATTTGTTAGACTTCGCCTCGCGTTTTTCCAACGCGATGGCCCTGCTGCTCGACGCTCCCGTCGAGGGTTACGGCGGGGGCGGGAAGGTCTTCGATTGGTCACAGATTCCACCAAGCGTGCCCCTTCCGGTCGTTTTGTCTGGTGGGTTGAATCCTGCCAACGTGACCGATGGGGTGCTTCACGTACGGCCTTTTGCCGTTGACGTGAGCTCCGGCGTTGAGATCAGCAAGGGCGTCAAGAGCGGCCCGCTGATGCGCCGGTTCTGCAAGGCGGTGCGGGACGCGGATGCGCGTCTGGGCACCTGAGAGGAATCCCATCATGCTGAACTACCAACAGCCCGATGCCCGCGGGCACTTCGGGCCTTATGGCGGCACTTTCGTCGCCGAAACGCTCATCCACGCGCTGCACGAACTCGAGGCGGCTTACGCGAAGTACCGCGAAGACCCGGAGTTCGTGGCCGAGTTCAAGCACGAACTCAAGCACTTCGTCGGCCGGCCGAGCCCGATCTACCACGCGGCGCGCCTGTCGCGCGAGATCGGCGGCGCGCAGATCCACCTCAAGCGCGAAGACCTCAACCACACCGGCGCGCACAAGGTCAACAACACCATCGGGCAGGCCCTGCTGGCGCGCCGCATGGGC
>CAYREA010000297.1:0-5221 GCA_964423075.1 uncultured Rubrivivax sp. | reverse complement strand
GGAATCCCAGAAGGTCGAAGATGTCGCGGTCGCGCATCGGCTGCACGACCAGCGGCTCGGTCCCTGCCCACAGCTCCGCCGCGAGACGCATGTACTCCGTCTGCACGGCCTCGAGCTCCGGCGTGGATTCCATCTCGAAGAGGGTCGACTTGCGCAGGCGGCTCTGGCGGACGATGTCCAGGTCCGGGAAGCGGGCCATGGTGCTCAGACCGACGCGGTCGTTGAAGCGGTCGATCTGATCCGTGGCCGTGCTGCGGTTCGCCACCACGCCGCCGATGCGCACCTTGTAGTTCTTCGACTTGGCCAGGATGGCGCCGAGGATGCGGTTCATCGCGAAGATCGAGTCGAAGTCGTTCGCGGTGACGACGAGCGCGCGGTCGGCGTGCTGCAGCGGCGCGGCGAAACCGCCGCAGACGACGTCGCCGAGCACGTCGAAGATCACCACGTCGGTGTCTTCGAGCAGGTGGTGTTCCTTCAGCAGCTTGACCGTCTGGCCCACCACGTAGCCGCCGCAGCCGGTGCCGGCGGGCGGGCCGCCGGCTTCCACGCACATCACGCCGTTGTAGCCTTCGAAGACGAAGTCCTCGGGCCGCAGTTCCTCGGCGTGGAAGTTCACCGTCTCGAGGATGTCGATGACGGTGGGCAGCATCTTCTTGGTGAGCGTGAAGGTGCTGTCGTGTTTGGGGTCGCAGCCGATCTGCAGCACGCGCTTGCCCATCTTGCTGAAGGCCGCCGACAGGTTGCTGCTGGTGGTGCTCTTGCCGATGCCGCCCTTGCCGTAGATGGCAAAGACCTTGGCGGTGCCGATCTTCACGCTCGGGTCCAGCTGCACCTGCACGCTGCCTTCGCCGTCGGGGCGGCTGCCGCGGCCGATGGTGGAAACGGGGATTTCTGCGACGTTCATGCGGCGGCCTTCTGGGTGGGTTCGTAAACGCCTTCGAGGCGGTCTTCCAGCTCTTCGCCTGCACGTTGCAGGGCTTCGAGCGTCTGGGCGTCGGGCTGCCAGTACTGGCGGCGGTGGGCTTCGAGCAGGCGGTTGGCCACCTTGGCCGAGGCCGTGGGATTGAGCTGTGCCAGGCGCTCGCGCATGGCGGCGTCGAGCACGAAGGTCTCGGTGAGCTGCTGGTAGACCCAGGGCTGCACCTGGCCCGTGGTGGCCGACCAGCCCATGGTGTTGGTGAGGTGCACCTCGATCTGCCGCACCCCTTCGTAGCCATGGGCCAGCATGCCCTCGTACCACTTGGGGTTGAGCATGCGGGTGCGCGTTTCCAGCGCCACCTGCTCGGACAGCGTGCGCACGGCACCGCCGCCGATGGCGTCGTTCGTCTGGTCGCCGATGTAGACCGGGGCCACCGCGGCGTCCTTGCCCTTGGCGCGCTTGACGGCGCGGCTGATGCCGCCCAGCGTGTCGAAGTAGGTGTCGATGGTGGTGACACCCAGCTCCACCGAGTCGAGGTTCTGGTAGGCCAGCTCCACACCCGCCAGCACGCTGTGCAGCAGCTTGGCCTGCTGCACCGGGCGGCCGCTGCGGCCGTAGGCGAAGCCCTTGCGGCGCGAGAAGGTCTCGGCCAGTTCGTCGGCGTCGTCCCAGCGCGCGTTGTCGATCAGCATGTTGACGTTGGCGCCATAGGCCCCTTCGGCATTGCCGAAGACCCGCAGCGAAGCCGTGTCCATGTCGCCGCCGTGTTCGGCCTGGAAGGCCAGCGCGTGCTTGCGCACGAAGTTCAGCTCGGGCGGCTCGTCGGCGCTGGCGGCCAGGAAGGCGGCCTCGGCCAGCAGCTTCACCTGCAGCGGCAGCAGGTCGCGGAAGATGCCCGACAGCGTGATCACTACGTCGATGCGCGGCCGGCCCAGCGCGGCCAGCGGCAGCAGCTCGGCACCGGCCAGGCGGCCGTAGCTGTCGAAGCGCGGCTTCGCACCCAGCAGCGCCAGCGCCTGCGCGATGGGGCCGCCTTCGCTCTTCAGGTTGTCGGTGCCCCACAGCACCAGCGCGATGCTCTCGGGCAGCGTGTGGCCGTCGGCGCGGTGGCGGTCCAGCAGGCGCTCGGCCTGGCGTGCGCCGTCCTTCACCGCGTAGCTGCTGGGAATGCGGAAGGGGTCGAAGCCGTGCAGGTTGCGGCCCGTGGGCAGGATGGCCGGCGTGCGCAGCAGGTCGCCGCCGGGCGCGGGACGGATGAAGCGGGCGTCCAGTGCGCGCAGGATGCCGTCGATCTCGTGGTCTTGCGCCAGCAGCTGGTCGGCCGCGGCCAGTTCCTGCAGCAGCGCCAGGCGGGCGGCGTCGCTGCCGGCCAGTTGCGCCGGCGCGCGGCGGGCCACCAGTTGCTGCAACAGTTCGCGCGGCAGGCGCTGGCCGTGCGAGGCTTCGGCCAGCGAGCCGAGGAGATCGATGCGTTCGTTGATGCTGGGCGCGCGGCCAACGACGTGCAGGCCGTGCGGGATCAGCGTGTACTCGACTTCGAGCACGCGCTCACTCAGGTGCAGCACCTGCGCTTCGGCATCGCGGCCCCACGCGGGCTCGGCCTTCGCAAGGTCCAGCGCTACGGCCTGCTGCTGCACCATCACCGCCAGCTCTTCGCGTTCGCGCTCGGCCTCGGGTTCCAGGCTGCGCCAGCGTTCGAGCGAAGCCTTCAGGTCCACCAGGCCCTTGTACAGGCCGGCCTGCGCCACCGGCGGCGTGAGGTAGCTGATGAGCGTAGCGGCAGCGCGGCGCTTGGCAATGGTGCCTTCGCTCGGGTTGTTGCTGGCGTAGAGGTAGAAGTTGGGCAGGTCGCCGATGAGCCTGTCGGGCCAGCAGCGCGCCGTCATGCCGTTCTGTTTGCCGGGCATGAACTCGAGTGCGCCGTGGGTGCCGAAGTGCAGCACGGCGGCGGCCTTGAAGTCTTCGCGCAGCCAGCGGTAGAAGGCGCTGAAGGCATGCGTGGGCGCCGAGCCCTTCTCGAACAGCAGGCGCATCGGGTCGCCTTCGTAGCCCATGCCGGGCTGGATGCCGACGAAGACGTTGCCGTAGAGGCCGCCCAGCACGTGGATGGTGCTGCCGTCGGTCTGCAGCTTGCCGGGCGCCGGGCCCCACTGCGCTTCGATGTCCTTCAACCAGCGTTCGCGCTTCACGTGCTCGTTGGCGGGAATGCGCGCGTGCACGTTGGCGATGGCGCCGTAACGTTCGGCGTTGCCATGCAGCAGGCCTTCACGCAGGGCGTCGAGGCTGGGCGGCAGGTCGACCGTGTAGCCCTCGCGCTGCATCGCGGCCAGGGTGTTGTAGACCGACTCGAACACCGACAGGAAGGCCGCCGTGCCGGTGGCGCCCGCGTTGGGCGGGAAGTTGAAGATCACCAGCGCCACCTTGCGCGTGGCGCGTTGCGAGCGGCGCAGGTCGACCAGGCGGCCGATGCGCGAGGCCAGCATCTCGGCGCGTTCGCTGCACGGCACCATGTCGTGCGCGACGTCGGGGTTGCCACCCTTCTTGGTGTCGAAGACGCAGCCGCGTTCGCAGCCCGTGCAGGCCACCTGCGAGGCATGGCCGCGGCCGCCGTAGACCATGGAGCCGGTGGCGCCGTCGAGCTCGGGGATGGCCACCATCATCGTGGCTTCCACCGGCAGCAGGCCGCGCGCGGAGGCGCCCCATTGTTCGAGGGTCTGGAACTCCACCGGCGTCACGGCCAGGTAGGGCACGTCCAGCCGCGCCAGCACTTCTTCGGCGGCCTTGGCATCGTTGTAGGCCGGGCCGCCCACCAGCGAGAAGCCGGTGAGCGAGACCACGGCGTCGACCACGGGCCGGCCTTGCTCAAAGAAGAACTTGTCGATGGCCGGGCGGGAGTCGAGCCCGGTGGCGTAGGCCGGCAGCACGCGCAGGCCCTGGGCCTGCAAGGCGGCGATGACACCGTCGTAGTGGCCCGCATTGCCGGCCAGCAGGTAGGAACGCAGCAGCAGCAATCCGACGGTGCCGCGTGCGCCCTGCGTGGCTTCGGCGGGCAACTGGCTGGCCTGCTCGGTGAGCCGCAGCTTCATGCGCGGGTGGTACAGCCCGACCTCGGGGTACTCCACCGGCTCGTGCGTCTTCAGCAGGCCGCGCAGGCCGCGGCGCGGGCCGTCGGCATAACGGTCGACCAGGAAGTGCACCATGTGGTGCACGTTGTCCTCGCTGCCTGCCAGCCAGTACTGCAGCGTGAGGAAGTAGGCCCGCACGTCCTGGGCGGTGCCGGGGATGAAGCGCAGGATCTTGGGCAGGCGGCGCAGCATCTTCATCTGCTGCGCACCGGCGGTGGTCTTGTTGCCGCTGTCGACCTTGGCGTCGGCCGTTTCGCGGGCCTTGCCGCGCAGGCGCTTGAGCAGCGAGACGAAGCCACTGGCCGGCGCACACATGTCGAACTTGCCCATGCGGGTGAGCTTGGTCACCTCGGCCGCGCTCATGGCGCAGACCATCGCGTCGCAGTGCTCGCGGCGCGCCTGCAGCGCCGGCAGCAGGGGCAGGAAGTGGTCTTCCATGAACAGCATCGTCACCAGCACGATGTCGCCCTGGGCGATGTCGGCCTGGCAGCGCGCCAGGGCGGTGTCGTCGCTGCCCCATTCGTCGGCGGCGTGCACGTTGAACTGCAGGCCGGGCAGCTGGCGCGCCAGGGTACGGCCGGCGCGCTGCGCGGCGCTGGCGAGGTGGCTGTCCATCGTGACCAGCACCACGCGCATCGGCGTCACACTGGCCCGCGCGGCGGGTGCCACCTGCGGCCACAGCGCCGGCGCCAGCGGTTCAGCGGCTGAAATGCGCTTTGGCATCGTAGAGGGTCTCGACGGTGATCTGCGCCAGGCCGCGTTCACCGGCATAGGCTTCGGTGTTGCGCCTGGCCTTGCCACGCACGAAGAAAGGAATCTTGCGCAGTTCCTTTTCAGCGTCCGCGGTCCAGGCGGCCCCATGGGCGGCGGACACGACGATCTGTTCCGGGGCGGGGGATGCCGCTGCCGGCAAGGCTTCTGGCTGGAGCTCGGGCGCGGCGCGCCGGGCGGCCGAGCCCAGGTGCGACGCGGCGGCGCCGTCGTGGAATTCGAAGTCGCCGCGGAACATGGTGAGCAGGTGCTCTTCCAGGCCCATCATCAGCGGGTGCACCCAGGTGTCGAAGAGCACGTTTGCACCTTCGAAACCCATCTGCGGCGAGTGGCGCGCGGGGAAGTCCTGCACGTGCATCGGCGCCGAGATCACCGCGCAGGGGATGCCCAGGCGCTTGGCGATGTG
>CAYREA010000296.1:0-5247 GCA_964423075.1 uncultured Rubrivivax sp. | reverse complement strand
GGTTCATCGCCTTGCACATGATGTAGCTCAGGATCGCGCCCGAGCTGCCCACCAGGCTGCCGGCGATGATCAGCATGCTGTTGTTCAGGCTGAAGCCGATGCCCGCCGCCGCCCAGCCCGAGTAGCTGTTGAGCATGCTCACCACCACCGGCATGTCGGCGCCGCCGATGGGGATGATCAGCGTCACGCCGAGGATGAAGCCCAGGGCGACGATGGCGCCGAAGGCCCACGGGGCTTCGCTTTGCCAGAAGAAGAAGCACAGCACCACGGCGGCGATGCCGAAGGCCGCGTTGAGCTTGTGCTGCCCGGCGAAGCTGACCGGCGCGCCCTGGAAGAGGCGGAACTTGTACTTGCCGCTCAACTTGCCGAAGGCGATGACGCTACCGGTGAAGGTGACCGCGCCGATGAAGGCGCCCAGGGCCAGCTCGATGCGGTTGCCGCCCGGGATGAGGCCGCCCTTGGTGGTGATCTGGAAGGCCCAGGGCTCGGCCACCGCCGCCACCGCGATGAACACCGCGGCCAGGCCGATCATGCTGTGGAAGAAGGCCACCAGCTCGGGCATCTTGGTCATCTCGACGCGCTTGGCCATCACCGCGCCAATGCCGCCGCCGAGCACCAGGCCGACGATCACCCACACCATGCCCTGTGCTCGCGTCTGGCCCATGTCGCCGGACAGCTTGACGATCAGCGCCGCGGTGGTGAGCACCGCGATCAGCATGCCGACCATGCCGAACAGGTTGCCGCGTATCGACGTGGTGGGGTGGCTCAGGCCCTTCAGGGCCTGGATGAAGCAGACGCTGGCCACCAGGTACAGCAGCGTCACGAGGTTCATGCTCATGCCTTGTCCCCCGCGGCCGGCGCCTTCTTTTCCTTCTTCTTGAACATCTCCAGCATGCGCCGCGTGACCAGGAAGCCGCCGAAGACGTTCACAGCGGCCAGCGCCACCGCGGCCACGCCCATGAACTTGCCGAGCGGGGTTTCGGTGAGTGCCGCGGCCAGCATCGCGCCGACGATGACGATGGCGCTGATGGCATTCGTGACCGCCATCAGCGGCGTGTGCAGCGCGGGCGTGACGGTCCACACCACGTGGTAACCCACGTAGATGGCCAGCACGAAGATGATCAGGTTGGTGACGGTGGGGCTGACGAGTTCCATGCTCACTTCCTCTTCACTTCGTTGCCCTGCGTCATGAGGCAGGCCACGACGATGTCGTCGTCCATCGGCACCGTGAAGCCGCTGTCCTTGGGCAATACGAGCTTCAGGAAGTCGAGCACGTTGCGGGCGTACAGCGACGACGAATCGGCCGCCACCAGCGCCGGGATGTTGGTCTCGCCGATGATCGTGACGCCGTGCTTCACCACCGTCTTGCCGGCCTCGGTGAGCGGGCAGTTGCCGCCGGCGGGTGCGGCCATGTCGACGATCACGCTGCCGGCCTTCATGCTCCTGACCATCTCTTCGGTGATGAGCACCGGCGCCGCGCGGCCGGGGATCAGCGCGGTGCTGATCACCACGTCGGCCGCCGCCACGCGCTTGGCCACTTCCACCTTCTGGCGGTCGAGCCAGCTCTGCGGCATGGGCTTGGCGTAGCCGCCCACGCCTTCGGCCGCTTCCTTCTCTTCCGGTGTCTCGTAGCTCACCTCGATGAACTTGGCGCCGAGCGATTCGACCTGCTCCTTCACCGAAGGCCGCACGTCGGAAGCCTCGATCACCGCGCCCAGCCGCTTGGCGGTGGCGATGGCCTGCAGCCCGGCCACGCCCACGCCCAGGATCACCACGCGCGCGGCCTTGATGGTGCCGGCCGCCGTCATCAGCATCGGGAACAGGCGCTGGTACTGGTTGGCCGCCATCATCACGGCCTTGTAGCCGGCGATGTTGGCCTGGCTCGACAGCACGTCCATGCTCTGCGCGCGCGTGGTGCGCGGCGCGGCTTCGAGCGCGAAGCTGGTCAGGCCGGCGGCGGCCAGGCGCGCCAGGCCGTCCTTGTCGAAGGGGTTGAGCAGGCCGACCAGCGCGGTGCCGCTTTTCATCAGGCTCAGCTCGTCGGGGCCGGGGCTGCGCACCTTCAGCACCAGCTCGCAGCCGAAGGCCGTGGAGCGGTCGACGATCTCCGCCCCGGCGGCCGTGTAGGCCTCGTCGGTGGCACTGGCCGCGATGCCGGCACCCGACTGCACCAGCACGTGGTGGCCCTGGGCCTTCAACTTCTTGGCCGTCTCGGGCGTCACCGCCACGCGGGTTTCTCCCGCCGCTGTTTCCAGCGGAACGCCTATGCGCATCTCACCCTCCTGGCCCCTGCCTTCGGGGGCCGGGCGAAGCTACCACAAGTGCATGCCGGCCCTGCTGCCTAGAATCCCGCCGTTCATGACCTCGGACAAGATTCCCAATCAGTGCGACGTGCTCGTCATCGGCGCCGGCCCGGCGGGCAGCGCCTGCGCGCGCCAGCTCGCCCGCGCCGGCCACGACGTGCTGCTGGTGGACCAGCACGATTTCCCGCGCGACAAGGTCTGCGGCGACGGCCTGATCCCCGACGCCCACGCCGCCCTGCGCCGCCTGGGCGTGTACGACGAGGTGGCGGCGCTGGCCCTGCATGTGCCGCATGTGCGCTGCATCGCACCACGCGGCGCTTATGTCGACGTGCCCGGCACGATGAGCGTCTTGCCGCGCCGCACGCTCGACCTGGTGCTGGTGCGCAACGCCGAACGTGCCGGCGCCCGGCTGCTGACGCCGCTGCGTTTCGAGGCGCCGCTGCTCGAGGGCGAACGGGTGGTCGGCGCACGCTTCAAGACCGCCGAGGGCCCGCACGAGATCAGCGCGCGCTGGGTGGTGCTGGCCACCGGCGCGGTGCCGCAGGGGCTCATTGCCGCCGGCCTGTGCGAGCGCCACACGCCCAGCGGCGTGGCGCTGCGCGGCTACATCAAGCACGAAGGGCTGCAGTCGCAGATACGCCAGCTGCAGGTGGTGTGGCACCCGCGCCTGCGCGGCGGCTACGGCTGGATCTTCCCGGCGCCCGGCGGCGTCTTCAACATTGGCACCGGCTTCACCGGCAGCCACCGCACCGAAGCCGACGGCAAGGGCCACAAGCAGCGTGACGTGAACCTGCGCCGCATGCTCGACGCGTTCGGCGAGGTCTACGCGCCGGCCGGCGAACTGCTGAGGAACGGGCAGCCGCAGGGCGAGATCAAGGGCGCGCCGCTGCGCTGCTCGATGCGCGGCGCACGCTGGTCGCGCCCCGGCCTGCTGGTGGCGGGCGAAGCCGCCGGCAGCACCTACGCCTTCACCGGCGAAGGCATCGGCAAGGCCATGGAAACCGGCCTGCTGGCCGCCGAGACGCTGCAGCAGGGGCTGGACCAGCCCGAAGCCGCCCTGCGCGCCCAGTACGAAGCCGGCCTGAAGGCCCTGGTGCCCAAGTTCGACCTCTACGACACGGGCAGCCGCATCAACCAACACCCCTGGATCGCCGACCTCGTGATCTGGCGCGCCCGCAAGCTGCCCGGCATCGTGCGCCGCATGGCCGGGCTGCTGGACGAGACCGTGACCCCGGGCCACCTGTTCAGCTGGCGCGCCATGTCGCGGCTGATGTTCGGATGAAGATGACACACACCCTGCGCCGCGCTGCCCTGGTTCCCCTCGCACTGTGGCTGGCCGCCTGCGGCAACGGCGGTGGTGGCACCAACTACGAAGCCGTGGCCGTGTTGACGGCCGAGGCCGGCGTCGCCCGCTACGGCGATTCGGTGCTGATCACGCTGACCGGCCGCAATCTCGATCAGAGCTTCCAGGTGCGTTCGCCCGGCTGCAACAACCTGAGCAAGAGCGTCACGGCCCCCAACATCAGCACCGACACCACGGCGTATTTCACCTGCGTGCCGGCCCAATCCAGCACCATCCGCTTCCAGGCCCAGCGCAACAGCGACGGCGTGCTGCTGGCCGACGTGCCGTTCACGGCGGTCGACCTGCCCACAGTCGCCAGCGCCGAAGTCAGCAGCCCGGCCCGCTTTGGCGAGCCGGTGCTGATCACCGTGACCGGGACCAACCTGAACCCGCCGCGTCTGGCCCTTCCGGCGCGGGCGACGGGTTGCAGCAGTCTGGTGCGCAGCACCACGGCGCCGAACGTCAGCACCGACACCGTCGCCTACTTCACCTGCACGCCCGCGGTGTCCAGCACCATCCGCTTCCAGGTGCAGCTCGAAACCAACGGCACGCTGCTGGCCGACGTGCCCTTCACGGTGGTGGTGCCCGAGGTCACCAGCGCGCAGGTGAGCACGCCCATCTTCGTGGGCCAGCCGCTGCTGATCACGCTGCAGGGCACCGAGCTGCAGCAGCAGCTGAGCGTTACCGCCACGGGCTGCGGCGCCTTGCGCAAGAGCACGGTCGAACCGCGCCTCAGCACCGCGACCACGGCCTACTACCGCTGCGTGCCCACGGCCCCGGGCGAGGTGCAGGTGGTGGTGAAGCGCGTGCAGGACGACGTGCAGCTGAGCAGCACGCCCTTCACCGTGCCGGCGGAGATCCCGGCCACCGAGGTGACGTTCACGGTGAGCAACGGTGCCGGCGTCAGCGGCGACATCGTCATCACGCTGGAGCCGGCCAAGGCGCCCATCACCGTGGGCAACTTCCTCGAGTACGTGCAGGACGGCTTCTACAAGGACACCGCATTCCACCGCCGGGTGACCGACTTCATCGTGCAGGGCGGCGGTTACGCCCAGCCCCTGGACCCCACGGCCACCACCCTGCCGACGCTGAAACCCACCTACGGCGCCATTCCGCTGGAAGACGAGGCCGGCCTGCTGAACCTGAAGAACACCATCAGCATGGCGCGCACCAACGCGGCCAACAGCGCCACCTCGCAGTTCTTCTTCAATCTGAAGGACAACCCCAATCTCGACCGCGCCAGCGCCACGCAGCGCGGCTACGCCGTCTTCGGCACCGTCACCGCCGGTGCCGACGTGATCACCGCCATCACCACCGCGCCCTGCAGCCCCTGGGCGGCGTTTCTCGTCGGCGACGACCCCACCGCGTGCGTGCCGGTGCCCAACGTCGTCATCACCAACGCCGTGCGAACCCGCTAGAAGGCCCCGGCCATGTGCCAGCTGCTGGGCATGAACACCAACACGCCCACCGACGTGATGTTCAGCTTCGCCGGCCTGGCCACCCGCGCGCACGAGCACAAGGACGGTTTCGGCATCGCCTTCTTCGAAGACCGCGGCCTGCGCCACTTCATCGACCACCACGGCGCGCGCAGCAGCCCGGTGG
>CAYREA010000295.1:0-5286 GCA_964423075.1 uncultured Rubrivivax sp. | reverse complement strand
GGATGCCGGTGGGCACGAAGTACGGGCACAGCACATGGGCGTGCACCTGCTCGGTGACGAGCGCCAGGTCCTGGTACAGCGTCTCGCTCAGCGACACCACGGCGTGTTTGGTGACGTTGTAGACGCCCATGTTGGGCGCGTTCAGCATGCCCGCCATGCTGGCCGTGTTGACGATGTGGCCGCGCCAGGCGGGGTCGGCCTGGGCGGCCTGCAGCATCAGCGGGGTGAAGAGGCGCACGCCGTGGGCCACGCCCATCAGGTTGACGCCCACCACCCATTCCCAGTCCTTCTGCGTGTGCTCCCAGATCAGGCCGCCGGCGCCGACGCCGGCGTTGTTGAACACAAAGTTCGGCGCGGCACCGAAGCGACGCAGCGTGATGTCCACCAGGCCTTCCACCTCGGCCGCCTTGCTCACGTCCAGGCGGAAGGGCTGCACCTGGGCGCCGGCGGCTGCCAGTTCGCCGGCGGCCTGGTCCAGGGCCTGCTGCTGCACGTCGGCCATCACGATGCGCATGCCGCGCGCGGCGGCGATGCGGCTGGCTTCGAGGCCGAAACCCGAGGCTGCGCCGGTGATGACGGCGATGCCGCCATTCAACTCAGTCATGTCTTCTCCTGCTTGATCTGGAACCCGGCGCGCGGGAAGTGCACGTGCACGGTGCCGGCACGTTCATCGCTGCGGCGCAGCACCACCTCGTCGGCACACAGGCCCACCAGCGTGCCGGCCACGGGGTCGAAGCCGTAGTCGAGCGGCATGACGGTGACGGCCTGGCCGGCCTCGAAGCCCAGGCCCGGCAGCACCTCGGCCGGCGCGTGCGCGGTGGTGCGCGCGGCGATGGCCAGGGCCTCGGCGCTGTCGAGTTTCTCGCGCGTGCCATGCCCGAAGGCCTTCATGCGGGCGAACCAGGCCAACAGGTGTTTCGATGGCGCGAAGATCTCGGCCACCGGCCCGCCGCGGTGCACGTACCAGATGCAGTGGTAGACGCTGAAGTCGGCGATGGAAGCCTCGGCCCCGAACAGGAAGGCCCGGCCGTCGGCGAGTTGCGCGTCCAGCGCAGCGGCGTGGGCGCGCAGATTGACCGTGGCGTCGGCCGCCGTCTGGCGCTTCATGCCGGCGACGAAGGGCGCGCGGTCAGCAGCGAAGGCCTTCACCATCTCCGGCGGCACGCCGGCGAACACCTGCGCCAGGCCGGCCGGCTGCATGGTGTAGGGAATGACGGTCCAGAACAGCGTGCTGTCGGCCCATTGCGCGAGTTGCACGGCCAGCGGCGCGCTGGCCGGGAACAGCGTGGGCGCGGGCACACGCTGTTCCAGAAGGCGGGCGATCAGCGCGGTGTCGCAGTAGATGTCGGCGCCCACCTGCATGAAAGGCGTGCGGCGGTAGCCGCCGGTGAGCGCCACGACGTCGGGCTTGGGCATCACCACGGGCACGGTCACGCTGCGCCAGGACAGGCCCTTGTAGCCCAGCATCAGGTGCACCTTCTCGGAGAAGGGCGAGCCCTCGTAGTGGTGCAGGATCAGCTCGGTCATGAAGTCTCCACGGGCATGGCGCGCGCGATCAGCGCGTCCAGGTCATGGCCTGCGCCGAGCAGGCCGAACACGTCGCTGGCCTGGGCGATGCGGCTGTCGCAGAAGGCGGCGAACACGGCGGCCGGCGCCTGGCGCTGCAGCAGCGCGGCCTGCAGCAGCAGCGCCACATCGCGCGCCAGGCCACGCGCCTGGGCCTCGTTGCTGCCGCCGTCCACACGGTGCAGCACACTGGCGGCAAGGCGGTCGAAAGCGGCATGCGCGCCACGCGCCGCCGCGATCTCGCGTTCCAGTGCGCTGGCCACGTCGGCGCCGCGCAGCACACGCAGCAGGTCCAGCGCCATGATGTTGCCGGCGCCTTCCCAGATGCTGTTGAGCGGCATCTCGCGGTAGATGCGTGCCATCACGCCCTCGCCTTCGGCTTCGACGTAGCCGTTGCCGCCCAGGCATTCCATCGCTTCCTGGCCGAAGTGGCTGCCGCGTTTGCAGACCCAGAACTTGGCCACCGGGGTGAGCAGGCGGCGCATCACCGCCTCGTGCGCGTCGGCGCCGTTTTCGGTGCGGTCCACCGCCACCGCCAGGCGCAGGGCCAGCGCGGTGGCCGCTTCGCTTTCCAGCGCCAGGTCGGCCAGCACGTTCTTCATCAGCGGCTGCTCCACCAGGCGCTTGCCGAAGGCCTTGCGCTGCGCCGTGTGGTGCAGGGCCAGGCTCAGGGCCTGGCGCATCAGGCCGGCGGTGCCCAGGGCGCAGTCCAGGCGCGTCAGCGCGCCCATGGCCAGGATCTGCGGCACGCCGCGGCCTTCCTCGCCCACCAGCCAGGCTGTGGCGCCGTGGAACTCGACCTCGCTGCTGGCGTTGGCGTGGTTGCCCAGCTTGTGCTTCAGGCGCTGGATGGCGATGGCATTGCGGCCACCGTCGCGCTGCCAGCGCGGCAGGAAGAAGCAGGACAGGCCACCCGGCACCTGCGCCAGCACCAGGAAAGCGTCGCACATGGGCGCCGAGAAGAACCACTTGTGGCCGGTGATGGCGTAGCGGCGGCCCCAGTCGTCCTCGCCGTCGAACTCGGCGCGCGTGGTGTTGGCGCGCACGTCCGAGCCGCCCTGCTTCTCGGTCATGCCCATGCCGAGCGTCACCGCGGTCTTGCCTTCGAAAGGCACGAAGCGCGGGTCGTAGGCGGTGGCTGCGATGCGTGCCCCCCAGGCCGCCTGCAGCGCCGGGCTGGCGCGCAGGGCCGGTGTCACGGCGTAGCTCATCGACACCGGGCACAAGACACTCGGCTCGGCCTCGGCGAAGAGCATGAAGGCCGCGGCACGCTGCACATGCGCGCCGGGGCCACCGGTCCAGGGTGTGCCGTGCAGGCCGTGGGCCAGCGCCACCTGCATCAGCGCGTGGTAGCTGGGGTGGAACTCCACCTCGTCGATGCGGTGACCGTAACGGTCGTGCGCGTGCAGCACGGGTGTGTGCAGGTTGGCCAGCCGCGCGTGGGCCTGCATCGCGGCGCTGCCGAACTGTGCGCCGGCGCGGTCCAGCGCCGAGGTATCGAGCCCGGGTGCATGCACCTTCAGCGCGTCGCGCAAGGGGCGGTTGATGCGGAACAGGTTCACGTCGACCAGCGGCGCGGCCTGGTTGCTCACTTCGTGGGTGACGTTCATGGCCGCTTCCACATCTCGACGTGGGGGATGTTGTCTTCGAGGTAGTCCTCGCCGACCCGCTCGAAGCCGTAGGCGGCGTAGAAGCGTTCCAGGTGCGACTGCGCGCTGATGCGGATGCCACGCCCCGGCCAGGTGGCGGCGCAGCGCAACACGCCTTCGCGCACCAGCAGGCGCCCCAGGCCCGTGCCACGGGCTTCAGGCGCGGTGATGACACGTCCCAGCGAGGGTTCGTCGTACTTGATGCCGGGATCCACCACGCGCAGGTAGGCCCTCAGCGCGCCGGCCTCGTGGCGGCCCAGCAGGTGCCAGCTGTCGCGGTCGACACCGTCGGGGTCGAGGTAGGGGCCCTGCTCCAGGATGAAGACGCGGCAGCGCAGCGCCAGCGCGTCGTAGAGGTTCTCGACGCCCAGTTCCTCGAAGCGTGACCAGGCCCAGTTCAAGTCAGCTTCACCAGTTGCTTGCCGAAGTTGGCACCCTTCAGCAGGCCCAGGAAAGCGGCCGGCGCGGCTTCCAGGTTCGGAGCGATGGTCTCGCGGTACTTGAGCTTGCCCGTGGCCACCAGGCCACCCAGTTCCTTCAGCGCCTGCGGCCACAGGTGCATGTGTTCGCTGACGATGAAGCCCTGCAAGCGCAGGCGCTGCGTGAGCAGCAGGCGCGCGTTGGAAATGGCCAGCGACTCGCCGTCATAGCCCGAGATCAAACCGCACAGCGCGATGCGGCCGAAGGCGTTCATGCGCGACAGCACCACGTCGAAGATCATGCCGCCGACGTTCTCGAACAGGCCGTCCACACCCTTCGGCGCAGCGGCATCCAGCGCTGCGGCCAGCGACGCAGGATCGCGGTGCGCCTTGTAGTCGATGCAGGCGTCGAAGCCGAGTTGCTCCACCACGTAGGCGCACTTGTCTGCACCGCCCGCGATGCCCACCGCACGGCAGCCGCGCGACTTGGCGAGTTGCCCTACGGCACTGCCCACGGCACCGCTGGCGGCATCGACCACGATGGTCTGCCCTTCCTTGGGCTCGATGAAGTGGATCAGCCCGACCCAGGCCGTGACACCCGGCATGCCCACTGCGCCGAGATAGGCCGACAGCGGAATCACCGACGCGTCGACCTTGCGCAGCACACCGGGCGTGCCTGCGTCGACCACGGCCCATTCCTGCCAGCCACCCATGCCCACGACCTTGTCGCCGACCGCGAAACCCGCGTGCCGCGACTCGGCCACCTCGCCCACCGTGCCGCCGATCATCACCGCCTCCAGCGGCTGCGGCGCGGCGTAGTTCTTGGCGTCGTTCATGCGCATGCGCATGTACGGGTCCAGGCTCAGGAAGTGGTGGCGAACGAGCACCTGGCCTTCCTTCAGCGCCGGCAGCGGCACGGTCTCCAGGCGGAAGTTGTCGACTCGGGCTTCGCCTTGCGGCCGCGAGGCCAGCACGATGCGGCGGTTCATGTTCATGGTGTCAGTCGGAAGCATTGAGTTTCTGGATGCGGCGGCCGTCGCCCACCGGCAGGCCGCCCAGGTACTTGAAGGTGCCGCTGGCGTGGCCCACCAGCTTGCCGGCGGCGTCGTGCACCAGGCCGTCGCAGAAGGCCAGCGTGGCGGTGCGGTGCAGGCGGCGGCCGGTGGCCACCAGCTGGCCGTTGCCGGGGCGCATGAAGCTGGTCTTCATCTCCACCGTCACCACGCCCGGCTGCGACTCGCCGCCGGCCTTCGTCGGGCTGCGTGCGGCGTGGGCCATCACCACGTCCAGCAGCGTCATGGTCACGCCGCCGTGGGCCACGCCCCAGGAGTTGGTGAGTTCCTCGCGGATCTCGAGATGGATCTCGGCCTCGTCGGGGTCGAAGCGCTTCAGCTCCATGCCCAGCAGCTTGACGAAGGGGATGTGGACCTTGAATTCCATCGTCAGGTCACCCGCCGTGGACCGCCGAGACGCCGCCGTCCACCGCCAGGATCTGCCCCGTGATGTGCTTGCCGGCCGGGCTGGCGAACAGCAGCACGGCGCCCTTCAGGTCGTCGTCGTCACCCAGCCGGTTCAGCGGCGCGCGCGCCGCGAGTTTGTCGGCGCCCACCGCGGCGATCACGCCCTTGGTCATCTTGCTGGGGAAGAAGCCC
>CAYREA010000294.1:0-5352 GCA_964423075.1 uncultured Rubrivivax sp. | reverse complement strand
GAACTGCCGGCCTACCAGCGCAAGGAAAACTGGGGCGCTTCGGAAACCTTCTACCAGCTGGTGCGCGCGCTGTGCTCGCCGCACCTGCCGCCGCCGGGCACCAAGCGCGAACGCGCCCCGGGGCGCCGCCTGCACGTCAACGTGCTGGGCCCCATGGCGCTGGGCTTCCGCCACCGCGACGACCTGCAGGAAGTGCTGGCGCTGCTGGCGCGCATGGACGTGGTGGTGGACGTGGTGGCCCCGCTCAACGCCTCGCCGGCCGATCTGGCGCGGCTGGGCAACGCCCACGCGAACATCGTGCTCTACCCCGAGCTGGCGTCGCAGGCCGCGGCCTGGCTGGCGCGCAACTTCGGCCAGGCGACGGTCAAGACGGTGCCCATCGGCGTCGGCGCCACGCGCGACTTCATCCGTGAAGTGGCGGCGCTGGCCGGCACCGACCCCGAGCCCCTGCTGCAGGACGAGCGTTCACGCTCGCCCTGGTACTCGCGCTCGGTCGACAGCACCTACCTCACCGACAAGCGCGTCTTCATCTTCGGCGACGCCACGCACGTGGTCGCTGCCGCCCGCGTGGCCGCCGAGGAGATGGGCTTCAAGGTCGTGGGCCTGGGCACCTACAGCCGCGAGTTCGCCCGCGAAGTGCGCGAGGCCGCCAAGCTCTACGGCGTCGAAGCGCTCATCAGCGACGACTACCTGGAAGTGGAAGACCGCGTCGCCGAACTGCAGCCGGAACTGGTGCTGGGCACGCAGATGGAACGCCACATCGCCAAGCGCCTGGGCATTCCCTGCGCGGTGATCTCGGCGCCGATGCACGTGCAGGACTTCCCCGCGCGCAGCTCGCCGCAGATGGGCTTCGAAGGCGCCAACGTGCTCTTCGACACCTGGGTCCACCCGCTGATGATGGGCCTGGAGGAACACCTGCTGACGATGTTCCGCAGTGACTTCGAGTTCCACGACGGTGCCGCGCCCTCGCACCTGGGCTCGGCCGCCGTGCGCGCGCCCGAAGTGCCGGCGCCTTCGCCGCTGCAGATCGTCATGCCGGCGGCCGCCGACCAGGGCGCCGACGCCAACGCCACCGCCTGGACGCCCGAAGCCGAGCGCGAGCTGCGGAAGATCCCGTTCTTCGTGCGCGGCAAGGCCCGTCGCAACACCGAAGCCTATGCCGGCGAACGCGGGCTCGTGCAGATCACTGTGGAGACGCTCTACGATGCCAAGGCCCACTTCAGCCGCTGAGCCCCTGCTGGCCAGCGCCGCGGCCGGCACCGTTCCGGGTGCCCTGGCATGGCCCAAGGCGGCCAAGCTGTCCAAGAGCCAGGCCGCCGAGAAGCCTGCACCGATGAACGTGGTGCTGGTCACCATGGACAGCCACCTGGCCAGCGCCGCGCAGCGTGCCGCCCGCACGCTGGCGCAGCAGATGCCCGGCCTGAGCTTCAGCGTGCATGCCGCCGACGAGTGGGGCAGCGACGACGCCGCGCTGGCGCGCTGCAAGCACGACATCGCCCGCGGCGACATCGTCATCGTGACCATGCTCTTTCTCGAAGAGCACTTCCTGCCGCTGCTGCCCGCGCTGCAGGCGCGGCGCGACCAGTGCGACGCCATGATCTGCGCCATGAGCGCGGCCGAGGTGACCAAGCTCACGCGCATGGGCAAGTTCGACATGTCCGCGCCGGCCAGCGGTTTCGTCGCACTGCTCAAGCGGCTGCGCGGCAAGGCCAAGGAAACGGCCGACGCGAAGGTGGACAGTGGCCAGAAGACGACGGCCGGCGCGCAGCAGATGAAGATGCTGCGCCGGCTGCCCAAGATCCTGCGCTTCATCCCGGGCACGGCGCAGGACGTCCGCGCCTACTTCCTGACCTTGCAGTACTGGCTGGCAGGCAGCGAGGACAACGTGCACCACATGGTGCACTTCCTCGTGGACCGCTATGCCGAAGGCCCCCGCCGCCGCCTGCGCGGCCTGCTGCGCACGCAGGAGCCGGTGGAGTACCCGGAACTGGGCCTGTACCACCCCGCGTTGAAGGCGCGCCTCACGGAAAGCGGCTCGGCGCTGCCGGCCGAAGCCACGCGCGGCGAGCGCGGCACGGTGGGCCTGCTGCTGCTGCGCTCGTACCTGCTGGCGGGCAATGCCGGCCACTACGACGGCGTCATCCGCGCCATGCAGGCGCAGGGCCTGCGCGTGCTGCCGGCCTTCGCCACGGGCCTGGACTCGCGCCCGGCCATCGACAAGTTCTTCTACCAGGGCGGCCGCCCGGTGGTGGACGCCGTGGTCTCGCTCACCGGCTTCTCGCTGGTCGGCGGCCCGGCCTACAACGACGCCAAGGCGGCGGAAGACGAACTCGCGCGCCTGGACGTGCCTTACCTGGCGGTGACGCCGGTCGAGTTCCAGACGCTGGAACAGTGGGGCGGTTCGCAGCGCGGCCTGCTGCCGGTGGAAGCGACCATGATGGTCGCCATTCCCGAACTCGACGGCGCCACGGGCTCCATGGTCTACGGCGGCCGCGGCCACGCGTCCAATGAAGCCTGCAGCGGCTGCGAACGCGGCTGCACCTTCGCCGAGGGCGACGACGCCGACCAGGCCGCACACGACATGTTCACCTGCAGCGAGCGCGCCGACATGCTGGCCCGCCGCGTCGGCCGGCTCGTCGATCTGCGACGCTCTCAACGTGCCGCGCGCAAGGTGGCGCTGGTGATCTTCAACTTCCCGCCCAATGCCGGCGCCACGGGCACGGCGGCCTTCCTGTCGGTGTTCGAGTCGGTCTTCAACACGCTCACGGCGATGAAGCGCGAGGGCTACACCGTCGACGTGCCCGAGGACGTGGACGCGCTGCGCGATCGCCTGCTCAAGGGCAACGCCGAGCGTCACGGCGCCATGGCCAACGTCTTCGCCCGCATCCCTGCCAACGACCATGTCAAGCGCGAACGCTGGCTCAAGGAGATCGAGGCCCAGTGGGGCGCCGCGCCCGGCAAGCTGCAGAGCGACGGCAGCAGCATCCACGTGCTGGGCGAAGGCTTCGGCAACGTCTTCGTCGGCATCCAGCCGGGTTTCGGCTACGAAGGCGATCCGATGCGCCTGCTGTTCGAGCAAGGCCTGGCGCCGACGCACGCCTTCAGCGCCTTCTACCGCTGGCTGCGCGAGGACTTCAAGGCCGCCGCCGTGCTGCACTTCGGCACCCACGGCGCGCTGGAGTTCATGCCCGGCAAGCAGAACGGCATGACGGCGCGCTGCTGGCCCGACCGCCTGATCGGCGACCTGCCCAACTTCTACCTCTACGCCAGCAACAACCCCAGCGAAGGCACGATCGCCAAGCGCCGCGCCGCGGCCACGCTGATCAGCTACCTCACGCCACCGGTGGCGCAGGCCGGCCTCTACAAGGGCCTGGTCGACCTGAAGGGTGCCCTGGAACGCTGGCGGAGCCTGGAACCCGAGGCCGAGCGCGAGCGTGCGGAACTGGCGCAGATGGTGCAGGCCCAGGCCGCGGCGTTGGAACTGGTGCCGGCCGAGCCCACCTGGGGCGACGACGCCGAGATGCAGGTGCTGCACCTGGCCGAGAAGGTGCTGGAACTGGAGTACACGCTCATCCCGCACGGCCTGCACGTGGTGGGCCGCGTGCCGAGCGACACCGAACGCGTGGACATGCTGTCGTCGCTGGCCGAGGCCTCGCACGGCCAGCGCCTGCCGCGCGAACTGGTGCAGCGCCTGGTGGCCGGCCACGCCCCGCAGCAACTGGCGGCCGGCGCCGAAGGACTGCTGCCACTGCTGCAGGAACTGGCCCTGGCCGACCAGCTGATGTCGCAGGACCACGAGATCGACGGCATCCTGCGCGCTCTGGACGCCCGCTTCGTGCGCCCCGCGCCCGGCGGCGACCTGCTGCGCACGCCGGCCATCCTGCCCACGGGCCGCAACCTGCACGGCTTCGACCCCTTCCGCATTCCCAGCAGCTACGCGGTGAAGGACGGCGCACGCCAGGCCGAGCGCCTGCTGGACCGCCACCGCGCCGACGGCCACACGCTGCCCGAGAGCATCGCGCTGGTGCTGTGGGGCACCGACAACCTGAAGAGCGAAGGCGGCCCCATCGCGCAGGCGCTGGCGCTGCTGGGTGCGAAGCCGCGCTTCGACAGCTACGGCCGCCTGGCCGGTGCCGAGCTGCTGCCGCTGGCCGCGCTGGGCCGGCCGCGCATCGACGTAGTGATCACGCTGTCGGGCATCTTCCGCGACCTGCTGCCGCTGCAGGTGAAGCTGCTGGCCGAGGCCGCCTTCCTGGCCGCCAGCGCCGACGAGCCGCCCGAGCTGAACTTCGTGCGCAAGCACGCGCTGGCCTTCCAGGCCGAACACGGCGGCGACATGGACACGGCTTCGCTGCGGGTCTTCGGCAATGCCGAAGGGGCCTATGGCGCCAACGTCAACATGCTGATCGACAACGCGCGCTGGGACGACGCCGACGAACTGGCCGAGACCTTCTCGCGCCGCAAGGGCTTCGCCTACGGCCGCAGCGGCCGCCCGGTGCAGCAGGCCGCGCTGCTGCAGAGCGTGCTGGCGGGCGTGGAGCTGGCGTACCAGAACCTGGACTCCGTGGAACTGGGCGTCACCACCATCGACACCTACTTCGACACCCTGGGCGGGGTCAGCCGCGCCGTCAAGCGCGCCAAGGGCACGGACGCGGCGGTGGCCCCGGTCTACATCGGCGACCAGACCAACGACGCCATCGGTGGCGGCACCGTGCGCACGCTGAGCGAGCAGGTGGCGCTGGAAACGCGCACGCGCATGCTGAACCCGAAGTGGTACGAGGGCATGCTGGCCCACGGCTACGAAGGCGTGCGTCAGATCGAGCTGCACCTCACCAACACCATGGGCTGGTCGGCCACCACGGGCCAGGTGCAGCCCTGGGTCTACCAGCAGATGACCGAGACCTTCGTGCTGGACGCCACCATGCGTGAGCGCCTGGCCCGCCTGAACCCCACGGCCTCGGCGAAGTTCGCCAACCGCCTGCTCGAAGCTCACCGCCGCCAGTTCTGGAGTCCGGACGCCGAAACGCTGGAAGCGTTGCAGCGCGCGGGCGAGGAACTGGAAGACCGCCTCGAAGGCGTTTACGAACCCGCGTCACCGCAACAGAAGGCCGCCGCATGAACATCGCCGAATTCCCCGTGAAGAGCATCGGCCGCGGCTCTCGCCCCGATGGCGAAGGCAGTGTCCAGGTGCAGATGGATGCCAGCGTCAAGATCGGCACCGCCAAGGTCTTCGCCATCTACGGCAAGGGCGGCATCGGCAAGAGCACGACCAGCAGCAACCTGTCGGCCGCGTTCAGCAAGATGGGCAAGCGCGTGCTGCAGATCGGCTGCGACCCCAAGCACGACAGCACC
>CAYREA010000293.1:0-5353 GCA_964423075.1 uncultured Rubrivivax sp. | reverse complement strand
ACGGGCTGCGAACTCTGCATTCCGGTGTGCCCGGTGGATTGCATCGCGATGGTGCCCGTGACGGGTGAACACACGGGCTGGCAGGCCTGGAGCGCGCCGCAGGCGGAAGAGGCGCGCGAGCGCTACGCCTTCCACCAGCTGCGAGTAGAACGCGACCTGCGCGAGAACGACGAGCGCCTGGCCGCCAAGGCCCAGGCCAAGCTGGCCGACCTGGGCGCGCACAGCAAGTTCACCGACCCCGATACGCTGGCCGCCAAACGCGCCGTGATCGAAGCGGCCCTGCAACGTGCGGCAGCGCGCCATGCCCCACCCAAGGCCCGCGACGATGAAACCTGAAGCCATCGAGCCCTTCTTCGCCACCCTGGCCGCGGCCAACCCCGAGCCGCAGTCCGAGCTGGCCTACAGCAGCGTCTTCGAACTGCTGGCCGCCGTGCTGCTGTCGGCACAGGCCACCGATGTCAGCGTCAACAAGGCCACGCGGCGCCTCTTCGTGCTGGCCAACACGCCGCAGAAGATGCTGGACCTGGGGCTGGAACGCGTGACCGAGCAGATCCGCACCATCGGCCTCTTCCGCAACAAGGCCAAGAACCTGCTGGAGACCTGCCGCATCCTGGTGGAGCAGCACGGCGGCCGCGTGCCGCGCTCGCGCGCGGCGCTGGAAGCGCTGCCCGGCGTGGGCCGCAAGACGGCCAACGTCGTGCTCAACGTCGCCTTTGGCGAGCCCACGATGGCGGTCGATACGCATGTCTTCCGCGTCGGCAACCGCACCGGCCTGGCACCGGGGCGCAACCCGCTGGAGGTGGAGCAGGCGCTGATGCAGCGCGTGCCCGCGCGTTACGCCGAGCACGCCCACCACTGGCTCATCCTGCACGGCCGTTACGTCTGCCTGGCACGCACCCCCCGATGCGAGGCCTGCACGGTGCGTGCCTGGTGCGACACCGGCGCTCCTACAATGTGAACTCCGGGGGACGTGCATGGCCAACAAGCTCGAAGACCTTGCCGAACGGGTAGACCGCCTGGTGCTGCGGCACCAGGAACTCAAGCGCACCAGCGCGCTGATCGAACAGCAGCTCGTGGCCGTGACGGCCGAACGCGACAGCCTGCGTTCGCGCCTGGCCGCGGCGCGCGCGCGCATCGACGCGTTGCTGGAGCGCCTGCCCGCCGAGACCACCGAAACCAGCGGCAAGGGTCGCGCGCCATGAAGCAGGTCGAAGTCTCGATCCTCGGGCAGGTCTACATGCTCGGCTGCCCCGAAGGCGGCGAAGCGCTGCTGTCGGCCGCTGTGGCCGCAGTCGACAAGGAAATGACGACGATCCGCGATTCGGGCAAGGTCAAGGCGCGGGAGCGCATCGCCGTGCTGGCCGCGCTCAACGTCGCCTACCAACTGGCCGAGCGGGGTACCGTTGCACCGGTCGCTGCGGCCCCGCGCACGGCCGCCACACAGGCCGATGACGGCGACATGACAGGTGTCGACGATCTCATCCGCCGGGTCGATGCCGCACTCGCCGACGACGGTCAACTCTTGTGACTTCCGTGGCCCCCACGGCAACAAGACCGAGGTCTAGAATGGTCTCGTCCGTCGTGAGCCTTGAACCACATATGTCCTTGAGCCGATGGTCTATGACCAAGGGCTTGGAACATCGCCTCGCTGGTGTGAGCGTCTCGCGTCAGATGAACCCGAAGCTTGGCTGACCTCGCCCACCTGAACTCCCCCTTTGGTTCAGGCACTAGGTTCCTGGCCCACGGCGGACACCTTTTCAACTTCACCAGCGCGCCGCGACGATGCCGAGCTACTGGCTGATGAAGAGCGAGCCCGACGAGGCTTCGATCGACCACCTGGCCGCCGCGCCCAAGAAGACCCTGCCGTGGACCGGGGTGCGCAACTACCAGGCGCGCAACTACATGCGCGACGCCATGCAGCCGGGCGACGGCGTGCTCTTCTACCACTCGTCCTGCCCTGAGCCCGGCATCGTGGGCCTGGCCAAGGTGGTGGGCGGCGTGCTGACCGACCCGACGCAGTTCGACCCGGCCAGCCCCTACCACGACCCCAAGTCCCCACCCGACGCGCCACGCTGGTTGTTGCGCGAGGTGCAACTGGTGCGCAAGACGCGCCTGCTGAGCCTGGCCGAGATGAAGACCGCGCCCGAGCTGGCCAGCATGCTGGTGCTCAAGCGCGGCAACCGCTTGTCGATCACGCCCGTCACGCCGGCCGAATGGCAGGCGGTGCAAAAGCGCCTGGGCGTTTGACCAAGCCTTGTCCGAGCTGAGCTTCGTTCTCGTCGCCCAACTGCTGGCCCTGGGCACGGTGGCCGGCTTCCTGGCCGGCCTGCTGGGCGTGGGCGGCGGCATGATGATGGTGCCGGCCATGGCCTGGCTGCTCACCTCGCGCGGCGTGCCGGCAGGCCCGGCCGTGAAGATGGCGGTGGCCACCTCGATGGCCACCATCATGTTCACCTCGATGTCCAGCGTGCGTGCGCACCAACGACTGGGCGCGGTGCGCTGGCCCATCGTGCGCGCCATGGTCCCCGGCATCCTGGCGGGAGGACTTCTGGCCGGTGCGGGCGCCTTCGCGGTGCTGAAGGGCCAGGGCCTGGCGCTGGCCTTCAGCGCCTTCATCGGCTACACGGCCGTGCAGATGATGCTGGACCGCAAGCCCAGCCCAGCCCGCGCGCTGCCGGGCTGGGCCGGCATGGCGGGCGTGGGCGCGGGCGTGGGTTTCCTGTCGACACTGGTGGGCGCCGGCGGCGCCTTCCTGTCGGTGCCCTTCATGACCTGGTGCAACGTGCCGCCGCGCCATGCGGTGGGCACCAGCGCGGCTTTGGGCTTTCCCATCGCGGCCGCAGCGACGCTGGGCTACATCATCAGCGGCTGGAGCCTGCCGCCGGCCCTGCCCGGCGCCTTCGGCTACCTGTACCTGCCGGCGCTGCTGATCGTCTCGATGGCCAGCATGACCCTGGCCCCGCTGGGCGCGCGCGTGGCGCAGCGCATCGACACGCGGCTGCTCAAGCGCCTGTTCGCGGTGCTGCTGCTGCTGCTGGCGGCCTCGATGCTGCAGCGCGCCTTCGCGCCCTGAGGCTGTTCAGACCGTGTCGAAGCGGATGGCGGCCAGTGTGACGTGGTTGCCGCCGCGGCGCATGGCCTCGGCGAGCGCGGCCTCACAGGCGTCGACCATGGCTTCCTGCGTGTGCGCGGTGTGCGGGAAGCTGGCCACGCCCATCGAGACGGTGAAGCCCATCTCCTGCCCTTCATGCACCACGATCTGCGTGGCGCACTTGCGGCGCAGGCCTTCCATGCGCGCGTGCGCGGTGGCCAGGCCCACGCCCGACAGCAGCACGGCAAAACGCCGCTCGTCGTAACGGCAGGACGCGTCCATCGCGCGCGTGCCGCCGCGCAGCAGGCGGCCCACGGCTTCCAGCACGCGCTGCTGGCCCGTGGCGCCCAGCGCCAGCACCTTGGGCGCGGCGGGGTCGAGTTCGATGAAGACGATGGCGAACTCGCGGTGTTCGCGCGTGGACAGGTCGACCTCGCGCCGCAGCTGGTCTTCGAAATGGGCGCGGCGGTACAGGCCGGTGGACGGGTCGCGCAGCGCCTGGTCGGACAGCTCGCGCTGCAGCAGCTCGTTGGCACGCTGCTGTTGTTCGATCTGTTCGAGCGCCGCACGCAGCTGCGCTTCGCGCTGGCGCTCAGGTGCCAGGTCGGTCCATACGCTGCACAGGTAGCGGCGGCCCGGCCCCTCGGCCGGGGTGGCCCAGCGCAGCACGGAGAAGTCGCGCCGCGAGCCGGCGCGTTCGATGCGGTGTTCGCTGGTCATGGGCGCGGCCTGGGCCAGCGCCGTCTGGTCGGCGGCACGCAGCGCGGCGATCAGGGCGGGCTCAAACAGGTCGGCATCACCACGGCCGAGCACCTCGGCCAGCGGCAGCCGCAGGAAGTCGGCCATCGCAGCGTTGGCATGCACCCAGCGGCCAGTGGCCAGGTCCTTGATGGCCAGCAGGTCGCCGCGCGCGCCCAGCACACCGGGCAAAAGGCCCGCCAGCAGGCCTTCGAGCTCGCCATCGGCCAGCGGCGACGCAGAGGACACATCGGCGAGCGTGCTCATGGCGGTGGGTGGGGGCCTCGTGTTCCGGCTCTGCTGGCTGCACCAATCTGCGGCCGGCGCCCTATCTTGGTGGTGCGCCCTCGGCAGATCAAGCGTGTCCGGCATTCTGGCCCCTAGATTGACGCCTGGGAACGCGGCAGGAACCTAACGTGAATTTCTCGGCATGGAACCTGCTATCACTGTGGCCGTGGCGCGAAGACGCGCCCCGGCAAGGCGCCTGCCCACGATGAAGTGGCAGCTGCCCACCGACGTGCACAGCGACGTGCGCAGCCCCTGCCGCCCGGCCCACCGGCCAGGCGGGCACTGCATGTCCTGCACGAAGGTTGAATGCCATGAAGAAATCTCGTCTGGTCCTGGTCGGCAACGGCATGGCGGGCATCCGCGCACTCGAAGAGCTGCTGAAGATCGCCCCCGAGCTGTACGACATCACCGTCTTCGGCGCCGAGCCGCACCCCAACTACAACCGCATCCTGCTCAGCCCCGTGCTGGCCGGCGAGCAGACGCTGGACCAGATCGTCCTCAATCCGATGGACTGGTACCGCGACAACGGCATCACGCTGCACCTGGGTGCCAAGGTGACGGGCGTCGACCGGCGCAACCGCGTTGTCAGCGCCGTGAACGCCCAGGGCGAGACGATCACCGCCGAATACGACCGCCTGCTGCTGGCCACCGGCAGCAACCCCTTCATGCTGCCGGTGCCAGGCAAGGATCTACCGGGTGTCATCGCCTACCGCGACATCGCCGACACGCAGGCGATGATCGACGCGGCGTCGAAGTACCCGCATGCGGTGGTCATCGGCGGCGGCCTCTTGGGCCTGGAGGCCGCCAACGGCCTGATGAAACGCGGCATGCAGGTGACGGTGGTGCACATCATGCCCTGGCTGATGGAGCGCCAGCTCGACAACACGGCGGGCAAGCTGCTGCAGAAGTCGCTGGAAGAGCGCGGGCTGAAGTTCCTCATCGGCGCGCAAACAGCTGCCCTGCTGCCGGGCGCAGACGGCCGCGTCGAGGCGGTGACCTTCAAGGACGGCACCCGCGTGCCGGCGAATCTGGTGGTGATGGCCGCGGGCATCCGCCCCAATAACGAGCTGGCGCTGAAGATCGGCCTGCACTGCTTCAACGACGGCCGCGGCGGCATCGTCGTCAACGACACGATGCAGACCGTGACGGACCCGCGCATCTACGCCATCGGCGAATGCGCCGCGCACCGCGGCATCGCCTACGGCCTGGTGGCGCCGCTGTTCGAGCAGGGCAAGG
>CAYREA010000292.1:0-5354 GCA_964423075.1 uncultured Rubrivivax sp. | reverse complement strand
CGGGTCGTTGATGTAGCCCTTCCAGCCGACCGTGGTGCGCGGCTTCTCGAAGTAGGTGCGCATCACGACGATCAGCGCGTCCTGCAGCGGCGCGGCGGTGGCCTTCAGGCGCGTGGCGTAGTCCAGCGCCTGGCCGTGGTCGTGGATGGAGCAGGGGCCCACGATCACCAGCAGGCGGTCATCGGCACCCGCCAGTACGCGCGAAATGGCTGCGCGGCTGGCCTCCACCACCGCCAGCGTGGCGTCGCTGACGGGCAGCGTCTCCATCAGCAGCGCCGGCGTGATGAGCGGGCGCACGGCGTCGATGCGGGTGTCGTCGATGCGCGTGGTGTCGCGCGTGGCGTGACGCTGGCCGACCTCGCGGTCCTGGCTGGGGTTGTCGAACGGGTTCATGCGGCGATTGTGAATCCGTCACAACCACCCTGCGGCATAGGCCGTCGCGGCGATGGCGGCGTCTTCCTACATTGGCGCCATGGGACGCGCCTTGCGCGCGAGTGAGAGCCAAGAAGAGGACCCGACCATGCGCCACGACATCGACAACGAAGAAGACCTGGGCCTGCTGTTCGACAAGGGCGGCCTGGTGCCCTCGGTCTGCTGGGCCCTGCTGCTGGCGGCCGCCGCGCTGTCCACACTGATGGACCCGGGCGTGCCCAGCCACCAGCTGCGCGACGGCAGCACCACCACCGCCCAGGTGGCGCCGCAGCCGCGCTGAGCGCGTCTCAGCCGACCCAGCGCCTTGCGTTGCCGAACATGCGCATCCAGGGGCTGCGCGCCGACCCGTCGAGCGGGCTCCAGCTCATCTGCAGGTTGCGGAACACCCGCTCGGGGTGCGGCATCAGCGCGGTGAAACGCCCGTCGGGCGTGGTCACCGCGGTCAGGCCTTCGGGGCTGCCGTTGGGGTTGAACGGGTAGGCCTCGGTCGCCTTCCCGCTGTTGTCGACGAAGCGCAGCGCGCGCCGCACGGCCTTGGCATCACCACGCTGGCTGAAGTCGGCATAACCCTCGCCATGCGCCACCGCGATGGGGATGCGGCTGCCGGCCATGCCGGCGAAGAACAGGCTGGGGCTTTCCAGCACCTCCACCAGCGACAAGCGAGCCTCGAACTGCTGGCTGCGGTTGCGCGTGAACTTGGGCCAGGCCTCGGCGCCCGGGATGATGGGCGCCAGCGCCGCGAACATCTGGCAGCCGTTGCACACGCCCAGGCCGAAGGTGTCGCTGCGGTTGAAGAAGGCCGCGAAGGCTTCGGCCAACGCCGGGTTGAAGAGGATGCTGCGCGCCCAGCCTTCGCCGGCGCCCAAGGTGTCGCCGTAGCTGAAGCCGCCGCAGGCCACCAGGCCGCGGAAGTCAGACAGCTTCGCGCGGCCGGCCTGCAGGTCGGTCATGTGCACGTCGTAGGCCTCGAAGCCGGACTGCGCCATCACGTAGCTCATCTCGACATGCGAGTTGACGCCCTGCTCGCGCAGGATGGCGACCTTCGGGCGCGCCAGGTTCAGGAAGGGCGCGGCGATGTCCTGCGCCGCGTCGAAGCTCGGCTGCACGTGCAGGCCGGGGTCGGCCGGGTCGCCGGCGGCGGCGTGTTCGGCATCGGCGCAGGCCGGGTTGTCGCGCTGGCGGTTGATGCGCCAGCTCACCTCGTCCCACTGCTGCTGCAGCGCCTGCAGCGGGGCGCTGAACTGGCATTTCGTGTCGCGCCAGACTTCCACCACGCCGCGTTCGTTGGTCTTGCCGATGACGTGCGCATGGCGCGACAGGCCGTGTTCGCGCAGCGTGGCCATCACTTCGTTGCGCAGAGGGCTTGGCACCTGCAGCACGACGCCGAGTTCTTCATTGAACAAGGCCTGCAGCGTGAGTTCGTTGCGGCGCTCGCCCACCTGGCCGGCCCAGTTCTTGGAGTCGCCGTAATCGGCGCGGCTGTCGGCGATGCCGTCGCTTTCGGTGACGAGGATGTCGACGTTCAGGCTCACGCCCAGGCGGCCGGCGAAGGCCATCTCGCACACCGCGGCCCACAGGCCGCCGTCGCTGCGGTCGTGGTAGGCCAGGATGCGGCCGTGTGTACGAAGTGTGTTGACCGCAGTCACCAGGTTCTTCAGCAGTTGCGGATCGTCGAGGTCGGGCACCTCGTGGCCGAAGCGGCCCAGCACCTGGGCCAGCAGGCTGCCGCCCATGCGCTTGCGGCCCTGCCCCAGGTCCACCAGCAGCAGCGTCGTGTCGCCCGGCTGCAGCTGCGGGGTGAGCGTGCCGCGCACGTCAGGCAGCGTCGCGAAAGCGGTGACTATCAGCGACACCGGCGCCGTGACCTGCTGGCCCTGCCAACGCGTGCGCATCGACAGCGAGTCCTTGCCCACCGGGATGCCGATGCCCAGGGCCGGGCACAGCTCCATGCCGACGGCTTTCACCGTGTCGTACAGCGCCGCGTCTTCGCCCGCTTCGCCGCAGGCCGCCATCCAGTTGGCGCTGAGCTTGATGCGCGACAGCTCGATGGGTGCCGCCAGCAGGTTGGTGATGGCCTCGGCCACCGCCATGCGGCCCGATGCCGGTGCGTTGAGTGTCGCCAGCGGCGCGCGTTCGCCCATCGCCATGGCCTCGCCACGGAAGCCGCTGAAGTCGGCCAGCGTCACGGCGCAGTCGGCCACCGGCACCTGCCAGGGGCCGACCATGGGGTCGCGGTGCGACAGGCCGCCGACGGTGCGGTCGCCGATGGTGATGAGGAAGCGCTTGCTCGCCACCGTGGGGTGGCGCAGCACGTCCAGCGCCACCTGCTCCAGCTTCACGCCGGTCAGGTCCAGCGGCGCCTCTGCGCGCGCCACGCGCAACACGTCGCGGTGCATCTTGGGCGGCTTGCCCAGCAGCACGTCCATGGGCATGTCGATGACACGTTCGCCGCCGGGGCCGTCTTCCAGCACCAGCTCGCGGTCATCCGTGGCCACGCCGACGACGGCGAACGGGCAGCGTTCGCGCGCGCACATCTGCTCGAAGAGCGGCATCAGATCGGGGTTGATCGCCAGCACGTAGCGTTCCTGGCTCTCGTTGCACCAGGCCTCCTTGGGCGCCAGGCCGCTTTCTTCCAGCGGCACCTTGCGCAGGTCGAAGGTGGCGCCCCTGCCGGCGCCGTCCACCAGTTCGGGGAAGGCGTTGCTGATGCCGCCGGCGCCCACGTCGTGGATGGCCATCACCGGGCTCAGCTCGCCCAGCGCCCAGCAGTGGTTGATGACCTCCTGCGCACGGCGCTGGATCTCGGGGTTGCCGCGCTGCACGCTGTCGAAGTCCAGCGCCGCGGTGTTGGCGCCGGCGGCCATGCTGCTGGCCGCCCCGCCGCCCATGCCGATGCGCATGCCCGGCCCGCCCAGTTGCACCAGCAGCGTGCCGGCGCCGAAGGGCAGCTTCTTCACCTGGCCTTTGCTGATGGCGCCCAGGCCGCCGGCGATCATGATGGGCTTGTGGTAACCGCGTCGCACACCGGCCACGGTCTGCTCGAAGACGCGGAAGTAACCGCCCAGGTTGGGCCGGCCGAACTCGTTGTTGAAGGCGGCGCCACCCAGCGGGCCCTCGGTCATGATCTGCAAGGGGCTTGCGATGTGCTCGGGCTTGCCCACCGGGTCCTGCTCCCAGGGCTCGCTCGTGCCGGGCAGGTGCAGGTTGCTGACCGAGAAGCCCGTCAGGCCCGCCTTGGGCCGCGCGCCGCGGCCGGTGGCGCCTTCGTCGCGGATCTCGCCGCCGGCGCCCGTGCTGGCGCCGGGGAAGGGGCTGATGGCGGTGGGGTGGTTGTGCGTCTCCACCTTCATCAGCACGTGCACCGTCTCCTGTCGCGCGCCGTAGGCCGGGGCGTTGGTGTAGCCCTGCGGCAGCCAGCGCTCGGTGGGGCCGCCTTCCATCACCGCGGCGTTGTCGTTGTAGGCCACGATGCTGTGCTGCGGCGAGGTCGCCTCGGTGTGCCGGATCATCCCGAACATCGACAGCGGCTGTTCCGCACCATCGATGCTGAAGCGGGCGTTGAAGATCTTGTGCCGACAGTGTTCGCTGTTGGCCTGGGCGAACATCATCAGCTCGACGTCGCTGGGGTTGCGGCCCAGCTTGCTGAAGGCGTCGACGAGGTAGTCGATCTCGTCGTCGGACAGCGCCAGGCCGAACTCGATGTTCGCGCCGACCAGGGCGCCGCGGCCCGCGCCCAGCACGTCCACGTGCACCAGCGGTGGCGCCGGCTGGGGGTCGAACAGGTGTTCGGCGGCCTGGCGCTCGTAGGCCACGCTCTCGGTCATGCGGTCGTGCAGCAGCGCGGCGACGGCGGCGCGTTCCTCGGCCGACAGCGGCTTGGCGACACCGAAGAGGCCGCCCTTCAGGCCCAGTCGGTACTCGGTGACGCGTTCCACACGGTGCAGCACCAGCCCGCAGTTGCGCGCGATGTCGCCCGCCTTGCTGGCCCAGGGAGAGACGGTGCCCAGGCGCGGCATCACCACCACCAGTTCACCCACCGCCGGGCCGGCGTAGGCCTCGCCATAGCTCAAAAGCCCCTGCAGCTTGTCGAGTTCCGGCCGGGCCGGCGGGCTGTCGAAGCCGACCCAGTGCACATGGCGCGCCGCCACCGTGGTGATGCGCGGGTTGGCCGCCTGCAGGCGCGCCAGCAGGGCCTGGGCGCGGAAAGCGGGGAGTGCGTCGCCGCCCTCGAAGTGCAAAAGTTGGAGGGCGGTGGCGCTCATTCGGTCCCGGTGGGGCAGGCAAAAGCGCGATTTTAGGGGCGCGATGGGATAATCCCGGGATGGCGATACAGATCAAGACGGCTGCCGAGATCGACGGCATGCGCGTGGCCGGCCGGCTGGCCTCGGAAGTGCTGGACATGCTCACGCCGCACGTGCGCGCCGGTGTCACCACCAAGGACATCGACCGCATCGCGCACGAGCACATGGTGAACGTGCAGCGCGGCATTCCGGCCACGCTGGGCTACCAGCCGCCGGGTTACCCGCCCTACCCGGCTTCGCTGTGCACCTCGCTCAACGACGTGGTCTGCCATGGCATCCCCGACGACCGGCCGCTGAAGAACGGCGACGTGATCAACATCGACGTCACCGTCATCAAGGACGGCTGGCATGGCGACAACAGCCGCATGTACATCGTGGGTGAAGGCTCCATCGCCTCCAAGCGCCTGTGCCAGATCACCTTCGACGCCATGTGGAAGGGCATCGTCAAGGTCAAGCCTGGCGCGCGCCTGGGCGACATCGGCCATGCCATCCAGACCTTCGCCGAAAGCGCGGGCTTCTCGGTGGTTCGCGAGTTCTGCGGCCACGGCGTGGGCGCGCGTTTCCACGAAGAGCCGCAGGTGCTGCACTACGGCCGCCCCGGCACGCTGGAAGAGCTGGTGC
>CAYREA010000291.1:0-5363 GCA_964423075.1 uncultured Rubrivivax sp. | reverse complement strand
GCCAGCATGCAGGGCGCGATGGCCTTCCAGAAGGGCCTGGGCTGCGTGCATTCGCTCAGCCACAGCCTGGGCGGCGTGAACCCGCGCCTGCACCACGGCACGTTGAACGCGATGTTCCTGCCCGCGGTGGTGATGTTCAACGCCGCCGCCGAGAGCATGCAGCGCGACCGCCGCCTGGCGCGCATCGCCCACGCCATCGGCCTGGCCGGCTGCGATGCCGCCGGCACCGAGGTGGCCGAGGCCATCCGCGCGCTCAACGCCCGCCTGGGCCTGCCCACGGGCCTGCGGGCCATGGGCGTGACCGAAGACCTGTTCGAGCGCGTGATCGACGGGGCGATGGCCGACCATTGTCACAAGACCAACCCGCGCATCGCCACCCGCGGCGACTACCGGGCGATGCTGGCCGCGTCGATGTGAGGCGGCGCTGCCCGGTGGCCGCCGGGCAGCGGGCGACACCGCCGGCCAGGCGCCGGCCGGGTGGCCGGCGCAGCGCCGCTGCCGGCACCGCCGGGCGATGCGTGACGCCCTGTCGCGCGCCGCTGCAGTCTGTCGCACCGTGCTCGCCACGCAACGGGCCCGTCGTTATGGTGTGCTACCTCAGCAACACACCCGACGGAGGTCCGGCACCATGCAGCCCGACTGGGATCACCGCGCGCCGATTTACCAGCAGCTGGCCGACCGGCTGGCCGCGCGCCTGCTCGACGGCGAGATTGCCGAGGGCCACGCCATGCCCTCGGTGCGCGCCCTGTCGGGCCAGTACCTGCTGAACCCGCTGACCGTGAGCCGCGCACTTGCCGCGCTGGGCGAGGCCGGCCTGCTGGAAAGCCGCCGCGGCCTGGGCCTGTATGTGCGGCCCGGCGCGCGCCTGCACCTGCGCCACACCGAGAGGCAGCGCTTCCTGAGCGATGAATGGCCGCAGCTGCGCGAGCGGCTGCGCCGGCTGGACATCGGCAGCGCCGACCTGATCTGGGAGGAATGAACACATGCAACCGCTGATCCGCGCCCGCGGCCTCACACTCGATTACGGCCACCTGCCCAAGCAGCGCAAGCGCGCGCTCGACGACGTGAGCTTCGAGATCGCACCCGGCCGCGTGGTGGGCCTGCTGGGCCACAACGGCGCCGGCAAGACCACGCTGATGAAGGCCATGGTGGGCCTGGCTGCGGCCGAAGGCCAGCTGGTGATGCTGGGCCTGGACCCGCGGCGCCAGCGCACGCAGTTGCTGGAGCAGGCCTGCTACATCCCCGACGTGGCGGTGCTGCCGCGCTGGGCGCGTGTGGAAGAGCTCATCACGCTGATGAGCGGCCTGCACCCGCGCTTCTCGGCCGAGCGTGCACGCCAGCTGCTGCGCCGCACCAGCGTGGGCCTGCGCGACAAGGTGAAGACGCTGTCCAAGGGCATGCTGGCGCAGGCGCACCTGGCGCTGATCGCCGCCGTCGACGCGAAGCTGATGATCCTGGACGAACCCACGCTGGGCCTGGACGTGCTGTCGCGCAAGGCCTTCTACGAGATGCTGATCGACGAATGGTGCGACGGCGAACGCAGCGTGCTCATCAGCACCCACCAGGTGGAAGAGATCGAGTCGCTGCTGTCCGACGTGCTGATGCTCAACGAAGGCAAGCTGGTGTTGTCCATCAGCCTGGAAGACATGGACCGCCGCTTCGTCGCCTTCAGCCACGACTCGGCCGTGGCCGAGCAGATGGCCGCCGCCCACCCGCTGCTGCGCTACCGCACCGGCGCCGGCACGGCCGGCAACGCCGCCATCTTCGACGGCGAACCTCCCGCGCACGTGCAGGCCCTGGGCCAGCGCATGCGCCCCAGCCTGGTGGACCTGTTCGTCGCGCTGACGCGCAAGCCCGAACTCGACCGCACGCACTTCTGAACGAGGCAAAGACATGAAGAACCTCATTCCCCTGATGCAGCGCGAATGGCTGCAGCACCGCTTCGGCTGGATGCTGATGGTGCTGATTCCGCTGGGCATCGCCCTGGCGATCATCGGTCTGGGCGAGATCAACATCGACGCCAAGACTCTCGCCAAGGTGGGCGATGGCCTGCCCACGATGCTGGCGGTGGCCGCCATGGTCGGCGGCATGGCGGTGACCTTCGTCATCGCCTGGATCAGCTCGCTGATCATCGCCAGCGGCATTGCGCGGCGCGATCACAGCGACCGCTCCGTCGAGTTCTGGATGTCGCTGCCCAGCAGCCACAGCGAGAGCATCGCGGCCCCGCTCATCGTGCACCTGCTGCTGGTGCCGATGGCGGCGGTGGTGGTGGGCCTGGCCAGCGGCTGGCTGGTGTCGCTGGTGCTGGTCACGCGCGTGGCGGGCATCGGCGCCTGGTTCGCGCTGCCCTGGCCGCAGCTGCTGGCGGGCACCTTCAGCATCGCCGCACGCTTCGTCGCCGGCCTGCCGCTGGCCACGCTGTGGCTGCTGCCGCTGACGCTGCTGATCATTCTGCTGACGGCCTGGTTCCGGCGCTGGGGCTGGGTGATCCTGGGCGTGGGCATCGGCCTGGGCAGCCAGCTGCTGGAGCGCCTGTTCGGCCAGCCGCTGCTGTCGCAGGTGATGAAGGACCTGCTCCAGCAGGCCGGCCGCGCGATGGTGAGCTCGGAGCAGGGCCTGGCCATCGGCCCCGACACCGACCGCGCCAGTGCCCTGGCGGCTCTGCCGGCCTGGGTGCTGCACGACTTCGGCATGGCGCTGAGCAACCTGGCCTCGCCCCTGCTCGCGGGCGGCCTGCTGTTTGCCGCCGGCTGCTTCGCGCTGCTGGTGGTGTGGCGCCAGCGCGGAGCCGGCGCGGCCGGATAGGCCCGGCGAGGCAGGCCGCGGTCGCTAGACTGCGGCCATGATGAAAAACGGCGTCAGGGCCGCGGCCACCATCGTCGACGTCGCCCGCGAGGCCGGCGTCTCGATCAAGACGGTCTCGCGCGTGGTCAACCGCGAGAGCGGCGTGCTCGACGCCACGCGCGAGCAGGTGCTGGAGGTGGTGCGCCGGCTCAACTACCGGCCCAAGCAGTCGGCGCGCAGCCTGGCGGGGGCCAAGTCCTTCCTGATCTGCCTGCTGTACTACGACCCCAGCGCGGCCTTCGTCGGCGGCGTGCAGCGCGGCGCCACGCTGGCCTGCCGCGCCAATGGCTACCACCTGGTGGTGGAGTCGATGGGCACCGACGCCCCCGACATCACCGACCAGGTGGAACACATGCTCGCCGCGCTGCGGCCCGACGGCATGATCCTGACCCCGCCGCTGTGTGATGACGCGCGCGTGCTGGCCGCTGTGAAGGCCTTCGGCACGCCCTGCGTGCTGATCTCGCCCGGCACCGGCGCCACCAGCGCCCGTGTGTCGATGGATGACACCGCCGCGGCCGAGGAAGTGGGCAACCTGCTCATCAGCCTGGGCCACGAACGCATCGGCTTCATCGAAGGCGCACCCGACCAGGCCGCCTCGGGCCGGCGCCGGCGCGGTTTCGAGAAGGCGCTGAAGGCCCACGGCCTGGCGCTGGACCCCGCCCTGCACTTCCGCGGCAGCTTCCGCTTCGAGGCCGGCGTGGAAGCCGCACATGCAATGCTGAGCGCGCGCCACCCACCCACCGCCGTGTTCGCCAGCAACGACGACATGGCCCTGGGCGTGCTGGCCGCGGCGCAGCGCCTGGGCATCCAGGTGCCGCAGGACCTGTCGCTGGTGGGCTTCGACGATTCACCGTCGGCCAGCCTGGTGTGGCCCGCGCTGACCACGGTGCGCCAGCCGGTGGGCGAAATGGCCGAGGCCGCGGTGCAGATGCTGATCAGCGGTGACGTGGCCGCGGCGCTCCAGGCAGGCGCCAGGCTGCCGGCGCGTGTGCTGCCGCACGAACTGGTGGTGCGCGCGTCCACCTCGGCCTTGCCGCGGCGGACGCGCCGGCCGTCGCGCTGACCGTCGGGCCCTGCCTTGGGGTAAACGATGAAGAAGCCGTTGTCCAATCGCAATTGACAGCGTTGTCATCTGCTGCCTACGATGCCGAGGCAGGCTGCCCTGCCGCCGAGCCGCGTCCATCGACGACGGCAGCTCCGAGGAGACATGGACGATGAGCACCGCACAGCACTATCCGCGCCTGGTGGGCGACATCGGCGGCACCCATGCACGCTTCGCGCGTGTGCACAGCCCCGGCGGCGGTGCGCGCGAGGTCGCGCGCTACCGCTGTGCCGACTTCCCCAGTCTCGGCCACGCGCTGCAGCGCTACCAGGACGAACACCCCGGCGCCGCCGCCCGCGCCTGCGCCCTGGGTGTGGCCACTCCGATCGATGGCGACCATGTGCAGCTCACCAACTCGAGCTGGAGCTTTTCCATCCGCGAACTGCAGCAGGGCCTGGGTGTCGAGCGCCTGCTGGTGCTGAACGATTTCACCGCCCTGGCACTGGCGCTGCCGGCCCTGTCTTCGGCCGAGCTGCGGCAGGTGGGCGGCGGGCGGCCCGTGCCGCATGCGCCCCTGGCGCTGATAGGCCCGGGCACCGGCCTGGGCGTTTCGGGCCTGCTGCCGCTGCCGGGTGGCCAGGGCCACGTGGCCATCGGCGGTGAAGGCGGACACGTCACGCTGGCCGCCTGCGACCATGAGGAATCGGCCGTGCTGGCCCACATGCAGCAGAACTTCGGTCATGTCTCGGCCGAGCGCGCGCTGTCGGGGCCGGGGCTGGAGAACCTGTACCGCAGCGTGCTCGAGGTGGCCGGCTACGCGCCGCAGCCGCGCGCGGCGCACGAGATCGTGGACGGCGCGCTCGACGACAGCGACTGCGCCAGCACGCATGCGCTGACGATCTTCTGCAGCCTGCTCGGCCAGGTGGCGGGCAACCTGGCCCTCACGCTGGGCGCACGCGGCGGCGTCTACATCGGCGGTGGCATCGTGCCGCGCCTGGGTACCTGGCTCGACCACTCGCCCTTCCGCGAGCGCTTCGAGTCCAAGGGGCGATTCACCAGCTACCTGGCGCCGATCCCGGTCTTCGTCGTGCAGTCCGAGGTGTCGCCGGCGCTCATCGGCGCGTCGCGCGCGCTCGACGTGATGGCGGCCTGAAAGGCAGAACGGCGCTGCCGTTGCCGGCAGCGCCGCTCGCCTTGTCTCCGCCTCGGTGTTTTTAGTGATGCGTGCCGTCGAAGAACTGCTCGTCTTCGGTCGAGCCCTTCAGCGCGGCGGTTGAAGACTTCTTCTCGATCGTCGTGGTCACGGCATCGAAGTAACCCGTGCCCACTTCGCGCTGGTGCTTCACTGCGGTGAAGCCACGCTCGGCGGCGGCGAATTCCTTCTCCTGCAGTTCGACGAAGGCGCTCATGTTGTTGCGCGCGTAGCCGTAGGCCAGGTCGAACATCGAGTAGTTCAGGCTGTGGAAGCCGGCCAGCG
>CAYREA010000290.1:0-5377 GCA_964423075.1 uncultured Rubrivivax sp. | reverse complement strand
TGGCCGCCGGCGCGCGCCAGCGTGTTGTCGAACACCAGCTCCACGCTGGCGCGGCTGGCGGGCTTGCGGTTGCCGCTGCCGTTGAAGATGACGTCCTGCATGGACTCGCCACGCAGCTCGCTGGCCTTGCTCTCGCCGAGCACCCAGCGCACCGCGTCCATGATGTTGCTCTTGCCGCAGCCGTTGGGCCCGACCACACCGACCAGTTGGCCCGGCAGCTGGAAGGTGGTGGGTTCGGCGAAGGACTTGAAGCCCGAGAGCTTGATCTGGTTGAGGCGCATCGAAGGCCCTGTCGCGCCGCGGCACGGAGCGCGCAAGTGCTTGATTTGAATGGAAAAATGCGCTCTTCGAGAGAGCGCAAAGCGGGCCGGATGATAGCATCGCGACCCCCTGCTCCTACCCCCACCTTCGTCCAGCGAAGCTGAGTCTCCCGATGGCCCGCAGCAAGCCCACCCAGCGCCAGGCACCCCCCGTGCCGCCCACCGCACCCAGCAAAGAATTGCAGGTGTTTCCGAACCCCGCACCCGGGCGCGACTACGTCATCCGCTTCGACGTGCCCGAGTTCACCTGCCTGTGCCCGCTGACCGGCCAGCCCGACTTCGCCCACTTCAGCATCGAGATCGTGGCCGACCAGCTCTGCGTCGAGCTCAAGAGCCTGAAGATGTACTTCTGGAGCTACCGCAACGAGGGCGCCTTCCACGAGAAGGTGACCAACACCATCGTCAGCGACATCGTGCAGGCCATCCAGCCGCGCTTCCTGCGCGTGCATGCCGACTGGTACGTGCGCGGCGGCATCCGCACCTACGTCACCGTCGAACACCGCAAGAAGGGCTGGAAGCCGGCGCCCAAGGTGGAACTGCCGCAGGCCTGATGGAAACCACCCGGCCCGCCTACCAGAAGTACGCCGTCGACGTGCACGCCAGCCGCATCGACGGCCAGGGGGCCTTCGCGGCGGAACAGGTGCCCGCGCGGCGCGAGATCCGCGGCGAGAGCATCAGCGTGGCCGAGGCACGCATCCGCGCCACGCGGGCCGAACGCATCATGATCGTCGAGCTCTCGACGCGGCGGGCCATCGACTTCAGCCAGTCGGCCGACCCCATGCGCTACACCAACCACAGCTGCAAGCCCAATGCGCGGCTGTGCATCCGCCAGGGGCGGGTGGAGTTCTACGCGCTGCGCGACATCACGCCCGGCGAGGAGATCACCGTCGACTACGGTGAAACGCACCACGAAGGCCGCCTGGCCTGCCAATGTGGTGCGCCGGGCTGCCGCGGCGCGCTGTAGCTGCGCACGTGCTGGAAAAGCGCCGCTGCGGCCGCGCATTTCCACGCTTCTGATCTCAAGGCGACTGTCACAGTGCCGATACCCCAGTCGGGTAATCCGGGTGCGCCTGTGCCCCAGCGGCACCCATCCCGGCCGCATCAACCAGACAGACCTGAAGGACATCGCCATGAACAAGTTCGTCTCCACCGCCGCTGCCCTGCTGCTGCTGGCTGCCGCTTCCGCCCAGGCCAACGACACCAAGGCCACCATCGCCGCGCTCGACGCCCGCCTGGGCAAGATCGGCGCCCCGAAGCTCGAAGGCACTGACAAGGCCGGCGAGAAGACCGTGCCGGCCATCTACTTCGGCGCGCGCAAGATCAACAACAACTACGACGTGGTCGACGAAATCAAGAAGAGCACCGGCGCCACCGCCACCGTGTTCGTCAAGGAAGGCGACGACTTCATCCGCGTCAGCACCAACGTGCTCACGCCCGAAGGCAAGCGCGGCGTGGGCACGCCGCTGGCGCGCGCCAAGGCCTACGAGGCCGTGAGCAAGGGCGAGTCGTTCTGCGGCCAGGTGGACGTGCTCGGCACGCCCTTCGACGCCTGCTACAACCCGATCAAGGCCGCGGACGGCAAGGTGATCGGCGTCACCTACATCGGCTTCAAGAAGTGATCGCGCGGCGCTGACCGCGCCGCCCGCCCGTCCCGTCTCGATTCAAGGTTCTGCCCATGAACATTGCCGCTCGTTTTACGCACTGGTTCGCCGGGCTTCGCATCGGCGTACGCCTCACGCTGGCCTTCGTCACCGTGCTCGCGCTCACCGCCGTGCTCGGGGCCGCTTCGGTGATCACCCTGGCCCAGGTCAACCAGACCTCGGCCAACCTGGCCGGCAAGTGGCTGCCCAGCGTGGCCGACACCAACGCCGTGCGCACCTCGATCCTGGAATTCCGCGACCTCGAAGTCCGGCACGCCCGCGCCGCGGACGACAGCTACCGCAGCGAGTACGAGGACAAGATGAAGGAGGCCGCCGCCAACGTGGCCGCCCGCCTGGCCGAGTACGACAAGCTGGCCGCGGCTGACGAGGAACGCAAGCTGGCCGAGGCCTTCAAGGCCAAGTGGGTCGAGTACCAGGCCTTCGCCAAGAAGGTGGTCGACCTGGGCCGCGCCGGCAAGGCCGACGACGCCAAGGACATCGGCGATGGCGCGTCCAAGATGGCCGCCGACGAAGCCATCGGCGTGCTGGACCGGCTCACCGCCTTCAACTTCGAAGGTGGCAAGCAGGAAGCCGAACGCGCGGCGGCGGTGTACGGGCGCGCCCGCATGATCACCCTGGGCCTGGTGGCCGCGGCGCTGGCCATCGGCCTGGTGATGGCGCTGCTGATCACGCGCAGCCTGCTGGCGCAACTGGGCGGCGAGCCCAGCGTGGCCGCGGCCGTGGCACGCGCCGTGGCCGAGGGTGACCTGAGCACGCGCATCACGCTGAAGGCCGGCGACAGCCACAGCCTCATGGCTGGCCTGCAGCACATGCAGGAAAGCCTGTCCAAAGTGGTGTCCAGCGTGCGCCTGGGCAGCGAGCAGGTGGCCACCGCCAGCAGCGAGATCGCCCAGGGCAACAGCGACCTGTCGGGCCGCACCGAGCAGCAGGCCTCGGCGCTGGAGCAGACGGCCGCGTCGATGGAACAGCTGGGCACGACGGTGAAGCAGAACGCCGAGAACGCCCGCCAGGCCGACGACCTGGCGCGCAGCGCCAGCGAAGTGGCCACCCGTGGCGGCGCCTCGGTGGCGCGCGTGGTGGAGACCATGCGCGGCATCAACGAAAGCTCGCGCCGCATCAGCGACATCATCGGGGTGATCGACGGCATCGCCTTCCAGACCAACATCCTGGCGCTGAACGCGGCGGTGGAAGCCGCCCGTGCCGGCGAACAGGGCCGCGGCTTCGCCGTGGTGGCCAGCGAAGTGCGCAGCCTGGCGCAGCGCAGCGCCGACGCGGCGCGCGAGATCAAGACCCTCATCGCCGCCAGCGTGGAACGGGTCGAACAGGGCACGTCGCAGGTGGACGAAGCCGGCGCCACGATGAACGAGGTGGTGCAGTCGATCACCCGCGTGACGGCCATCATGAGCGAGATCAGCGCCGCCAGCCGCGAGCAGAGCTCGGGCGTGGCGCAGGTGGGCCAGGCCGTCACCGAGATGGACCGCAGCACGCAGCAGAACGCTGCGCTGGTGGAACAGAGCGCCGCCGCAGCCGAAAGCCTGCGCACCCAGGCCCAGGCCCTGGTGCAGGTGGTGGCCGCCTTCAGGCTGGAGCACGCGCACGCGGCTTGAAGCCGCCCGCAGGCGGCACGGGATAATCGCGGGCATGAACCCGCTGCTCGCCCGCCTGCACCCCTACCCTTTCGAACGCTGGCGCGAGCTCACCCAGGACATCACGCCGAACCCGGCGTACCGCCCCATCGGCCTGGGCATCGGCGAGCCCAAGCACGCCACGCCGGCGCTGATCGAAGAAGCGCTGATGAAGGCGCTGCCCACGCTCAGCGCCTACCCCGCCACGCTGGGTGAACCGGCGTTGCGCGAGGCCATCACCGGCTGGGTGCAGCGCCGCTACGGCGTGGCGCTGGACGCGGCCACGCAGGTGCTGCCGGTGAACGGCTCGCGCGAGGCCCTGTTCGCGCTGGCGCAGACGGTGCTGGACCCGACGCGGCCCGGCGCCACCGTGGTCTGCCCCAACCCCTTCTATCAAATCTACGAAGGCGCGGCCCTGCTCGGCGGCGCCACGCCCTTCTACGTGCCCAGCGATCCGGCCCGCAACTTCGCGGCCGACTGGGCGGCGGTGCCCGACGAGGTGTGGGCGCGCACCCAGCTGCTCTACGTCTGCTCGCCCGGCAACCCCACCGGCGCGGTGATGCCGCTGGCCGAGTGGCAGCAGCTGTTCGAGTTGAGCGACCGCCACGGTTTCGTCATCGCCAGCGACGAGTGTTACTCCGAGATCTACTTTCGCGACGAACCACCACTGGGCAGCCTGGAAGCCGCCGTCAAACTCGGGCGCCATGACTTCCGCAACCTCGTGGCGCTGACCAGCCTTTCCAAGCGCAGCAACGTGCCCGGCCTGCGCTCGGGCTTCGTGGCCGGAGACCGGGCCCTGATCAAGGCCTTCCTGCTCTACCGCACCTACCACGGCAGTGCCATGGGCGGCCTGGTGCAACGCGCCAGCGCTGCGGCCTGGAACGACGAGGGCCACGTGGTGGCCAACCGCGACCTGTACCGGCAGAAGTTCGCTGAAGTGACGCCCGTGCTGGCCAGCGTGATGGACGTGAAGCTGCCCGACGCCGCCTTCTACCTGTGGGCCGCCATTCCCGGCGACGAGATCGCCTGGGCCCGCGGCCTGCTCGCTCAATACAATGTGCAGGTCCTGCCGGGCAGCCTGCTGGCCCGCAGCGTCGGCGGCAGCAACCCCGGCACGGGCCGCATCCGCATGGCCCTGGTGGCGCCAGTGGCCGAATGCCTGGAAGCCGCGCATCGCATCGTTCTGTACACCGAAAGCCTTTGATGTCGTCCAACGCAGACCTGCAAGCCATCATCGATCTCGCCTGGGAAAGCCGCGCCGAGATCTCCGCCATCAATGCGCCGCAGGTGCGCGACACGGTCGAGGCCGTCATCAAGCAGCTCAACGGCGGCCGCCTGCGCGTGGCCGAGCGCCGCGGCGTGGGCGACTGGGTGGTGAACCAGTGGGTCAAGAAGGCCGTGCTGCTGAGCTTCCGCCTCAACGACAACAAGATCGTGCGCGCCGGCGACCTGGGTTTCTACGACAAGGTGCCCACCAAGTTCGCCCACCTCGACGAAGCGGCCATGCGCGAAAGCGGCGTGCGCGTGGTGCCGCCGGCGGTGGCGCGGCGCGGCAGCTACCTCGCCAGGAACGTGATCCTGATGCCCAGCTACGTGAACATCGGCGCCTATGTCGACGAAGGCACCATGGTCGACACCTGGGCCACCGTGGGCAGCTGCGCGCAGATCGGCAAGAACGTGCACCTCTCCGGCGGCGTGGGCATCGGCGGCGTCCTGGAGCCGCTGCAGGCCAACCCGACCATCATCGAGGACAACTGCTTCATCGGCGCGC